>VSCG01000044.1:0-21652 GCA_047459115.1 Micromonosporaceae bacterium
GGGCGCCCTTGACCGGGCAGATGTAGTTGACCCAGGCGGCCAGCTCGGCGGCGACCGCCGGGTCGTAGTAGTAGTTCATCAGCAGCTCGGCGTTGCCCTTGTGGGTCGCCTTGTTCGGCACCAGCATGTTGTCCGACCAGAGCACCGCGCCGGACTCCGGGATGACGAACTTGATGTCTTCGTCCTCGAAGCCGAGCTGGACGATGTCGCCGGACCAGGCGAAGCAGGCGGCGATGTCGCCCTTGGCGAGATCGGGGGCGTAGTCGTTGCCGGTGAACCGGCGGATCTGCCCGGAGTCGACGGCGCGCTTCAGCTTCTCCAGCGCTTCGTCGAACTGCGCCTCGGTGAAGTTCTCGGAATCGTGCCCGTTGGAGGTCAACAGCAGGGCCATGGTGTCCTGCATCTCGTACAGCAGCGTCACCCTCCCTTTCAGGTCGGGGCGAGTGAGCAGCTCGTCGACAGTGCGGATCTCGCCGGTCACCCGGGCGTTGTAGGCGATGCCGGTCAAGCCGGACTGCCACGGCACCGCGTACTCGCCTGCCCGGTCGTAGGGGCGTTCCCGCAACGACGGCAGGAGATTCTGCTGGACGTTGGGCATCCGGCTCGTGTCCAGCTTCTGCACCCAGCCCAGCCGCAGCATCCGGGCGGCCATCCAGTCGCTGAGCACCACGATGTCACGCCCGATCGGCTCGCAGGCGCCGAGTTGGTTCTGCACCTTGCCGAAGAATTCGGCGTTGTCGTTGATGTCCTCGGTGTAGACGACGTCGATGCCGGTCTCGGCTTGGAACGCCTCCAGGGTGGGGCGCTTCGATTCGTCCTCCTCGTCGACGTCGATGTACTGGGGCCAGTTGGAGAAGTTCAGCTTCTTCTCGGTGGCGGAGAGGTCTTCGCTGACACAACTGTCCGCGGTCTGCTGGGTGCCCCTGGTGCCGCAGCCGGTGAGCACCGCGCCGGCGGCCAGCAGCGCACCCGACGCGAGGGCGCCACGCATGAGCGTGCGACGCGACAGCGGGGATGCGGACAACAGCGCCGAGGCCGCCGGGGACGGCCGGAAACGGGGGCGGTTTCGCATGGACGCCTCCTAGCGGGGTCACGCCGGCGGTGGCGCATCGCCACGGCCGGACGGCAGGTTCACGCGCACATTCAGTTTGACGACTGATCGTGGCATGATGAACGGCACTTAACAAGGGATTCGGTTGCGAAGACGCGAGTCCACCACGAAAAACGTGCGCTTTGGCCCACAATGGCGCTGGCGGCAGGGGCGGCAACAGAATGAACGCGAGTTTTCGAGCCGTATGGGGGCAGGGATGGCTGCAGGGCGAGACGGCGACCGCACCAGCGCGGGGATGACCCTCGGGCCGACCGGGCGGCGGCTGGTGGCCCGGGACGGGGCGAACCATGCCCTGCTCGACGACGTGGCCAAGCAGATCATCGAGCAGTTGCAGGAGGACGGGAGACGACCGTACGCGACGGTCGCGCGCGCGGTCGGCCTGTCCGAGGCGGCCGTGCGGCAACGGGTACAGCGGCTGATCGATGCCGGGATCATGCAGATCGTGGCGGTGACCGACCCCCTACAGCTCGGATTCCCCCGACAGGCCATGATCGGCATCCGCACGTCGGGCGATCTCGAGCGGATCGCCGACCGCCTCGCCGACCTCGACGAGGTGGACTACGTGGTGATCACGGCCGGCTCGTTCGATCTGCTGACCGAGGTGGTCTGCCGCAACGACGACCACCTGTTGGAGATCCTCCAGCGGATCAGGGCGGTCGACGGGGTCGTCGCCACCGAAGCGTTCGTCTACCTCAAGCTGCGCAAGCAGACGTACACCTGGGGAACCGCCTAGCGGCCGCAGGTCCGATCTGATACGGAATCAGTCGCGAATCGGCGAGATGGGATCAGCAAACACTTGCTCCAGCCTCGTTTGTATGCGATAACCGTAGACATACGGCTGGTGCACCACGCCCGCCGGTGGCTGGCGACGCCGGCCGCGAAAACGGATCGGCGGACCCGAAACGAGGCTTGCGAAACATGGCGCCCACAGACCACCTCTGGCTGCACTTCACCCGCATGTCGAGCTACCGGACCGAAAGGGCCCCGGTCATCGTGCGCGGGGAGGGCGTCCATGTCTGGGACGAGCAGGGCCGCCGCTACCTCGACGGACTCGCCGGCCTGTTCGTGGTCAACGCCGGGCACGGGCGCACCCAGCTCGCCGAGGCCGCCGCCAAGCAGGCCGGCGAGCTCGCCTTCTTCCCGCTGTGGTCGTATGCCCACCCGGCCGCGATCGAACTCGCCGACCGGATCGCGGCGCTGGCGCCGGGCGACCTGAACCAGGTGTTCTTCACGACCGGCGGCTCGGAGGCCGTCGAGTCCGCCTGGAAGCTGGCCCGCGCGTACTTCAAGCGGGTCGGCAAACCGACCAAGCACAAGGTCGTCAGCCGGTACATCGCCTATCACGGCACGACCATGGGCGCGCTGTCGATCACCGGGCTGCCGGCCATCAAGAGCGACTTCGAACCGCTGGTTCCCGGTGGTATCAAGGTGCCCAACACCAACTTCTACCGCGCGCCGGAGCACGGGGACGACCCTGTGGCGTTCGGCCGCTGGGCGGCCGACGAGATCGGCCGTGCCATTGAACGCGAGGGCCCGGATACGGTGGCCGCGGTCTTCCTCGAACCGGTGCAGAACTCAGGTGGCTGCTTCCCGCCCCCGCCGGGCTACTTCGCCCGGGTCCGTGAGATTTGCGACGAGTACGACGTGCTGCTCGTCTCCGACGAGGTGATCTGCTCGTGGGGCCGGCTGGGCGAGTACTTCGGCGCCCAGCGCTACGGTTACCAGCCCGACGTCATCACCACCGCCAAGGGGCTGACCTCGGGCTACGCGCCACTCGGCGCGATGATCGTCAGTGATCGGCTGATCGAGCCGTTCCGGCAGGGCAGCAACACCTTCCTGCACGGCATCACGTTCGGCGGGCATCCGGTCTCGTGCGCGGTCGGGCTGGCCAACCTCGATTTGTTCGAGCAGGAGGACCTGCTCGGGCACGTACGCCGCAACGAGGACGCCTTCCGGGCGACCCTGGAGAAGCTGCGCGACCTTCCGATCGTCGGGGACGTGCGCGGCGACGGCTACTTCTACGGCATCGAGCTGGTCAAGGACAAGGCGACCAAGGAGACGTTCGACGAGGCGGAATCGGAGCGGCTGCTTCGTGGGTTCCTGTCCACGGCGTTGTTCGAAGCTGGGCTCTACTGCCGCGCCGACGACCGGGGCGACCCGGTGGTACAGCTGGCGCCACCGCTGATCGCGAGCCAGGAGCACTTCGACGAGATGGAGCAGATCCTGCGCTCGGTGCTCAGCGAGGCGTGGCGTCGACTGTGACCCCGCGCGACCTGTCCCTGTGGTTAGCCACAGCCGACGACGATCTGTCGCCGCGGCCCACCCTGCTCGGCGACCGCGACGCCGATGTGGCGATCGTCGGCGCCGGCTTCACGGGCCTGTGGACCGCCTACTATCTCGCGGTCGCCGACCCGTCGCTGCGCATCGCCGTGCTGGAGCGCGAGTTCGCCGGGTACGGCGCCTCCGGACGCAACGGCGGCTGGTGCTCAGCGTTGTTCCCCGTGTCCCTGTCCGCCCTGGCCCGGCGGCACGGCCGCGCCGCCGCGGTGGCGATGCGCCGCGCCATGCACGACACGGTCGACGAGGTCGGCCGGGTCGCCGCGGCGGAGGGCATCGACTGTCACTGGCGCAAGGGCGGCACGATCGTGCTCGCCCGCACCGAGGCACAGCTGGCGCGGGCCCGTGCCGAGGTCGCCGAGGCGCGCGAGTTCGGCTTCGGCGAGGACGACCTGGCGCTTCTCGACGCGGCGCAGGCGAGTTCCCGGTGCGCGGCGGAGGGTACCCTCGGCGGCACCTACACTCCGCACTGCGCCGCGATCCACCCGGCCCGGCTGGTCCGCGGCCTGGCCCGGACCGTCGAACGCCGCGGGGTGCGCGTCTACGAGCGCACCCCGGTACTCGCTCTGCGTCCCGGCAGGGTGCTCACCGCGGCCGGTACGGTGCGGGCGCCGATCGTGGTTCGCGCGACCGAGGGCTACACCCCGGCCCTGCCCGGCCACCGGCGGGTGCTCGCGCCCGTCTACTCGCTGATGATCGCGACGGAACCGCTGCCGGAGACGGTGTGGCGGCAGATCGGCCTGGCCGGGCGGGAGACCTTCGCCGACTACCGACATCTGATCATCTACGGGCAGCGGACCGCGGACGGTCGCCTGGCCTTCGGCGGTCGCGGAGCGCCGTACCACTTCCGGTCCCGGGTCCGTCCATCCTACGACCGGGATCCGCGGGTCTTCGCCGCGCTGCGCCGTACGCTGACCGACCTGTTCCCGGTCCTCGGCCCGGACGTTCGGATCACCCACCGGTGGGGCGGACCGCTCGGTGTGCCCCGGGACTGGTTTCCCTCTGTCGGGATGGACCGGGCGACGGGGTTGGCGTGGGCGGGCGGCTATGTCGGGGACGGGGTCGCGACGAGCAACCTCGCCGGAAGGACACTGGCCGACCTGATCAGGGGCGAGGACAGCCACCTGACCTCGCTGCCGTGGGTCGGGCACCGATCACCGCGCTGGGAGCCGGAACCGCTGCGCTGGCTGGGTGTCAACGCCGGGTTGCGGGTGATGGCCTCGGCCGACGCGGCGGAGGCGCGCAGCCGTCGCCCATCGCGCCGCGCCCGACTGTTCGGACGGTTGCTGGGGCAGTAGGCGACCGAGGCGAGTAGACGACATCGCCGCGTGTCGCGCGCATGTTCAGGGAAGGTGCTCGGTGAGCGGCCCGTCCTGCGCATTTACCGGGAAAGTGCCGGTCAGTGCGTCTCCGGGGCCACGGCCGGCTCTGCCGGCGCAGCCGGCAGAGCCGGCACGGCCGAAACCGGCGCGACCGGGGCATTGCGCGGGGCCGGAAGCAGGGCCACCCGGGCGACCCGACGGCCTTCCATCGTGGCGACGCGCAGCAGCCAGGCACCCACCCGTACCTCGTCCCCCGACTCCGGCAACCGGCCCAGCGCGGCCATGACGAAGCCGCCCACGGTCTCGTACGGCCCCTCGGGCAGCCGCAGCCCGGTGCGCTCGGCGAAGTCGGCGAGGTTGAGCCTGCCGTCGACGTTGGCCGGCACCGCGCCCTCGGGCTCCACCGGCTCGGGCACCGCGTCGTACTCGTCGTGGATCTCGCCGACCAGTTCCTCGATGAGGTCCTCGAGCGTCACGATGCCGGCGGTGCCGCCGTACTCGTCGATGACCACCGCGAGCTGGTGCCCCTCTCGGCGCATCTCGGACAGCGCGGCGAGCACCCGCTTCGAGGTGGGCAGCCGCTTGATCTCCCGGGTCAGCTCGCGGACCTTCGTGTGCGGATCGGTGGCCCGCACGAGCAGGTCGCGCAGGTGCACGAAGCCGATCACGTCGTCGTGGGTGCCGTCGATGACCGGGAAGCGGGAGTGGGTGGTGGCGCCGGCGAGCGCCGCCGCCTGGCGTACCGACAGGCCGGCGTCCAGGAAGGTGACCTCGGTACGCGGGACCATCACCTCGCGCACGATGCTGGCGTTCGCGGCGAGCACCTCGTCGATGATCCGCCGCTCCTCACGGTCGAGCACCGTGTTCGCGGCGACCAGGTCGCGCAGTTCAGCCTCGGTGATCTCCTCCCGACCCCAGGTCGGGCTGGCACCGAGCAGCCGGGTGACCCAGCGGGTGGCGGCGTCGGCCCCGCGGACCACCGCGCGGGCCACCCCACGCGCGAGCGGGCCCGGCTGCCGGGGCAGCCGCAGCGGATCCGGTTCGGGTCCCCGTTGTCCGAAGACCCGCGCCGCGCCCGGCGGAGACCGCTCAGGGTCCGGCCGCCGGGGCCCGGGACTGTCGGATTCCATGTCCGAGATGGTAGACAGAGCCGGGCCGACCCCGGGGGCGCGACAGCACGTACTCTGGCAGACCGTGAAGCTTCTCGTTACCGGCGGTGCCGGCTATATCGGAAGTGTCGTCTCGACCCTGCTCGTCGAGGCCGGTCACGACGTGGTGATCCTCGACGATCTCTCCACCGGACACCCCGATGCCGTACCCCCGGACGCGACGCTGGTGCACGGGCGCGTGCACGACGCCGCCCGCGTGGTGACGCCGGAGCTCGACGCCGTCCTGCACTTCGCCGGGTACATCGCGGCAGGCGAGTCGATGGTCCGGCCGGAGATCTACTGGGAGAACAACGTCGTCGGCTCGCTCGCGCTGCTCGACGCGGTGCGCGCCGCCGGGGTGCCCCGGCTGGTGTTCTCGTCCACCGCCGCCGTCTACGGCAACCCGAGCAAGTTGCCGATCAGCGAGCAGGCGGCGACCGCGCCGACGAACCCGTACGGCTCGACCAAGCTCGCCATCGACCTGGCCCTGGCCGCCGAGTGCGCCGCGCACGGGCTCGCCGCGGTGTCGCTGCGCTACTTCAACGTGGCCGGCGCGCTCGTCCGCGACGGTCACCGCCCGATCGGCGAGCGGCACGACCCGGAGACCCACCTGATTCCGCTCGCCCTCGAGGTCGCCGCCGGCCGCCGGGAGAAGCTGCAGCTGTTCGGCGACGACTACCCGACCCCGGACGGCACCTGCATCCGCGACTACATCCACGTCGCGGACCTGGCGCGCGCACACCTGCTCGCGCTCGACGCCGCTGAGCCGGGGCGGCACCGGATCTACAACCTGGGCAACGGCAGCGGGTTCTCCAACCGCCAGGTCGTCGACGTGGTCCGCGAGGTGACCGGCCACCCGCTGCCCGTGGAGGTCGCGCCGCGCCGGCCCGGCGACCCGGCCGCGTTGGTCGCGTCGTCGGCCAAGGCCCGCGCCGAACTCGGCTGGGCGCCCGAGAAGCCGGCGCTGGCCGACATCGTCGCCGACGCCTGGCGGTACTACCGCGAGTGCGTCGACCAGGGCCGCGAGCGCGGGTAGCGAGCGGAGCCCGCGGGGCCCGTATCGGAGGTGACTGCATGAGCGCCGAGGTCCGTGCGCCGGAGATCCACACCAGGGTGTACGGTGCACCGCCCACGGGTGCATGGGCGGCACCGGGCCGGGTGAACCTGATCGGCGAGCACACCGACTACAACGACGGCTTCGTGCTGCCGTTCGCGCTGCCCCACCGCACCGTGGTGGCTGCGTCCCGGCATGACGATCCATACTGGATCGTCCACTCAGAACAGGCCGGAGAGACGGTCCGGTTTGCGGCGGACGACCGGGTCGTCGGTTGGGCATCCTATGTGGCCGGTGTGGTGTGGGCGCTGCGGGCCGCCGGGTACGACGTGCCGACCGCGCGCCTGGCGGTCGCCTCGGACGTGCCGCTGGGTGCCGGGCTGTCCTCGTCCGCGGCGATCGAGTGCGCGGTGCTCACCGCGCTCGCCGACCTCGGCGGGCTGGACGTACCGGTCGCCGACCGCCCGGCGCTCGCGCAGCGCGCCGAGAACGAGTACGCCGGCATGCCCTGCGGGATCATGGACCAGTGCGCGGCCACGCTCAGCCGGGCGGGTCACGCGCTCTTCCTGGACTGCCGGACGCTCGCGGTCGAGCACATCCCGTTCGACCTGGCCGCCGCCGGCCTGGCCGTGCTGGTCATCGACACCCGGGCACCGCACCGCCTGGTCAGCGGCGAGTACGCGGCGCGGCGTGCCGCCTGCGAGCGGGCCGCGGCCATGCTCGGCCTGGCCGCACTGCGCGACCTGGCCGTGGCGGACCTGCCGGCGGCACTCGCCCGCCTGCCCGACCCGGACCGTCGGCGGGTGCGGCACGTGGTGACCGAGAACCAGCGGGTGCTCGACACCGTGCGGTTGCTGCGCGACGGGCGACCCGGTGAGATCGGCCCGCTGCTGACCGCCTCCCACGCCTCACTGCGGGACGACTTCGAGGTGACGGTGCCGGAACTCGACGTGGCGGTCGACGCTGCGCTGCGGGCCGGCGCGCTCGGCGCGCGGATGACCGGGGGCGGCTTCGGCGGCTGTGTGCTGGCGCTCGTCGAGGCGCCGGACGCCGGGCTGGTGACCGATGCGGTGACCGCCGCGTTCGCCGCCCACGGCTTCGCCAAGCCCATCGCGTTCATGGCGACCGCCGCAGCGGGTGCCGGCCGGCTCCCGGCTGGCCCCGGCGCCCGGCCGCGTCACAGCACTTGACCGCGCGCAGCGGCTGCGTGCGCTGCGCGGAACCGGACAGGGCCCCGGGGCGTCAGATCGGTGACATCAGATCGGCATGCCTTCCAGGGACAGGACATGAGACCACGCCGCGCGGCCGCCGCGACCGCTCTGGTGATCGCTCTGTCGGCGCTGCCAGGCTGCGGTACGGGCGCCGGCCCGGGCACCGGGGCCGGCACAGGCGTCCGGGTGCTGGCCAAGGCGGACGGCTGGCGGCCTGGGCTGCTGGAGGCCCCTGACGGCGACTGGTACGTGCTCGTGGAGATCGCCTTCGACGAGGAGACGGCGGCGCGGGCGTGGCGGGAGAACCGGCCCGCCGACGAGGTGCCACGGTCGGGCAGTCCGATCCACCCTGGTATCTACGGCGAGCCGACCGATATCGACTTCACCACCGAGGTCCTGGTCGTCTTCTCCTCCGGGCAGTCGGGCACCTGCCCCGGCTGGCTGGCCGGTATCGACGTGGACGGTTCAGGTGCGGTGCAGGTCACCACCGGGACGTTCGCCGCGTCACGCGGCTGCACGGACGACTACCGCCCGTACCGGATGGTCCTGGCGGTCGGCCGGGACCTCGTCCCGGCCGAGCACGACCTGCCGACCGACGACGTCCTGGTCGACGGGCGGGTTCTCGACGCTGGAAGCCTGGTCAGGCAGTACCCGTCGGGTGACGGCAAGAGGCCGGCTCAGTAGGCGCACCACCAAGGGGACCGGCTCAGTAGGCGCCGGAGGCGCGGGTCACCGCGGACAGGGTGCGCAGCAGGATCACCAGGTCGAGCGGGATCGACCAGTTCTCGACGTACCGCAGGTCCAGGCGTACCGACTCCTCCCAGGACAGGTCGGAGCGGCCGGAGACCTGCCACAGGCCGGTGATGCCGGGCTTGACGACCAGCCGCCGCCGGGCGTCGTCGGGGTACTGGGCGACCTCCTCGGGCAGCGGCGGCCGCGGACCGACGAGGGACATCTGCCCGCGCACGACGTTGAACAGCTGGGGCAGTTCGTCCAGGGAGTAACGGCGCAGCCACTTGCCGACGCGGGTGATCCGGGGGTCGTTGCGCAGCTTGAACAGCACGCCGTCGAACTCGTTGAGGTGGCGCAGTTCGGCGAGCCTCGCCTCCGCGTCGACGTACATCGTGCGGAACTTGTAGATCACGAATGGCCGACCGTCGCGGCCGACGCGCACCTGCCGGAACAGCACCGGGCCGGGCGAATCCCGCCGGACGAGCAGGGCGATCGCCAGCAGCAGCGGCGAGAGCAGCACGATCAGCGCGGTCGCCGTGACCCGGTCGAAGATCTCCTTGAAGACGCGGGAGCCGCCGCTCAGCCGCGGGTGCTCGACGTGCAGCATCGGCAGGCCGTCGACCGGGCGGATCGTGGTCCGGTCGCCGGCCACGTCGATCAGTGAGCTGGCCACGATGAGGTCGATGTCGTCGTGCTCCAACTGCCACGCCATGCGCCGCAGCGTGTGCCCGTCCAGCTCCGGGCAGGACAGCACGATGACCGTGTCCGCGTCGGCGAAGTTGACCGCCTTCGCGACGTCGTCGAAGGTCCCGTAGACCGGCACGTCCACGTCGCCATGGTGGTCCGGCGGCAGACATGCGCCCACGACCTCGAACCCGTGGTACCGCTCACGGCGCAGCTGGCGCGTCATGTGGATCACGGCCAGCTCGTGCCCGACGACGATCACCCGCTTGAGGCACCTGCCCCGCGCCCGCTGCCGGTGCAGCCGTTTGCGCAGCACGAACCGCATCCCGAGACAACCGACCGTGGCCGACGGCAGGGCGATCAGCATGTAACCGCGCGCCAGCGGATAGTCCACCGCGTACGCCATGACCGCGATGGCGGCGGTCAGCGACACGCCACCCCTGATCACCCGCTGGTACTCGTCGGTGCCGACGAACAGGAACCGACGCTCGTACGCGCGGGTGAGCATGAGCGCGCCGACCACGAGCAGCGGCAGGACCGCGGACAGCCCGACGTAGACCCTGTTGTGCGACATGACCGTCTGCCCGAACCGGCCGTAGAAGGCCACCGCGCCAGCGAGCAGACCGACCAGGAAGTCCGACACCAGGAGAGCGCGCACGTAGCGGGCCTCCCAGCTCAGGCGGGCCCGGTGACGCCGCGCACCATGCCGGGGCGCGCGCCTGCCCTGTGCGCTCGACCGTCCCTGCCGGTCCAGCTTCGGGCTGGCCGGCCCATCAGCGGCTGCCACGGGCGTACCGTCTCCGACAGCGACGACCCGGCCGGCGCCGGCCGGGGACGGAACCAGGAGCCCTTCGTTGTCCTCGCTGCCCCAGCCGAACAGATTGCCGATCAGGTCCTCGGCTCCCCGCCTGACCCCGGTCGTGGTGTCGCTCACCGCGCCGGAATCGACATCGTCCTCGGTATGGACAACTCGCGTCACTGGGGCGTCACGGGACGGGTCGGTGGCCCCGAAAGCGTCACTGGTTTGCGGCGCAGACGCGTCATTAGTCAGCCGCTCGCGCGGTTCGCCGAACGGTCGCGTCAACCCGGTCCCCCCTCGCGCCGCCATCGACGAGCGCGCCGGCGCTGAGCGCGCGCACTCGTCAACCCCGATCTCCGAGTCACGTCACGGCGCGCCAGCCGCTCGGGCTACCCCGACCTTGGCTCGAGCGGTCCGCCGCAGGCCCGACGCGTCTCGGGTACCCACTCCGCGGTCGTCAACACTGACGTCTTGACGACGCGATGCAGCGTTGCACGCGGCCTATCACCCGGGTGGGGGTTTGTCGGATACGCGACCGGGGGCCTGACCGGAGGGGCGACCAGGGATCAGCTTGCGTGGTAGATGTTCTGGGCCGTTTCGAGTCCTTTGGCGATCAGTGTCTCGACGGCATCGGCCGCTCGGTCGATGAGGACGTCGAGTTCCTTGCGCTCGGCCGTCGAGAAATCGGACAGGACGTAGTCCGCGGGATCCTGTCGCCCGGGCGGCCGCCCGATCCCGAAGCGGACCCTCAGGTAGTCGCGGGACCCCAGCGCGCTGGACACCGAGCGCAGTCCATTGTGGCCCCCCTCGCCACCGCCCAGCTTCAGCCGGAGCTGACCGTACGGGATGTCCAACTCGTCGTGGACCACGACGATCCGCTCGCGGGGAATCTTGTAGAAGTTGGCCAGGCCGACGACCGGGCCACCCGACAGGTTCATGTACGTCATCGGCTTGGCCAGCACCAGCTTCGGGCCGCCCGGAACACCACCCAGGCGCCCTTCGGCCACCGCGGCGACCGCCCGGCGATGCCGGCTGAAGCGGACCCCCGCCCGATCGGCCAGCACGTCCACGATGCGAAAGCCCACGTTGTGGCGGTTGTGCGCGTACGCCGGGCCGGGATTTCCCAGTCCCACCACCAGCCACGGCGCGGTCTGCATCATTCACCTCACTAGACACTTTCAGGGAAAGTACGTGCCGGGAGGTACCGCGGCACGTACTTTCCCTGAAGCTGCGGTCGGGTGGGCGTCAGGCCCGCGGCGGGACCTCCTGCTCGCCTTCGGCGGGCGTCTCACCCTCGGCCTCGGCCTCGGCCTCCTCCGCGGCCTCCTCCGCCTCACCGGTCTCGACCTCGAGATCGGCCGCGGTCGGGGCGGCGCTGATCACGGCGATGATCGTCTCCGGGTCGGTGACCAGCTCGGCGCCGGACGGCAGCGGCACCTGCCCGGCCGTCACGTGACTGCCGACCTCGAGGCCGTCGATCGAGACCTCGAGGTGATCGGGCAGGCGCATCGCCTCGGCGGTGATCGACAGTTGGTCGAGCTCGGTCACGACGAGGCTGTCCTTCGCCGGCTCGCCGACCAGTTGGACGGGCACCTCGACGGTGACCCGCTCGCCGCGCCGGACGATCAGCAGGTCGACGTGCTCGAGGGTGTCCTTGACCGGGTCGCGCTGGATCGCCTTGGTCAACGCGAGCGTGGTGGTGCCGTCGGAGATCTCGATGTTGAAGACCTGGTTCGTGCCACCGTGACGGATCGCGGCGGCGAACTCGCGCGCGGGCAGCGCGATGTGCTTCGGCTTCTCGCCGTGGCCGTACAGCACGGCGGGCACCTTGCCGGCCCGGCGAGTCCGGCGGGCGCCGCCCTTGCCGAACTCCGTACGCGGCTCAGCGCTGATCTTTACCTCGGACACGGGGAGTACTCCTGCGTTCGTGAAGCGTCGTGACTACGGTGGCTGCGGTGCCGGGCGGCGGGGCACCTGGGCATGGCCCGAGCACCGCGTCGATCACGGTGCCGTCCTGTCGGCCCTCGCTCGCGTGAGAACTACTGGGCAGGGGCACCCTCGCCGTGGCAACCTGCTTAGTCTACCCGAGTGACCGCCGGCAGGATCGGCCACCCTGGCCACGTCGACCCCTGCATCAGTCGATCGACAACGGCCGAGCGGCGGAGCCCGATGAGCAGCAGCGGGGCGGACCGCCGGGTTCAGCTCAGTCCGCCGAAGAGCGTGGTCACCGAGCCGTCTTCGAAGACCTCGCGGATCGCTCGCCCGACCAGCGGCGCGATGGAGAGCACTGTGATCTTGTCGAGGCGCTTCTCCGGCGGCAGCGGCAGCGTGTTGGTCAGCACGACCTCGCTGATGCGGCTGTTCTTGAGCCGCTCGGTCGCCGGATCCGAGAGCACCCCGTGGGTCGCCGCCACGATCACGTCGGCCGCACCGGACTCGGCGAGCATCTCAGCGGCCTGGCAGATCGTGCTCGCCGTGTCGATCATGTCGTCGACGATCAGACAGACCCGATCGGAGACATCCCCGACCACCCGGTTCGCGACCACCTGATTCGGCTTCAGCGGGTCACGGGTCTTGTGGATGAACGCGAGCGGGCAGCCCCCGAGCCGGTCGGTCCACCGCTCGGCGACCCGCACCCGGCCGGAGTCGGGCGCCACCACCGTGACGGGCCGCCCGGCGTACTTCTCCTCTACGTAGGACGCGAGCGTGTCCATCGCGAACAGGTGGTCCACCGGGCCGTCGAAGAAGCCCTGGATCTGGGCGGTGTGCAGGTCGACGGTGAGGATGCGGTTGGCGCCCGCCGTACGCAGCAGGTCCGCGACCAGCCGTGCCGAGATCGGCTCGCGCCCGCGGTGCTTCTTGTCCTGCCTTGAGTACGGGAAGTAGGGCAGCACGACGGTGATGCGCTTGGCCGAGCCGCGCTTGAGCGCGTCGATCATGATGAGCGTTTCCATGATCCACTTGTTCACCGGCGAGGTGATGGACTGGATCACGAACGCGTCCGAGCCGCGTACCGACTCCTTGTACCGCACGAAGATCTCGCCCGACGCGAAGTCGTACGCGTCGGTGGGCGTCGGCTCCACACCGAGCACCTCTCCGATCTCCTCGCCCAGCTCGGGAAAGCCCCGGCCGGAGAAGAGCATGAGAGTCTTACGGTTTTCGCCGATGATGCCGCCCATCCTCGTTCGCTCCCTGGGCTCGCGGTTGCTCGAGCACGCCTCAAGTATCCGGCGCGCGCAACGAGTTTGCCTGCCCAATCACGGCCGGCCGCGGCGCGATGCCACGAAGTGGCTTCGGTCACGCCCCTTCCGCCGTATCCTCCACGGCCTGAGTGTCGTTTGCTGTCCGACTGTCCGCGACGCCCGATCCCACCCCGGGGGTCACCGCCTGATCCCTTGCCGCGGGACCCGCCGCGGCCTGTTCCGCCGGCGCGGTTCCGTCCGCCGCCGCGGCCTGGTCCGCCGCCGCTCGCGCGCGTGCCGCTGCCTCGGCGGCCGGAGTGCCCGGGCGCCGGCTCTCCACCCAGCCCTCGAAGATGCGCTGCGGTCCGCCGGAGACCGCCAGTGCGCCCGGCGGGACGTTGCGGCGCACCACGGTGCCCGCCCCGGTGTACGCGCCGTCCCCGATCTCCACCGGCGCCACCAGCATCGTGTCGCTGCCCGTCTTGACGTAGGAACCGATGACCGTACGGTGCTTGCGCACCCCGTCGTAGTTCACCACGACGTTGGCGGCGCCGATGTTGGAGTGCTCTCCGATCGTCGCATCGCCCACGTACGACAGATGCGGGATCTTCGAGCCGGTGCCGACCTCGGAGTTCTTCACCTCGACGAACGTGCCCACCTTGACGGCGTTGGCGAGCACGGTGCCCGGCCGCAGGTAGGCGTACGGCCCGACCATGGCGTCGGAACCGATGACCGCGCCCACGGCGTGGGCCCGCACGACGGTCGCCCGTTGCCCGACCGCCGAATCGATGAGCGTGGTGTCGGGGCCCACGGTGGCGCCCTCGGCGACCGTGGTCCGGCCGCGGAGGTGGGTGTTGGGCTCGATGACCGCGTCGCGGGCCAGGGTGACGGTGACGTCCACCCATGTCGTCGCCGGGTCGATGATGGAGACGCCCGCCCGCATCCAGTCCGCGTTGACCCGGTCGCGCAGCAGCGCCCGCAGCTCGGCGAGCTGGACGCGGTCGTTGCAGCCGGCCGCCTCGACGGCATCGGGGGTGACGTACGCCCGTACGGGGTGGCCCGCGCCGACCAGCAGTCCGGCGACGTCGGTGAGGTACTCCTCACCCTGGTCGTTGTCCGCGCTGACCTTACCCAGCGCGTCGGCGAGCGCCCCCGCCTCGAACGCGTAGACCCCGACGTTGATCTCCCGGATCCGGCGCTGCTCGGGGGTCGCGTCCCGCTCCTCGACGATCGCCGCGAGCCCGCCGTCGGCGTCCCGCAGGACCCGCCCGAGCCCCGTCGGGTCGTCCACCTCCGCGGTCAGCAGGGTCGCGGCCGCTCTCGCGGCCTCGTGCTGCTCGACGAGGGCGGCGAGGGTCTGGGGGCGCAGCAGCGGCACGTCGCCGTTGAGCACGATCACGCTGCCGTCGTCACCCTCGGGGACGGCGGCGAGCGCGGTCCGGACCGCGTGCGCCGTCCCCTTCTGCTCCTCCTGCAGGACCGGCACCGCGTGTGGCGCGATCTCGGCCAGGTGAGCGGTCACCTGGTCGGCGCCGTGCCCGACGACGACGAGGGTCCGCCGGGCCCGCAGGGCGTCGGCCGCCGCGAGCACGTGACCGAGCAGGGTCCGACCGAGTAGGGGATGGAGCACCTTGGGCAGCGCCGATTTCATCCGCTTGCCCTCGCCGGCGGCGAGGACCACGACGGTACGGGGTCGGACGTCGCTCACGTGATTACTCCGTCCTGTGGCAGCCTGCGGCCCTCATGCTAGTAGTGGCCCTGCCCACGCAGGCGGTCAGTCAACCAACGCACGGCATGCAGCTCCCGGGAGAGGATTCGAACCCCTACAATCGGGACCAAAACCCGACGTCCTGCCATTAGACGACCCGGGACGGTATGAACCGGACAGAACCTTGTTGGTTCACTCCTAACACAGTACCGGACCCGGGGCCAGCGGGTGACCACGGCCAATCCGACCAGAGCGCCTCGGGGTCGCTCTCTGCGTTGGGACGTTTCCTGCGTTAGGGCGTTTCCTGCGTTGGGACGTTTCGTGCACGGCGCCGGGGGTACAGGCTGCAACCAGCGTGCCTGCCGGGTCACGCCCAGCCGCATCCGGCGCGGGCCGTGCGCGTCTCAGCATCCATGCCCACAACTTCGGAACTGCTACGACAACATCCGGTGCCCCGGGTCCGCTGACAGACTACGGGACCGTAAGTTACGGTGACGTAGGCGTAGCCAGCGGGACCGCAGGCACGCCGGGAAATGCCCAGCACAGCTCAGTGAGGTGCGATGTCTACCAGCACACTCGATTCCATCTCTCCCTCCCCGGCCGGCCGGGGCCCGAAACCCCTCACCGAGGGCAGGCAGAAGCCCGGCATCCTGATTGGCCTGTGGGCGTTCGTAATCCTTCCGTTCGTGGCGCTCGTCGCCGCCGTACCCGTCGCGTGGGGCGGGTGGCTGTCCTGGACCGACGTGGGGATCGCCACGGTCTACTACCTCGTCTCCGGTCTCGGCGTCACAGTGGGCTTCCACCGGTACCTGACGCACAGCTCGTTCAAGGCGAAGCGGTGGCTGCGGGTGACGCTCGCGGTCGCCGGGAGCCTGGCCGTGGAGGGCGCGCCGACGCAGTGGGTGGCCGACCACCGCCGCCACCACGCCTTCTCGGATGTGGAGGGCGACCCCCACTCACCGTGGCGGTACGGCGCGACGCTGTGGGGTCTCACCAAAGGGCTGTTCTACGCGCACATGGGGTGGCTGTTCCACCGCGAGCTGACCAACCGTGCACGGTTCGCACCGGATCTGTTGGCGGACAAGGACATCCAACGGGTCGACCGGCTGTTCCCCTGGCTGGTGGCGTTCTCCGCCGTGTCGCCCGCCGTCCTCGGCGGCCTGCTCACCTGGTCGTGGCAGGGCGCGCTGACCGCCTTCTTCTGGGCCGGGCTGGTGCGCATCGGGCTGCTGCACCACGTCACCTGGTCGATCAACTCGGTCTGTCATGTGGTCGGCGAGCGCCCGTTCCAGACCCGTGAGGGAGACAAGGCGGCGAACTTCTGGCCGCTCGCCGTGATCTCGTTCGGCGAGAGCTGGCACAACCTGCACCACGCGGATCCGACCTGCGCGCGCCACGGCGTGCTGCGCGGCCAGGTCGATCCGTCCGCCCGCATCATCTGGCTGTTCGAGAAGCTCGGCTGGGTGTCCGACGTGCGCTGGCCCAAACCCGAACGGGTGACCGCGAAGCTGGCACGATAGCCGGGTGGTCGAAGATCCCAGGATAGATCGGGCCCGCAGGGGCGCATCGGCCAACGACCGGCCCTCCTCCCCCGCCAAGACGCCCCACTCCCGGGTGCGGATGTCCGCCAGGCAGCGCCGGGAGCAGCTGATCGCGATAGGGCGCCAGCTCTTCGCCGAACGCGGGTTCGACGCGACGTCGATCGAGGAGGTCGCGGCACGCGCGAAGG
The DNA here is from genome assembly GCA_047459115.1 of Micromonosporaceae bacterium. Lineage (GTDB taxonomy): Bacteria > Actinomycetota > Actinomycetes > Mycobacteriales > Micromonosporaceae > VSCG01. The sequence continues at coordinate 17,018 of VSCG01000044.1, forward strand.
TCTCCAAACCGGTGGTGTACGAACACTTCGGCGGCAAGGAGGGCCTGTACGCCGTCGTGGTCGACCGCGAGGTCCGGGCGCTGCTGGACCGGGTCACCAGCGCGTTGACCGCCGGCCACCCGCGGGAACTGCTCGAACAGGCGGCGCTCGCGCTGCTGGACTACATCGAGGAGGAGACCGACGGCTTCCGGGTGCTGGTCCGCGAGTCGCCGGTCGGCTCCTCCTCCGGCAGCTTCTCCTCGATCCTCAACGACGTCGCCCACCAGGTCGAGCACATCCTCGGGGCCGAGTTCAAGACCCGCGGGTACGACCCGAAGCTCGCCGGGCTCTACTCCCAGGCGCTGGTGGGGATGGTGGCGCTGACCGGCAGGTGGTGGCTGGAGGTACGCCGGCCGCGCAAGCGGGTCGTCGCCACGCACCTGGTCAACCTGGCCTGGAACGGGCTGTCGCACCTGGAGCACCAGCCGTCCCTGCTGACCCGCCGCCGTTGATGTGGAACTGATCGGGCGGGCCGATGGCTGGGTTCAGGCGAATGGCTGGGTTCAGGCGCAGATAGCGGGGCAGGCGGAATGGCGGGGTCAGGCGAACCGGTGCCGCTCCGGCTCTTCGGGCTCCTCGGGCCGGTGCGGCTGCTGCTCGCCCTGCCACGTGTGCCGTACCGGGTCGTACCCGCCGTGCCGGAAGGACTCCTCGGCCCGCACCTCGCTCGGGTCACCCACCCTGCCGTAGAGCCCGGAGAGCCCGAACACCAGCGCGAAGATGAACGACATGATGCAGGTCGCGACCGTGAAGTTGAGGAAGTTCAGGTCGGTCCGCAGCAGGGCCAACATGATCAGACCGGCGAACAGGAACACGACGCCGCCGATCATGTTGATGAAGCGGTCGACGTTGCGGCCGATCAGCGCGCCGATCACCACGATCGCGCCGACCACAGCGGACAGCACGGAGAACGCGAGGTTGGTGCGCAGTCCGAGCACCCAGGTGGACTGACGGCCGAAGAACGGCGTACCCCAGGTCACGGCGATGCCGACTACACCGAACGCCAGGATGTACGCCCCGGCCAGTCCGGCCAGGATCCGGTACAGGGGCTGCAGCGGGTGGTTCACGGGCAGGTGGAGCATGTCCGGGCCTCCTGGAGAGCGCCTCCTGAAAAGGGAATTGTCGCACCCGATGGGCGGGACATCCCGAACATGCCCGAAATTCGCCCGATCAACCCCTGGCTTGCCCCAGCGCGTCCTCCGCTGCGGTCGGCCCCGCGGGCGCCACCTTGCCGTACAAGCCGGCGGTGAGCAGCAGCGTGCCGATGAGGTACGACATGATGCACGTCATGGGCGAGAAATTGAGGAAGTTCAGGTCGGTGTGCAGCAGCGCGAGCTTCACCGTGCCGGCGAGCAGGAACACGACGCCGCCGCCGAGGTAGACCGCTCGGTCGATGTTGCGCCCGATGAACGTGGCGACCAGGATCACCGCCCCCACGACGACGGACAGCACCGAGAAGGCCTGGTTCGTGGGCAGCCCGAGGGCCGAGACGTCAGGCTGTGCGAACGGGTCGGTGCCGCGCGTCTGCACGAAGCCGACGATCCCGAAGAGGAGCACGTAGAGCCCGACGACGGCGGACACGGCCCGGTAGAGCGGGCGCAAGGGGTGGTTTACCGGGATGTGCGACATGGCGATGAATTTTCGCAAACCGGTTTCACGCGCCGTCGGCACGCTCCGCCAGTGTGAGCCACTCCTCCTCCACGCCCTCCCGTTCGGCGCGTACCGCCCGCAGCTCGGCGTCGAGTGCGGTCAGCTTCTCGTAGTCGGTCGCGTGCGCGGCGAGTAGCTCGTGCAGCTGCGCCTCCCGCTCCTCGAGCCTGGCCACGCGCCGCTCGAGCCGCGCCAGCTCCTTGCGCGCCGCCCGCGGGTCGGTGCGCTCGCGCGGGCGCTCCCGGGGCCGTTCGACCGGCGCGGCGAGCCCCGCCAGGTAGTCGTCCACGCCACCGGGCAGGTGGGTGAGCTGGCCGCCCAGCAGCGCGTACACCGTGTCGGTGACCCGTTCCACCAGGTAACGGTCGTGGCTGGCGACGACGAGCGTGCCCGGCCAGGTGTCCAGCAGGTCCTCCAGGGCGGCGAGGGTGTCCGTGTCGAGGTCGTTGGTCGGCTCGTCGAGCAGCAGCACGTTGGGTTCGCCCGCGAGCAGGCGCAGCAGCTGCAGCCGTCGCCGCTCGCCGCCGGACAGGTCCGCCACCGGTGTCCACAGCCGCCGCTCGGGGAAGCCGAACACGTCGGCGAGCTGGGCCGCGGACAGCTCACGTTCGCCGAGCCGGACCCGCCGGGCCACTTCCTGGACCGCCTCGAGCACCCGGCGGTCGGCGGGCAGATCGGCGAGATCCTGGCTGAGCAGGGCGGCCCGCACGGTGGCGCCGCGCACCAGCCGGCCCGCATCAGGGGTACGCAGACCGGCGAGCAGGCGCAGCAGCGTCGTCTTGCCCGCGCCGTTGGCGCCCAGCAGCGCGATCCGGTCCCCCGGTCCGATCCGCCAGGTCACCTCGCGCAGCACGGGTCGCCCGCCGAAGCTCACCGAGACGTCCTCCAGCTCGTACACCTGCTTGCCGAGCCGGGCGGTGGCGAGCCGGCGCAGCGAGACCGTGTCGCGCGGCGGCGGTTCCTCGGCGATCAGGGCGTTCGCGGCCTCGATACGGAACTTCGGCTTCGATGTGCGCGCGGGCGCTCCCCGACGCAGCCAGGCGATCTCCTTGCGCAGCAGGTTCGCCCGGCGGGCCTCGGCCGCGGCGGCGAGCCGGGCCCGCTCCGCGCGGGCCAGCGTCCAGGCCGCGTACCCGCCCTCGTACACCCGCACCGTGCCGTCCGCCACCTCCCAGGTGCGGGTGCAGACGGCGTCGAGGAACCACCGGTCGTGGGTGACCACGACGAGCGCGCCGCGGCGGCGCAGCAGATGCTCGGCGAGCCAGCGCACACCCGCGACGTCGAGGTGGTTGGTCGGCTCGTCCAGCACGAGCAGGTCGGTGGCGCGGACCAGCAGGGCGGCGAGCGCCACCCGCCGGTGCTCCCCGCCGGACAGCGGCCCGACCGGCGTGTCCAGGCCGAGCCCGGGCATGCCCAGCCCGTCGAGGACGGTGCGCACCCCCGCGTCGCCGGCCCATTCGTGCTCCGCGGCGAACGCCGCCGGCAGCCACGCGGTGCCGAGGACCACGTCGCGGACGGTGGCGGCCGGGTCCAGCTGCGCAGTCTGCGGCAGTACGCCGATGCGCAGGTCGCGCCGGTGGGTCACCCGGCCGGCGTCCGGCTCCTCGGCCCCGGTGAGCAGGCGCAGCAGCGTGCTCTTGCCGGCGCCGTTGCGCCCGACGACGCCGATCCGGTCGGCCTCGTCGAGCCCGAGCGACACCGCGTCGAGAAGCTGCCCGGACGGGTACCCCTTCGAGACGCGGTCGAGGCTCGCGATGTTGGCCACGCGACCGGAGGATACCCGCGGAACCGGGGCGGGCCGGGGAGTCGCCGGCCGGCCCTCGAGCTCAGACGACCCGGGCGCCGGCGACCGGCCCGTGCGCGACCAGAGCGGCGCGGCAGATCCCGGCAGCGTCGAGCGCGGCGGCGACCTCGTCGGCGTGGGCGGCGTCGCGGGCCAGGAACACGCACGTGGGACCGGAGCCGGAGACGAGTCCGGCGAGCGCGCCCGCGTCCGCGCCGGCCCGCAGCGTGTCGGCGAGCGCGGGGCGCAGCGACAGCGCGGCCGGCTGCAGGTCGTTGCCGAGGGCCGCCGCGAGCACCTCGGGATCCCGCTGCCGCAGCGCGGCGAGCAGCCCTTCGGGGGAGCCGACCCGGTCCACCGGTCCGGCTGCCCGTAGGCGGTCCAGCTCGGCGAAGACGGCGGGGGTGGCCAGGCCCCCGTCGGCGATCGCGACGACCCAGTGCCAGGTCTCGGCCCGGGCCAGCACCGGGCTGACCGTCTCGCCGCGCCCGGTGCCGAGCGCGGTGCCGCCGTACACGAGGAAGGGCACGTCGCTGCCGATCTCGGCGGCGATCGCGGCCAGCTCGCCGCGGCCGAGCCCGGTGCCCCACAGCGCATCGCAGGCCACCAGGGCGGCCGCGGCGTCCGCGCTGCCCCCGGCCAGGCCGGCGGCGAGCGGGATCTGCTTGCGCAGATGCAGCCGGGCGTGCGCGGGGCGGCCGGTGTGCCGGGCGAGCGCACGGACAGCCCGGTGCACCAGATTGGTCTCGTCCAGCGCGAGCTCCCCTGCGCCCTCGCCCTCCATGGTGAGCGTGAGGGTGTCGCCCGGCCGGGCGACCACCTCGTCGTGCAGCGAGATCGCGTGGTAGACGGTGGTCAGTTCGTGGTACCCGTCGGCGCGCAGCGGGCCGACCCCGAGGTGAAGGTTGATCTTCGCGGGGACCCGTACCCGGATCGCGCCCGAGCCGGCGGAGCGCCGACGCTCGTCGTCCTCCTCCGTCCAGAGCGGTTCGGCCACCCGCGCTGCCTCCTCACCGACGCGCGCGCTCCTCACCGAGGCTCGCGCCCGCCAAACCCTACAGTTCGCCGCCCGGGCCGGGCCGCTCGACCGTGCCGGTTCCCGGACGGTGGGCGGCGATCGCGGCGAACTGCGCGATCGACAGTTGCTCGCCGCGCGCCGTGGG
>VSCG01000045.1:0-21651 GCA_047459115.1 Micromonosporaceae bacterium
GGGTGTCGCGGCGCTCCGGCGGCGCGAGATTCGTGAAGTGGCGGCGATCAGGGGCACCGGACCCCGCGATCTCCTGCATGTCGAGTCGATCATGAACCGGGACGGCGCGATTTGCAGAAACTCGTGCAGCGTCCGGGCTGGGTGACGCCCCGGTATTCAGGAGATCGCGAGCAGGGGGAACGCCCGCTCAGGCGGCCCGGTCGAGCGCGGCGAGCACCTGACGGCGCAGGCCGTCGAGGGTCAGCCCCGCGTCGGTGAGGATCTTCGCGGCGAGCCCGTCGCCTTCCCGGAGAATGCCGAGCAGGATGTGTTCGGTGCCGATGTAGTTGTGGCGTAGCCGGATGGCCTCGCGCAGCGACAGTTCCAGCGCCTTCCTGGCCCGGGGCCCGAACCGGCCGGCGTCGCGCACCCGACCGAACAGACCGCGTCGCGGCTCGGGCGCCGCGGGCACCGGTGCCACCGGCCCGAACGACTCCTCGATGCGCGACAGCACGGTGTCGAGGTCGATCCCGATCGTCTTCAGCGCGGCGGCGTCCTCGTCGGAGAGGATGCCCGACCGCGACCCGACGAGCCGCTCGATGTCCGCGTGGACCCGCTCGCGGCTCATCCCGGCGTCGCGCAGCACCGCGTACGCGACCCCGTCCTCCTCGTGCAGCAGGCCGAGCAGCAGGTGCTGGGTCCCGACCCGGCGGTGGCCCAGGCTCTCCGCCTCGTCGCATGCGGTGCGTACCACGTCGCGGGCCGCGCGGGTGAATCGCTCGAACATCAGTCCTCCCGTCGGTCGTGAGCCCGGGCGCGCCGGGCGTACTTCTTGTGCACGGCCTGCTTGCTCACCTCGAGCGCGTCGGCGATCTCCTGCCAGGACCAGCCCTGCCGTCGGGCGTTGTCCACCTGCAGCGCCTCCAGCGTCTCGGCCAGCCGGCGCAGGGCCAGCGCCGCCCGCAGGCCTACGCGGGCGTCTCCGCTGGTCGCCGCGTTCGCCAATGTGGTCGCCTCGACCGTGCCCGCTGCCGTGGTCTCCGCCGCCTCAGTCATGCGTCAACCGTAGTTGACAAGATGAGCGTTTGTCAACTCGGGTTGACGGCATGGCGGCCCGATTTGCGCGGTCGTGCATGCAGTGAGGTTTCTTCGCGCATCGGAGGGCAACCGTGGGATGGAACACCACGGGAAACACCCAACTCGCGACGCGCGCGTGATACGCAATATTCGGCGCGGCAATTGCGGCGGGGGTGGTGCCGTGCCGTGAGGGGCGGTACGGCCAACGGGGGACCGGGCACGATCGCCAGACCCGCGTCGAATTGGCTCTCCCGCGAACGGAAGGCACAACCGTGACACAGAAGCTGGTGTACGACTTCGCTGAGGGCAACAAGGACCTCAGGGACCTGCTCGGCGGCAAGGGTGCGAACCTCGCCGAGATGACCAACCTCGGGCTGCCGGTGCCCCCCGGTTTCACCATCACCACCGAGGCGTGCAAGGAGTACCTGAGGACCGGTCAGGAACCGCCCGGCCTGCGTGACCAGGTGACCGAACACCTGCGCGCGCTGGAGGCCGCGATGGGCAAGCGGCTCGGCGACCCCGATGATCCCCTGCTGGTGTCCGTACGCTCCGGGGCGAAGTTCTCGATGCCCGGCATGATGGAGACCGTCCTGAACGTCGGGCTCAACGACGCGAGCGTGCAGGGGCTCATCCGCCAGTCGCAGGGCAACGAGCGGTTCGGCTGGGACTCGTACCGGCGGCTGATCCAGATGTTCGGCAAGACGGTCTGCGGCGTGCCGGGCGACGAGTTCGAACACGCGCTGGACGAGGCCAAGAAGGCGAAGGGCACGACGAACGACCTGGACCTGGACGCGCAGGACCTGAAGGCGCTCGTCGGCACCTTCAAGAAGATCTTCTCCGAGCACACCGGCCGGGAATTCCCCCAGGACCCACGCGAGCAGTTGGACCTCGCCATCCGTGCCGTGTTCGACTCCTGGAACTCCGAGCGCGCCATCATCTACCGCCGCCAGGAGCGCATCCCGGCCGACCTGGGCACCGCGGTCAACGTCGTCGCGATGGTCTTCGGCAACCTCGGCCCGGACTCCGGCACCGGCGTGGCGTTCACCCGCGACCCCGCAACCGGCAAGCAGGGCGTCTACGGGGACTACCTGGTCAACGCGCAGGGCGAGGACGTGGTGGCGGGCATCCGCAACACCGTGCCGCTGCAGGAGCTGGAGAAGCTCAACAAGGCCGCCTACGACGAGCTGCTCGACATCATGGGCCGGCTGGAGCGCCACTACAAGGACCTGTGCGACATCGAGTTCACCATCGAGCGCGGCAAGCTGTGGATGCTGCAGACCCGGGTCGGCAAGCGGACGGCGGCCGCGGCGTTCGTCATCGCCACGGAGCTGGTCAAGGAAGGGGTCATCGACCTCGACGAAGCCCTGCACCGGGTGACCGGGTCACAGCTGGCGCAGCTGACGTTCCCGACGTTCGACCTGTCCGCCAACCCACAGCCGATCGCCACGGGGCTGGCGGCCTCGCCCGGTGCCGCGGCCGGCAAGGCGGTGTTCGACTCCCACCGCGCCGCCGAGATGGGCCTGCAGGGCGAGAAGGTGATCCTCATCCGCCGCGAGACCAACCCCGACGACCTCGCCGGCATGGTGGCCGCGCAGGGCATCCTCACGTCCCGGGGCGGCAAGACCTCGCACGCCGCGGTCGTCGCACGCGGCATGGGCAAGACGTGTGTGTGCGGTGCCGAGGCCCTGGACGTGGACATCCAGAAGCGACAGTTCACGGTCAACGGCACGGTCGTGCGCGAGGGTGACCTGATCTCCATCGACGGCTCGACGGGCAACGTGTACCTCGGCGAGGTGCCGGTCAAGCCGTCGCCGGTGGTGCAGTACTTCGAGGGCACCCTGGCGCCGACCGAGGACCCGCTCGTCGCCGCCGTACACACGCTCATGGAGCACGCCGACCGGGTGCGGCGGCTGAGGATACGCACGAACGCCGACACCGGCGAGGACGCGGCGCGTGCCCGGCGCTTCGGAGCCGAGGGGATCGGCCTGTGCCGCACCGAGCACATGTTCCTCGGTGAGCGCCGTGAGCTGGTCGAGCGGCTGATCCTGGCGCGCACGCCGCAGGAGCAGGAACAGGCCCTGTCGGCCCTGCTGCCGCTGCAGCGCGACGACTTCATCGAGATCTTCCGGGCGATGGACGGGCTGCCGGTCACGATCCGGCTCATCGACCCGCCGCTGCACGAGTTCCTGCCGCCGCTCGAGGAGCTCGCCGTGAAGGTCGCCGTCGCCGAGGCCAAGGGCGAGGACCCGGGCCGCAACCGCGTGCTGCTGGACGCCGTACGCAAGATGCACGAGCAGAACCCGATGCTGGGTCTGCGCGGCGTGCGACTCGGCCTGGTCATCCCCGGCCTGTTCGCGATGCAGGTGCGCGCGATCGCGCAGGCGGCGGCGAGCGTGAAGGCCGAGGGCGGCGACCCGCGCCCGGAGATCATGGTGCCGCTGGTCGGCGCGGTGCAGGAGTTGGAGACGGTACGGGCCGAGATCGAGCGGGTGCTGGCGGAGGTCGGCGGCGGGGTCGAGACGCTGATCGGCACGATGATCGAGGTGCCGCGGGCCGCGCTGACCGCCGGACAGATCGCCGAGGTGGCCGAGTTCTTCTCGTTCGGCACCAACGACCTCACCCAGATGGGCTGGGGCTTCTCGCGCGACGACGTGGAGGGCTCGTTCTTCACCAAGTACCTCGACCTCGGCATCTTCGGCGTGTCGCCGTTCGAGACGATCGACACCGAGGGCGTGGGCCGGCTCGTGCGGCTGGCGGTGGACGAAGGTCGGGCGGCCCGGCCGGGCCTGAAGGTCGGCGTCTGCGGCGAGCACGGCGGCGACCCGGAGTCCGTCCACTTCTTCCACCAGGCCGGGCTGGACTACGTGTCCTGCTCGCCGTTCCGGGTGCCGGTGGCGCGCCTGGAGGCCGGCCGCGCGGCGATCGAGGCGGTGGGCTCGGAGACGCGCTGACCGCTCCGGGCGCCGCCTCCCGTTGCCCTACGCCCGCACATCGGGTCATGCGCGGACCGGGCCGCGGGCGTAGGGTGAACGGCAATGTCGCCGAGACGAAGGGACAGGAATGGGCAGCCGGTGGTACGCGGTCGTCGTCGATGCGACCGACCCGGCGCGGTTGGCCCGGTGGTGGGCCGAGGTGCTGGATTACCGGATCGCGTCCGAGGGGCCGGAAGAGGTCACGATCTCCGGCGGTGACGCCGCGCCGAGTCTGACCTTCGTGCCGGCGACCGAAACGAAGGCCGGGAAGAACCGCCTGCACATCGACCTGAACCCGGACGACCAGGAGGCCGAGGTCGAGCGGCTGGTGAACATGGGCGCGCGGCGGGTGGACATCGGCCAGGGCGACGTGCCCTGGGTGGTGCTCGCCGACCCGGAGGGCAACGAGTTCTGCGTACTCGCCGCCCGCGACCAGGGAGAGCAGGCGTGACCGGCGTGCGGGAGACGCGCGAGACCGTCTGGCTGGTCCCGCACACCCACTGGGACCGCGAGTGGTATGAGCCGTTCCAGCGGTTCCGGCTGCGCCTGGTGGACCTGATGGACGACGTGATCGCCCGGGCCGAGGCCGACCCGTCGTTCCGGTTCACCCTGGACGGTCAGCTCGCGGTCGTCGACGACTACCTCGAGGTACGCCCGGAGGCCGCGGCCCGGATGGCGGCGCTGGTGCAGAGCGGCCAGTTCGCGATCGGTCCGTGGGCGATCCTGCTGGACGAGTTTCTCTGTTCCGGCGAGAACATCGTGCGCAACCTGGAGTGGGGCCTTCGGCGGGCCGCGGACCTCGGTGAGCCGATGCCCGTCGGGTACCTGCCCGACATGTTCGGTCACTGTGCGCAGATGCCGCAGATCCTCGCGCTCGCCGGCCTGCGCCAGGCGTGCGTGTGGCGCGGCGTGCCGGCCGCGATCGACACGCACGCCTTCGCGTGGGAGGCCCCGGACGGCACCCGGCTGCGCACCGAGTACCTGCCCGGCGGGTACGGCAACGCGGCGGAGCTGCTCGCCGACCCCGACCGGCTGGCCGAGGCGGCGGCCGAGCACGTGGTCCGGGCGCGTCCCTGGTTCGGTGCCGACCCGATCCTCGCCATGTACGGCACCGACCACTCGGCGCCGCTGCCGTGGCTCTCCTCGGCGGTGGCGTCGCTCGACGGCGACGTGCACCTGCGACTGTCCACACTGGCTGAGTACCTGGCGGGATTCGACCCGTCCGACATCGACGGCCTGCCCTCGTGGCGCGGGGAGCTGCGCAGCCATGCGCGAGCCAACATCCTGCCGGGAGTGATCTCCAATCGGCCGCACCTCAAGAGCGGCCTCGGTGCTGCGGAACGTATGGTCGAGCGGTACGCGGAGCCGCTGGCGGCGCTCTGGCAGCCCGCCGAAGCGTGGCCCGCCCGGCTGCTGGAGCTGGCCTGGCAGCGGCTGGTGCAGTGCTCGTGCCACGACTCGGTGACCGGGTGCGGCGTCGACGAGACCGCGGTACAGGTCGCGGCGCGCATCGCCGAGGCCGAACAGATCGGCCGGGGTGTCCGCGACCGGGCCCTGGACCACCTCGCCGCGGCGGTGCCGGGCAACGCCGCCGTGGTGGTCAACCCGACGCCTACGCCGCGGACCGGCATCGTGCGCCTGGACCTGCCGGCCGCTCCGGAGTGGCCGCAGGTGGCGCTGGCGCTGCCGGACGGATCGGTGGCACCGGTCCAGGAGATCACGCGCAACGACGACGGGGCCTTGTTCGAGACGGTACGCCCCGCCGGGTGGATCGCGGCCGGGCTGCGCAAGGGCTGGCTCGGCCTGGACTTCCTCGCCCGCGCCGTCCAGCGCGTCGCGATCACCGGTGAGCGCGAACTGACCGTGACGATGGGCCGGGTGGGGCCGGGCTTCACCGCAGCCGACCGGGCCCTGGCACCGCGTGTCGAGGCTGCCTGCGGCGACTGGCGGATGCGGGTCGTCGAGGAGCCGCTGCGCGCGGCGTACGCGGCCGTGCCGGTGCCGGCACTGGGGTGGACGTCGGTGCGCGCCGTCCCGCAGGTCGCTCCGGCGGTGGCCGGGGCGGTGCGGGTGGCCGAGCGGCGGCTCGCCAACGACCTGCTCAGCATCGAAGTGGCCGGGGACGGCACGCTCACCCTGTCCACTCCAGACGGTGTGGTGGTGTCCGGCGTCGGACGGCTCGTGGACGGCGACGACATCGGCGACCTGTACAACTACGCCCCGCCCGAGGACGACAGGTTGCTCGACACCCCGGACACGGTGCGTGTGTCGGTGTGCGAGCGCGGGCCGCTGGTCGGCGCGCTCGAGGTGCGCCGCGGCTACCCGTGGCGGGAGCGCACCGAGGTGGTCATGCGGGTGGAGCTGCGGGCGGGGGAGCCGTTCTGCCGGCTCGAACTCGCGTTCACCAACCGGCACCCGGACCACCGGGTGCGGCTGCACGTCCCGCTGGCCGAGCCCGCCACCCGGTCGTACGCCGAGGGCCAGTTCGCGGTCGTGGCCCGAGGACTGGCCAGCGAGGGCGGGCACGGCGAGGAGCCGATCCCCACGTTCCCGGCGTACTCCTTTGTGGACGCCGGGGGCGTGGCGGTGCTGCTGGACCAGGTCAGCGAGTACGAGGTGGTCGACGACGGCCGGGAGTTGGCGGTGACGCTGCTGCGCGCCACGGGGCTGATCAGCCGGGCGGAGCACCCGCTGCGGGCCGAGCCGGCCGGGCCGGTCATCGCGACCCCGCAGGCGCAGCTGATCGGGGCCGAGGTGCGCACGCGGCTCGCCGTACTCCCGCATCGGGGCACGTGGGCGGAGGCCGACGTGGCCGCGGCGGCGGAGGCGTTCCGCTGCCCGCTGACGGCGGTACGCGGCCGGGCGGCGGGCGACGGTCCGCTCGCCGCCGCCGAGGGCCTGGCGGTCGAGGGTGACGGTGTGGTGTTCAGCAGCCTGCGCCGCCGCTCCGGCGGCGCGGACGACTGGCTGGAGCTGCGGGTGGTGGCGATGACCGACGCGCCCACCGCCGCCCGGATCGGCCCGGTGACCGCCGCCCGCCGCGCGGACCTGCTCGGCAATCCCGGCGCCGCTCTTGCCGTGGACGGGGACCAGGTCACCGTGCCGCTGCGTCCCTGGGAGATCGCGACCCTCCAGGTACGCCGTGACGCGGTCAGCGACCACGGCACCGCGTAGGTCCCGTCCCGCCCCGGCCGCGGCCTGGCTCTGCGTTCAGGCCGACAGCTCAGGCCGACAGGGCCATGATTCGCGTGCGCTCGTCCTCGAGCCAGTGCGCGCCGGGGGCGGCCGGGAAGGCGTGGCGGTCGCCACGCACCGCGCGGCGCCGGCCGGTGAAGTCGGTCAGCAGCAGGCCGTCGGCGTCGAGCGCGACCAGTTCGTCGCCGACGCGCAGCAGCAGCGGGCCGTCGGGTGATTCACTGACCGCGGTGCGGCCGGCGGCGAGCGCGGCGAGCACGTCGTCCACGCCCGGGGAGGCGGCCGCCACCCAGGTGGTCGGGTGGCCGACGCGGACGGATTCGGCGGGATGGTGGAAGTCCGAGCCGCCAACAGGAACGGTGCCCGGGGCCCAGGCGAGCAGCCAGGCCAGCGGCGCTCCCCAGGTGCGGTCCCACCACCCGGAGTGCCACACCTCGGCGAGCGGCGGCTTGACCGGCAAGGGCTGGCGCCACGCGTAGTCGGCGGCGAGCGGGTGGTTCACCGAGAGCAGCCCACCCCGTTCAGCCACTGTGGACACCCAGTCGGCGGCCGGGCGGCGGAAGTCGACCCAGCCGATGGCGCCGAACGCGTTCGCGTGCCCCCGGTCGCTGGTGACCTCCTGTCCGGGGATCAGCGTCAGCCCGTAGCGCCGTCCGACGGCGTCGAGGTGCGCGTGGTGGCTGACGGTGTTGTGGTCGGTGATGGCGAGGAAGTCCAGTCCGGTCGTCACCGCCCGCGTAGCCAGTTCCTCGATGGTCAGCGACCCGTCGGAGTGCACCGTGTGCGCGTGCAGGTCGCCGGCGAACCAGGCCAGGCCGTCCACGGTCGGCAGATCCCGGCGTTCCGGGCGACCGGGGACCGGCGGCGCGTCCGGCGCCGCGTCCGGGGCGACCGGGCCGACGTTCGCGCGCACCTCGTAGGGCACACCGGCCGAGGCCACCCGGTGCAGCCGGAGGAACACCTGCCACTCGCCGGGCGGCAGTTCTCCTGGCAGGTAACCGGGGGTGGCCCAATTCGCGCTGAGCGCGAAGGAGTTCCGCGCGCCGCCGGAGTAGCCGCGGAACCGCCCGTCCGGGTCGAAGACACCCAGGTCGAGCACGCCCGCCCCACGGTCGTACGCCAGCTCGACCCGTAGGCCGGCGGCGCCCGGCGGCACGTCGACCGGCAGGTAGCGGTGCATGGCCTCGGCCCGGTCCTCGGGTTGCCACGTCCCTCGGTGCACGTGGGTCATGTGCCCTCCTCGGTTCGCCCCCTGTTGATCATGAGGTTACCGGCGGAACCGCCCGGCGTGTCGGCCCGTAACCTCATGATCAACGCGGCGTGGGATCGGCCAGGGTGCCGTCGTCGCGGTAGACGAGCACCCGGCCGGGCGCCGGCACCAGCCACACCCTCGCCCCCGGCTCGGGCTCGGCCTCCTCGGGCACCGTCGCGCCGATGAGCAGGCCGTCCACCTCCACGGTCACCAGCGACGAGGTGCCGAGGTGCTCGACGATCGAGACGGCTCCGACGAGCGCGCCGTCCGCCGGCTCCGTCGACACCGTGACGTACTCGGGCCGCACGCCCACCGTCACCTTCGCGCCGTCGGCGACCGCCCCGCGCGCCTCGGGCGGCAGCGGCAGCCGCTGGCCGCCGACCTCGACCTGCTCACCGGCAACGACGCCGGGGAGCAGGTTCATCGGTGTGGAGCCGATGAAGTTCGCCACGAACGTGTTGGCGGGCCGGCCGAACACCTCGCGCGGAGTGCCGATCTGGCGGATCTGACCCGACTCCATCACCGCGATCCGGTCCGCCAGCGCCAGCGCCTCGGCCTGGTCGTGGGTGACGAAGACCGTGGTCACGCCGATCTCCCGCTGCAGCCGCTTGAGGAACGTGCGCGCCTCCAGCCGCAGCCGGGCGTCCAGGTTGGACAGCGGCTCGTCGAAGAGGAACACCGAAGGGCGGCACGCCACCGCCCGGGCGAGCGCCACCCGCTGCTGCTGACCACCGGACAGCTCCGCCGGCCGACGGGCCATCAGCCCGCCGAGGCCGAGCTGCTCGCCGACGGCGGTGGCGTGGGCGGTGCGCTCGGCGCGGGGCTGGCGGCGGATCTTCAGCGGGTACGCGATGTTCTCCACCACGGTCATGTGCGGAAACAGCGCGTAGTCCTGGAACACCATGGCCACGTCCCGGGCACCGGGCGGCAGGGCGGTCACGTCCCGGTCGCCGATGTGCACGGTGCCGCTCGTCGGCGACTCCAGGCCGGCGATGGTCCGCAGCAGCGTCGTCTTCCCGCACCCGGACGGCCCGAGCAGCGCGAAGAACTCGCCGTCGGCGATCGTCAGATCCAACGCGTCGAGCGCCCGCACCCCGCCGGGGAACTCCTTGACCAGCCGGGTCAACGTGATGGCGGCCATCAGCTCTTGATCCCTCCGTGGAACCGGAAGCCGTAGCGGCTCCAGGCGAGCAGGTACATCAGCACGACCGGGATGGAGTACAGCAGCGAGAACGCCGCGATCAGACCCAGGTTGGGCGAGCCGCCCTCGGTGTAGAAGGTGCGCACCAGCACCGCGGCGGGCTGCTTGTTGGGATCGCGCAGCAGGATGAACGGCGTCAGGAAGCTGCCCCACACCTGCACGATCGTCCACACCCCGATGGTGGCCAGGCCGGGCCGGGCGACCGGGACGACGATGTGGCGCAGGATCTGCAGCGGCGAGGCCCCGAAGACCCGGGCGGACTCCTCGTAGGAGCGCGGGATCGTGTCGATGAAATCCTTGAGCAGGAAGATGGCCGCCGGTAGCAGACCGCCGGTGAGCACCAAAATGACGCCGGCGTGCGTGTCGATCAGGTCGAGCTGGTAGATCAGCAGGAAGATCGGCACCATCGCGGCGGTCCCGGTGACCACCGAGGAGAGCAGCAGCAGAGCGTAGAGCAGCGCGTCGCGGCCGGGCACGTGGGCCCGCGACAGCGCGTACGCGGCCAGCGCCGCCGCGACCACCACGAGCACCATCGTGCCGACCGCGAGCAGCGTCGAGTTCACCAGCGACGGCACGGCGTACCGGTTGCTGAGGATCTGCTCGAAGTTGTCCAGCGAGAAGGTCCGGGGCGGCCGTACTGCGTACGTCGGCGGGTCGTCGAACGGCGCGGACAGCAGCCACAGCATCGGCAGCGCGAAGAACGCGGTGCCGAACGCGAACACTACGTACACGAGGATCCGGCGCACGACGGCCTTGGCTACGTTCATACGGCCTTGCCTTTGTTCGCGGCTGCGGTGCTCCGCTTCGCTACGCTCCTCGCGCTCACGCTGCCCTCCCCCGGACACGCGCCGCGCGCAGGTACACCAGCGCGAGCAGCAGGTTCATCAGCAGCACCAGCAGCGAGATCGCCCCCGAGTAGCCCATCTCTCCGCCGACGAGCGCGGTGTTGTAGATGTACACCGGGATGATCTCCGAGCTCCGCCCGGGGCCGCCAGCGGTGATCAGGAACGGGGTGAAGTCGTTGAACGTCCACAGCGTGATGAGCAGTGTGTTCGTCAACGCGTACCGCCGGATGTGCGGCAGCACCACATCGCGCAGGGTCTGCGCGCCGCTCGCACCGGCGAGCCGGGCGGTCTCCAGGTGCGAAGGCGGCACCGACGACAGGGCCGCCGAGTAGAGCATCATCGAGAACGCGGTGCCGCGCCAGATGTTGAACACGACGATGCCGATCATCGGGTACTCGATGAGCCAGGCCACGCCGGGTGTCTGTCCGAGCAGCGTGTTGATGGTGCCGGCGTCGCGGTCCAGCATCGCGATCCACAGGAACGCGACCACGGAGCCGGGCAGGATCCAGGCGAGCAGCACCAGCGCCTGGGCGAGCCGGCCCGCCCAGCGCGGCGCGTCGCGCAACGCCCACGCCAGCGCGAAACCCAGGCCGTTCTGCCCGATGACCGCCGAGCCCAGCACGAAGATGAGCGTGAGCCACAGCGAGTTGTAGAACGTCGGGTCGGCGAGCGCCCGGGCGTAGTTCTCCAGACCCACGAAGCTCGGCGAGCGGGCCGCCGCGCCGGTGAGCCGGAAGTCCGTCGTGCCGATGTAGAGCGTCCACAGCGCGGGGAAGACCAGGAAGACGCCGATCAGCACGAGCGCGGGCGTGACGAAGGCGACCGCCCGCAGCCGCCCGAGCCCGACGGTGTCGGTGGGGCTGGCCCGGGCCACCCCCACCGACACCGTGGTCGACTGCGCAACGTCCGGTTGCGCCACCGTCGTCTCAGCCGGAGGCAACCTTGTCCGCTCCGCCCGCGATGCCTTCAATCGCCTTCTGGTACGCCTCGGCGGCCTCGGCGACGCTCTTGCCGCTCACCACGTCCTGTGTGGCCTGCTGCAGCGCCTGCGAGACGCGCGGGTAGACCGCGAAGCCCGGACGGTAGGCGGTCAGCGGCAGCACCTTCTGCGACA
Organism: Micromonosporaceae bacterium; assembly: GCA_047459115.1. Lineage (GTDB taxonomy): Bacteria > Actinomycetota > Actinomycetes > Mycobacteriales > Micromonosporaceae > VSCG01. Next base: position 11,636 of record VSCG01000045.1, read on the forward strand.
CGAACGACAGCATCGGGTCGCTGGCGAGCACCTCGTTGTTGACGTCCTGCCGCTGGGTGATCCGGGCGCTGTCGCCCAGCAGGGCGACGGTCGCTTCCTTGGAGTTCATGAACTGCAGCAGCTCCCAGGCCTGCTGCGGGTACTTCGACGCCGGGTTGAGCACGTGCCCGCCGCCGCCAGACATCGAGACGAAGTCCTGGCCGCGGATGCCCGCGCCGGGCTTCATCGCCGGGATCAGCGCGTAACCGACGGTCTCGTCGCGGTCGGCCATCTTCGCGATGCCCTGCTCAGGCTCGACCACGCTGCGCCAGAAGTAGTCGCCCTCGAACAGGATCGCGATCTTGCCTTCGGCGAACGCCTGGAAGGACTTGTCCCGGCCCTTCGCGTCCTGCTGCAGCACGGGGTCGCCCAGGCCGCCGGAGTAGATCTTCTCGTAGAGGCCGAGCACGTCGCGGATCGCCTGCGTGTTGCCCTGCCACTTGCCGTCCGCGTAGATCTCCGCGCCGGTGCCCACGAGCAGCGGCAGGATGCCCTGCATCGTGGTGGCCTCGCCCATCGCCGTACCCGCGTTGAGCTGGACCGGGGTCACGCCCGGCAGCTTGTCCTTGATGGTCTGTGCGGCGGACAGGATCTCGTCCCAGCTCTTCGGCTGCCAGTCGGCGGGCAGGCCGGCCTGCGCGAACAGCTTCTTGTTGAAGTAGATGACCCGCCCGTCGGTGCCGGAGGGCACCCCGTACCGCTTGCCGTTGTAGGACATGTTGCCCTGCACCGACTCGGGGATCTGGCTCCAGCCCTCCCAGGCGTCGGTCTTGTCCTTGCCGACCAGCTCCTCGATCGGCTTGATGTAACCGGCGTCGGCGAACTCGCCGACCCAGATGCCGTCGATCGCGTAGATGTCCGCACCCGAGCCGGTCTTCAGGTCCAGCGCGACCTTGCTCTTGTAGTCCTCATCCGCGGCACCAGACGGCTGGAACTCCACCTTCGCGGTCTTGCCCTTGGCCTTCTGGTCCTCGATGAACTTCGGGATGACCCAGTTCTCGATCCACTCGGCGCTCGCCGCGTTCTTGCCGCCCGCGATCGCGTTCGCCGCGATGGTGAGCGTGAACTCCTTGGCGTCTGCGTTGTCGCCGTTGGTCGCCTGCTCCTTGCCCAGGCAGCCCGCGGTCGCGCCAGTGGCGACCAGCAGGCCGATGAAAGTAGCCAGGGTGCGCCTACGCCACCCGATGCTGCGCTGCATCATTCCTCCCGAGCTCAGACCGTGGCCGGCGGCCCGGTCATAAGGGACACTGGCACGGCGGAGTCTATATGTCTATACCTGCTGACTAAGGCTGGGCGGCCGGGCGGTGAACTGTTCGTGACGGGTAGCACACGGGCGTTGCCGGTGACCGGCGCGCGGGGCGGAACGGGGCCCGTTACCCTCGTGCGGATGGGTGAGGACACCGACGCGCAGCGTTACGTTCCGGAGCCGCCCAAGGACCCCGGGTACGCGCGCCGCCCGTACGCGCGGGACCGCGCCCGGGTCCTGCACTCCGCGGCCTTCCGTCGCCTGGCGGCCAAGACTCAGGTGCACACCGCCGGCGCCGCCGGGTGGGTCCGCGAACTGGGCCCGGGCATCGGGCCAGGCGGGCGGCTCGGTGCGGAGGACTTCCTGCGCACCCGGCTCACCCACTCGCTCGAGGTCGCGCAGATCGCCCGGGAGATGGGGGAGCGGCTCGGCTGCGACCCGGACGTGGTGGACACCGCAGGGCTCGCGCACGACCTTGGCCACCCGCCGTTCGGACACAACGGTGAGGAGGCGCTGGACGAGATCGCCGCGCCGTGTGGCGGGTTCGAGGGCAACGCGCAGACGCTGCGGGTCCTCACCCGGTTGGAGGCCAAGGTGCCCGGCGCTGGCCTGAACCTGACCCGGGCTTCGCTCGACGCCGTCTGCAAGTACCCCTGGCCGCGCCGGGCCGGCGAGCGCAAGTTCGGGGTGTACCCCGACGACGCGGAGATCTTCGCGTGGCTGCGGGCCGACGCACCGCCCGAGCGCCGCTGCCTGGAAGCCCAGGTCATGGACTGGGCCGACGACGTGGCCTACTCGGTGCACGACGTGGAGGACGGCATCTACGGCGGGTACGTGGACCTGCGCACGCTGGTGCGCGACGCCGACGAGCGGGCGGCCCTGTGCCGCGACGTCGCGGCCGTCTACTCGACCGAGACCGCCGAGGACCTCGCGCCGGTCCTGGTGGATCTGCTGCGCGACCCGGTGCTCGCCCCGCTGGCCGGCTATGACGGCGGCCACCGCGCACAGATCGCGCTCAAACAGGCGACCAGCGTGCTCACCGGCCGGTTCGTGGCGGCGGCGGTGAGCGCCACGCAGGCGACGTACGGACCGGGGCCGTTGCGCCGCTACGACGCGGACCTGATCGTGCCGCGGGAGACCCGCGCGCAGTGCGCCCTGCTCAAGGGCATCGCGCTGCGGTACGTGATGCGCCGGCGCGGTGCCGAGGAGTGGTACGTCCAGCAGCGTGAGATCCTGCGCGGCCTGGTCACCGCGCTGGCGGAGCGGGCGCCCGACGCGCTCGACCCGGTCTTCGCGCCACTGTGGCGCGAGGCCCGCGACGACGCGGCCCGGCTGCGCGTGGTGGTCGACCAGGTCGCGTCGCTGACCGATCCGGCGGCGGTGGCCTGGCACGCCCGCCTCGTCGGGTGACGGCGACCCGACACGGCTCCTTCTTGTCGGATGTCCCAATGTGCGGGATGCTGAAACATGGCCCGCGACCAGCGCACATTCGTCATTGTCGGGGCGTCGCTCGCCGGGGTGACGGCCGCGGAGACCCTGCGCGCGGAGGGTTTCACCGGGCGGGTAGTGCTGGTCGGCGAGGAGCGGGAGCTGCCGTACGAGCGGCCGCCGCTGTCCAAGGGCCATCTGCTCGGCAGGGATCCGCGCGAGTGGGCGCTGCTGCACGACGAGGAGTGGTACGCGGCGCACAATGTGGAGTTCTTCCTCGACTGCCGGGCCACCAGCCTGGACCCCGGTACGCGCACGGTCACGTTGGACAACATCACCGAGCTGCGCTACGACAAGCTGCTGCTCGCCACCGGCGCCTGGGCGCGCGACCTGCGGGTGCCGGGGGCGGCTGCCCGCGGCGTACACCACCTGCGCACGCTCGACGACGCCGACACGCTGCTCGCGGCGCTGTCCGCCGGCGCCCGGGTGGTCGTGGTCGGCGCGGGCTGGATCGGCCTGGAGACCGCGGCGGCGGCGCGGGCGCACGGCTGTCCGGTCACGGTCGTGGAGGTCGCTGCGCTGCCGCTGTGGCGGGTGCTCGGCGACGAGGTGGCCGTGGTGTTCCGCGAGCTGCACGCCGCACACGGTGTCGCCTTCCGCTTCAACACGGGCGTACGGGCGATCGGATCGCGCGAGGGCCGGGTGACCGGCGTCCTGCTCGATGACGGCAGCGAGCTCGCCGCCGACCTGGTGGTGGTCGGCGTGGGCGCCCTGCCGGCGGCCGAACTGGCCGAGGCCGCCGGCCTGGCGGTTGACGGCGGCGTGGTGACCGACGCGTCGCTGCGTACCTCGGATCCCGACATCTTCGCCTGCGGCGACGTGGCGGCGTCGTTCAATCCGCTGCTGGGCAGGCGGATCAGAGTCGAGCACTGGGCCAACGCGCTGGGCGGTGGGGCGGCCGCGGCACGCGCGATGCTCGGCCGCGAGGTCGTCTACGACCCCGTGCCGTACTTCTACTCGGATCAGTACGACCTGGGCATGGAGTACAGCGGGTACGTCGAGCCGGGCGGCTACGACCAGGTGGTCTTCCGGGGTGATCCATCCGTTGTGGACGGCAGGGCACCGGAGTTCATCGCGTTCTGGCTCGCCGACGGCCGGGTGCTGGCTGGGATGAACGTCAACGTGTGGGACGTGGTGGACGACATCCAGCGGCTGGTCCGCGCCGGATGCGCCGGTCGGTCCGTCGATCCGGCGAAGCTCGCGGACCCGGCCGTGCCGCTCGCCGACCTGGCCGGCTGACCCGGGGCCGTGGCCGCCGGCACCCTCATCCGGGCACGACGGCGTAGGCCCGGACCGGGAACGTGCCCAGGCCGCGCAGGGCGGGCGGCGCCGCGTGCAGCCGGGCGCCGGTGGTCGGCAGGTCGGCCAGGTTGGTCAGGTGCTCCAGCACCGGAATGCCGGCGCGCAGCAGGATCGTGTGCGCGGGTCGAGCGGGATCGAGCAGGTCGTCAATGTTCACGCTGTCGATGCCGACGAGCCGCGCGCCCGCGTCGACCAGCCGCTGCGCGGCCGGGCCGGTCAGGAACGGACCGCGCTCGCCGTACCGCGGCGTGCCCCAGTGCCGATCCCAGCCGGTGTGCAGCAGCACCGCGTGACCCGTGACGTCCACCGCGTCGAACACGTACGGCCCGATGTCGAGGGTGTCGGACCCCTCCAGGCGGACCACGACGGCCGGCAGGTCCGCGACGGCCGACAGCGGCAGGCCGGCCAGGTCCGTGCCGTCAGCGAAGCGGTGGTACGGGCTGTCCAGGTAGGTGCCGGTGTTGCCGACCATGCTGATCCGGTCGATGGCGAACTCGGTGCCCGGCCGGTACCGGGCGCGGGCCTCCTCGCGCGTGAGGTGCGGGGTGATCTCCGGGCCGGGCAGGCCGGGATAGGTGGCGGTGATCTCGTGACTGAGGTCCACCAGCCGGCGGGCCTGCCCGCCTGAGGCCGGGGCCGGGCCCGTCGCCGGGTCCGACGGCCCACCCCGGGAGCCACGGTGCGGCTCGGCCACTACGCTCACCCCGCTGAGCCGCACCTGGTCGACCATGAGCAGACCCAGGTGGCGCACCAGGAGCGCGGCCAGTTCGGCTTCCGTCACATCCGGCCCGGCCACGTCCAGCCGGAACCCCTGGACCTGTAGGCCACCGCCGTTGCGGAATGTGACGTGGGCGTCGAACACCGCCCGGTACTCGACCATGCCGGTCATCCTCGCTGCTGACCGCGTACCGCAGGAAGCGAGGTCTCGGCCCGGAACACAGCCCGGCCTTTCTCATCAAGAAACTCGCGCAACTCGCCCGCCTCAGGCGTGAGAGACAGTTTCATGGCATACCCGAAATGTCGATATCGGTATGTTGTGACCGTGAACCTCGCCGACGGGTTGCTGCGCGGCCGGGAGGACCCGGAACAGTCCAGCTTCCTGGAGCTGTTCTTCGACCTGGTATACGTGTTCGCCTTCACCAGGGTTTCGCAGCGCCTGCTCGACAACATCGCCGACGCGCAGGGCGCCGCCGGTCAGTGGTCCGCTCTCGCCGAGAGCGGCAAGACTCTCCTGCTGCTGTTCGCCCTGCTGTGGGTCTGGCTCATGACCGTGGCGACGACCGCCGGCCTCACGCCGCGCCGGGCGGCCGTTCAGGTGGTGGTCATCGTGACCATGGTCGCTGCTCTGGTGATGGGGATCTCGATACCCGGCGCATTCGAGGACCGGGGTCTGGCCTTCGCCGGGGCGTACGTCCTCATCCAGGTCAGGCGCGCGATCCTCCTCGGCGTCGTGCTGCGCCGCCATCCGCTGCGCCGCGGCCGGCCGGGCCCGGTTCGAGAACGTGGTGTTCGGCCGGGTGTCCTGGTCACGGCTGATCGGCATCGTGGTGCTGGCCGTGATCGCCCCGGCGATGACCCGCGCCTCCCCGTTGGCCGCCGCCGGGTGCGCCGCCGCGGTCCTGCTCGGGATCGCGGTCTCCGACTCCGTGCGGGCGTGGCGGCGGCCCGGGGAGGAACCGTCGCCGCCGATCTGACTGCCGGTGCCGAAATCCCGTGGTCCGCGCCGGACCGACGCCGCCCGGTCAGGCAGGATGTACGCCATGGCGGGTCGCATCCGGGACGAGGACATCGCGCTGGTGCGCGAGCGCACCGCGATCGCCGACGTGATCGGCGAGCAGGTCACGCTCCGGCCGGCCGGCGGCGGCAACCTCAAGGGGCTGTGCCCGTTCCACGACGAGAAGACTCCGTCGTTCACCGTGTCTCCCGCCCGGAACGTGTGGTTTTGTCTGGCTGGCGACACGCGGGTGATCACGCGTCAAGGCGTACGGGAGATCAAGGACCTGGCCGGCGGCTCCCATACCGTCCTGACCACCAGGGGTCGATGGGTCGAGGCGCCCTTCTACTCATTCGGTGAGCAGCCGACGTTGCGCATCCATCTGACGCGCAACGGCCAGAAGAAGATCATCCGAGCGACCGCCAACCATCGTTGGTTCGTCCGAGCCGGACGCGATCGCACCCGCCACATCGAGCGGGTCACCGCGCAGTTGCGCCCGGGTGACCGGCTGGCCTACACGTTTACGCGCTCCCTAGCCACCCGCGACGGCGGTCATGAGCTCCGGCCGTCGCCGTACGGCGTCGCGCGTGGCATCGTCTTCGGCGACGGCGCTCTCTTCGGTAAGGGTAGCGCCGCTCACCTCTACGGAAACAAGGACGCGGAACTTCTGAAGTGGTTCCCGCTCAGCCATACGTACGAGCGGCCGGGCTGCGTGACCGTCACGGATCTGCCCGCGTACTTCAAGACGGAGCTTCCGTCGCTGGACGAATCGCTGTCGTACCTGTTCGGCTGGCTGGCGGGATACTTCGCGGCGGATGGAGACGTGGCGGCCGACGGCTGCATCTCGCTCAACTCGACTTCGCGTCGACATCTTGAATTCGTACGCGATCTGTGCACCCGCATCGGCGTCGGCACCTACGGCATCCGTGAGTACATGCGGACGGGCTTCAAGGACTATCTGCGGTCTGATGGTGAGGTGGGATACACCGGCCCGGTGTACCGACTGACTCTGATGGGGGCCGACCTTCCGGAGGAGTTCTTCCTGATCTCCGCCCATCGAGAGCGCTTCCTGTCCCATCGGAAGGCGTACGAGCGCAGAGGGTGGGTGGTCGAGCGGGTCGAAGACCTCGGCGAGGTGGAGGAGGTCTTCTGCCCGGTCGTGGACGGTACGCATGCGTTCGTACTGGAAGACAACATCCTCACTGGCAACTGCCATGGCTGCGGAGCGGGCGGCGACGCCATCAAGTTCGTCATGGACAACGACCACCTCACGTTCGTGGAGGCGGTCGAGCGGCTGGCGGCCCGGGCCGGGATAACCCTGCGCTACGTCGAGGCCGGGCCCGCGCCGGTCCGCGCCCAGCAGGGCCTCAAGCAGCGGCTGATCGCCGCGCACGCCGCGGCCGCGGAGTTCTACGCCGAGCAGCTGCGCACGCCCCAAGCGCGGGCGGCCCGCGAGTTTCTCGCGCAGCGGGGCTTCGACAAGGAGACCGCGATCGACTACGGCTGCGGCTACGCGCCCGACGCGTGGGACGCGCTCACCACGCACCTGCGTCAACGCGGGTTCACCGGCCAGGAGTTGGTCACCGCCGGGCTGGCCCGACAGGCCCGGTCGGGGAGCCTGATCGACCGGTTCCGCCGCCGGCTGCTGTGGCCGATCCGCGACCTGGCCGGCGACGTCATCGGGTTCGGCGCGCGCAAGCTGTTCGACGACGATGACGGGCCGAAGTACCTGAACACCCCGGAGACGCCGATCTACAAGAAGTCCCACGTGCTCTACGGCATCGACCGCGCCAAGCGGGAGATCGCGCGGCAGGGCCGGGCGGTGGTGGTCGAGGGGTACACCGATGTCATGGCCTGCCACCTGGCGGGCGTGCCGACCGCCGTGGCCACCTGCGGTACCGCGTTCGGGCCCGATCACATCAGCGTGCTGCGCCGGCTGCTGATGGACACCGACACGTTCCGCGGCGAGATCATCTTCACGTTCGACGGGGACGCGGCCGGACAGAAGGCGGCGCTGCGCGCGTTCGCTGACGATCAGCGGTTCGTGGCGCAGACGTACATCGCGGTCAGCCCGGACAGCATGGACCCGTGCGAGCTGCGTCTGGCCAAGGGCGATGCGGCGGTGCGCGACCTCGTCGCCCGTCGCGAGCCGCTGATCGCCTTCGCGCTGCGGTCGGTCCTGTCGCGCTACGACCTGGACACCGCCGAGGGCCGGGTCGGCGCGCTGCGGGAGAGCGCGCCGCTCGTCGCCAGGATCAAGGACCGGGCGCTGCGGCCGGAGTACGCCCGCAAGCTCGCCGGCGATCTCGGCATGGAGGTGGAGCAGGTCACCCGCGCCGTGGCGCAGGCCGGCAAGGGGGGTACCGCCGAGGCCAAAGCGGCCCCTGCGGCGTCTGAAATCGACAGTCCGCTTCGGATCGTCGAGCGGGAGGCGCTCAAGCTGGCCCTGCAGGCGCCGGTGCTGGCCGGCCCGATGTTCGACTCGCTCGGACCCGGCGTGTACGCCGACCCGGTGCACGCCGCGATCCGTACCGCCATCGGCGAGGCCGGCGGGGCGGCCGCCGCGGTGTCGGGGGTCGTCTGGATCGAAGCGGTCCGGGACGCGTGTGCCGACCTCGCCGCCAAGGCGCTCGTCGGCCAGCTCGCCGTCGAGCCGCTGCGCATCGACGGCGAGCCGGATCCGCGGTATGTGGCGATCACGCTCGCGAGGCTGGAGTTCGCCGCCGTGAAACGGCGTATCGCCGACCTCAAGTCGCGGCTGCAACGCATCAATCCAGTGAGCAACCAGGCGGAGCACCTGCAGTTGTTCGGCGAGCTCGTCTCGCTGGAGCAGCACGCCCGCGCCCTGCAGGAGCAGGCGGTGGGGGCACTGTGATCAGGGAGCTGTTCCAGCGGCGCGCCAGGCTGCCGGCGGGCAAGCGGCCGCCGCTGGGCCGCGACGAGCGGGTGGTCGCCTGGGCGTCCCTGCCCGACGACCGGGTGGTGGTCGCCACCAACCACGGACTGTTCCTACCCGGACGCGACAACCGGCTCGGCTGGCACGAGATCAACAAGGCGACCTGGTCCGGGCGGGAACTCACCGTCGTACCCGCCGCGGTCGTCGAGGAGCGGGAGGGGTACGACGTGGTCGAGGATCGCCCGGCGTGGTCCGACACGCTGCTCGACCCCGGCGACGTGCCCGACCAGGTGCGCACGAGGGTGACCCGGTCTGTGGCGTACTCCGCGTACCATCGCGTCCCGGGCCTGCGGGTCGTCGCCCGCCGCGTGCCCGGGGTGGACGGCCCGCGCTGGGCGGTGCGCTACGACCCCGGTGTGGACCGCGACGATCCGGCCGTCGTGGCCGCCACCGCCGAACTCGTCGCCGTGGCCCAGTCGACCATGTGAGGCAAAGCCACCCGCCCCGCCCGCGTCTAGATGACGAGGAGGTGCGGCGTGGGTGACACCGTCGAGCGCGAGTTCACCGAGTTCGTCACCGGGCGCGCGCACGCGCTGCTTCAGGTGGCGTACGCCTTGACCGGCGACCAGCACGCGGCCGAGGACCTGCTGCAGGGGGCGCTGGCCAAGGCGTTGGTGCGGTGGCGGCACATCGAGGGCGCGCCGGAGGCGTACGTGCGGCGGATCCTCTACCGCGACCACGTCTCCGCCTGGCGCCGGTTCGGGCGGCGGGAGATCCCGGTTGCCGAGCCGCCTGAGCGCCCGGCTCCCGACCAGCCCGAGGCCGCGCTGCGGCTGGCGGCGCGCGCGGCGCTCCTCGCCCTGCCGCCGCGGCAGCGCGCGGTGCAGGTGCTGCGCTACCTCGAGGACCGCAGCCTCGAGGAGACCGCCGCGCTGCTCGGGTGCACCACGGGCACGGTCGGCAGCCAGGCCTCGCGGGCGCTGGCCAAGCTGCGGGCGCTCGTCCCCGGCCTGGCCGAGTTGCCCGAGGGACCGCGCCCGGCCGCGGCCTCCGCCCGCGCCGATGCCGATGAGGACGTTCCGATGGGGGTGCAGCGATGAGCAGAGACATCGAGAGCGTGCTGCGTGACGCGGTGCGCGACCTCGCCAGCCAGGCCCGGCCCGCGTACGGCCTGGCCGCCGCTGCCGTGCGCAGGCAGCGGCGCATCCGGCTGCGCCGACGGGTCGGCGGCTCACTCGTCGCAGTGGTGGCCGCAGCGGCGGTCGCCACGCCGTACGTCGTGCTTTGGCCCTCCGCACCCACCGCCTTGACGCCTTCCCCCTCGGCCAGCC
>VSCG01000046.1:0-21480 GCA_047459115.1 Micromonosporaceae bacterium
GCGCCTGCTCGGCCGGTGAAACTGGTGGGCCCCCGGCCCGCTCGCCCGGGCGTACCGCCGCTACGGCCTGCGCGAGTCCGACTCCGCGGACAGCCGCGCGCGGGCGCTGGTCCGGTAGTGACCGGCGAGCGGGGGACGGGGTTCGCGTGTGGCGGCTCCCGGTGACTGACCCGTGGGGCGGCTGACCTCGGCTCGTGTCCCGCGGCCGACCCGGGGCCGGGCCGCCGTCCTCGCGGATGGACAATGACCACATGAGTGCGCCGCGCGATGTCGTGATCCTCGGATCGACCGGCTCGGTCGGCACGCAGGCGATCGACATCGTGCGCCGCAACCCCGACCGCTTCCGGGTCGTCGGCCTCGGCGCCGGGGGCGGCAACGTGGCGCTGCTCGCTGAGCAGGCGCTCGCGCTGGGCGTCGAGGTGGTCGGCGTGGCGAAGGCGTCCGCCGCCCAGGACCTGCAGCTCGCGTTCTACGCCGAAGCCCAGCGGCGCGGGTACGCGACCGGCGACTTCCGGGTGCCCAAGATCCTCGCCGGGCCGGACGCCATGACCGAGTTGGCCGAATGGCCGTGCGAGATCGTCCTCAACGCGGTCGTCGGGTCGCTCGGGCTCGCGCCCACCCTGGCCGCGCTGCGCGCCGGGCGTACCCTCGCCCTGGCCAACAAGGAGTCGCTGGTCGCCGGCGGCCCGCTGGTGAGGGCCGCGGTCACGCGGCCGGGGCAGATCGTGCCGGTCGACTCGGAGCACTCCGCGCTGGCGCAGTGCCTGCGCTCCGGCGCTCCGTGCGAGGTGCGGCGGCTGATCCTGACCGCCAGCGGCGGCCCGTTCCGGGGCCGGCGGCGCGAGGAGCTGACCGGGGTGACCCCCGAGCAGGCGCTGGCCCACCCGACCTGGAACATGGGACCGGTGGTCACGATCAACAGCGCCACCATGGTCAACAAGGCCCTCGAGGTGATCGAGGCCCACGAGCTGTTCGACGTGGCGTACGACCGGATCGAGGTCATGGTCCACCCGACGTCCGTGATCCACTCGATGGTCGAGTTCGTCGACGGGTCGACGATCGCACAGGCCAGTCCGCCGGACATGCGGCTGCCGATCGCGCTGGCGCTCGGCTGGCCGGACCGGGTGCCGGACGCCGCGGCCGCGGTGGACTGGACCAGCGCACACACCTGGGAGTTCTTCCCGCTCGACGACGAGGCGTTCCCGGCGGTGGCCCTGGCGAAGGCCGCGGGCGTGGCGGGGCGGTGCCGGCCAGCGATCTACAACGCGGCGAACGAGGAGTGCGTGGCCGCCTTCGTCGCCGGGCGGCTGGCTTTTTTGGGCATCGTCGACACGGTCGAGCGGGTGCTGGGCGAGGCCCCGGATTTCGCCGAACCGGGTACCGTCGAGGAGGTACTCGCCGCCGAGTCCTGGGCGCGCGCACGCGCCCGCGAGTTGATCGCCGAGCAGTAGCGAGCAGCGGTAGCGAAGGGAGCCTGATGGCCTACGCACTCGGGGTGGCGCTGTTCGCCCTCGCCATCCTGATCTCGGTGTCTCTGCACGAAGCGGGACATATGGCCACGGCGAAGGCGTTCGGGATGAAGGTCACCCGGTACTTCGTCGGCTTCGGCCCCACACTGTGGTCGTTTCGCCGCGGCGAGACCGAGTACGGCGTCAAGGCCATCCCGCTCGGCGGCTTCGTGAAGATCGTCGGGATGACGCCGCAGGACGACGACGTCGACCCGGCCGACGAGCCGCGGGCGATGTGGCGCTACCCGCTCTGGAAGCGGACCGTTGTGATGTCCGCCGGCTCGGCGACCCACTTCCTGCTCGCGTTCGTGGCGCTGTGGCTCACCGCTATGTTCATCGGCCTGCCCAACCCGGCACTGGCCAACACCGAGTCGCTGCCGGCGCACGTGCGCGTCAGCGACTGCGTGATCGTGCCCAACGAGGCCCGGGAGTGCCAGCCGGGTGACCCGGTCGGGCCGGCGAAGCAGGCCGGCCTGCGCGACGGCGACAAGATCACCGCTTTCAACGGGGTCGCCATCGGCCGGTACGAGGACCTGGTGCGCGAGATCCGCAACGCGAAGCCGGGCCCGAACACGGTCACCTACGAGCGCGACGGGGTGACCCGGGAGCTGCGCCTCGACCTGCCTGCGGTGCAGCGCGCCCCGCTCGACGACCCCGCCGGCCCGGTGCGCGAGGTGCCGGCGCTCGGTGTCGCCCCCGGCCTGCCGCCGGGCGTGCCCGTCATGGTCACCTACGGCCCGGTCGACGCGGTGGGCGCCTCAGCCGACTACACCGGCCGGATGGCCGTGGCGACCGTCGAGGCGCTCAAGAGGTTCCCGGCGAAGATCCCGGCGCTGTGGGCGGCGCTCACCGGCCAGGAGCGGGACATCGACACCCCGATCAGCGTCGTGGGGGCCAGCCGGCTCGGCGGCGAGGCGGTCGCCAACGATGCCTGGGAGCTGTTCATCTCGCTGTTCATCACGCTGAACTTCTTCGTCGGCGTGTTCAACCTGTTGCCGCTGCTGCCGCTCGACGGCGGGCACATCGCCATCGCGTGGTTCGAGCGGATCCGTTCCTGGCTGTACGCTCGCCTGGGCCGGCCCGACCCGGGCCGGGTGGACTACTTCAAGCTGATGCCCCTCACCTACGCGATCATCGTGGTCTTCGGCGGCTTCACCCTGCTGACGGTCGCCGCGGACATCGTCAACCCCATCACGTTCTTCGGCCGGTGAACTGACTGTGACCGCGATCAACCTCGGCATGCCCAGCGTCCCGCCCCCGCCGCTGGCCAAGCGGCGCGAGAGCCGCCAGATCATGGTGGGGTCCGTCCCGGTCGGCGGCGGCGCCCCCGTCTCGGTGCAGTCGATGACCACCACGCTGACCGCGGACGTCAACGCCACCTTGCAGCAGATCGCGGAGTTGACCGCGGCGGGCTGCCAGATAGTCCGGGTGGCGGTCCCGTCCCAGGACGACGTGGAGGCGCTGCCCGCGATCGCCCGTAAGTCGCCGATCCCGGTGATCGCGGACATCCACTTCCAGCCGCGGTACGTGTTCGCCGCGATCGACGCGGGCTGCGCCGCGGTGCGGGTGAACCCCGGCAACATCAAGAAGTTCGACGACAAGGTGGCGGAGATCGCCAAGGTCGCCGCAGACGCGAAGGTGCCCATCCGCATCGGCGTCAACGCGGGCTCGCTGGACCCGCGGCTGCTCGCCAAGTACGGCAAGGCCACCGCCGAGGCGCTGGTCGAGAGCGCGCTGTGGGAGTGCTCGCTCTTCGAGGAGCACGGCTTTCGGGACATCAAGATCTCCGTGAAGCACCACGACCCGGTGGTGATGATCCGGGCGTACCGGCTGCTCGCCGAGCAGTGCGACTACCCGCTGCACCTCGGGGTGACCGAGGCCGGCCCGGCGTTCCAGGGGACGATCAAGTCGGCGGTGGCGTTCGGCGCGTTGCTCGCCGAGGGCATCGGCGACACCATCCGGGTGTCGCTGTCGGCCCCGCCGGTCGAGGAGATCAAGGTCGGCGCCGCGATCCTGGAGTCGCTCGGGCTGCGCGAGCGGAGCCTGGAGATCGTGTCGTGCCCGTCCTGTGGTCGGGCGCAGGTGGACGTCTACAAGCTGGCCGACGAGGTGACCGCGGGGCTGGAGGGTCTGCCGGTGCCGCTGCGGGTCGCGGTGATGGGCTGTGTGGTCAACGGCCCGGGCGAGGCCCGGGAGGCGGACCTGGGCGTGGCCTCCGGCAACGGCAAGGGTCAGATCTTCGTCAAGGGCAAGGTCATCAAGACCGTGCCGGAGTCGCAGATCGTGGAGACGCTCATCCAGGAGGCGCTGCGCCTCGCCGAGGAGATGGGCGCGGACCTGCCCGAGGAGCTGCGCGGGCTGGGCAGCCCGACGGTGACCGTGCACTGAGTCCGGCCAGTGCTCAGCCCGGCCGGTGCGCTCAGACCGGCCCGTGCGCTCAGACCGGCCCGTGCGCTCAGGCTGGCGCGGCGCGCGACGCCGGCGGCAGGCGGCGACCGCGCCCCGGTATCGCCCTCCGGGCCCGCCTCGGACATGGCAGATTGGTAACCGTGCTGACCGCGCCCGTGCGCACGCTCGGGCTCGCCGAGCGCGCGGCCGTCCAACGGCTCCTCGACCGCTACCCGATCGCCGGTGCCCAGGTCGCCGAGCGTGTGCGCGCCAACGGCCTGGGCCGGTGGCGCGCCGAGGGGAGGCTCCTCGGGTACGGACCGCGCCGGCGACTGGAGGCCGTCTGCTGGATGGGGGTCAACGTGACCCCGATCGGCGCGACCGCGCCGGCGGTCGCCGCGTTCGCCGAGGAGATCGGCGGTCAGGACCGCTTCGCCACATCGCTGGTGGGCCCGGCCGATGGCGTGCTCGACCTGTGGGAGCGGCTGGCGCCGGCCTGGGGCCCGGCCCGGGATGTCCGGGCCGCGCAGCCCCTGATGGTCACCGATCGGCCCGCCCCGGTGCAGCCAGATCCACAGGTACGCCTCGTCCGCCCCGACGAGGTCGACCTGCTGTACCCCGCGTCGGTGGCGATGTACACCGAGGAGGTCGGGGTGTCCCCGGTCGCCGACGACAGCGACCGCAGCTACCGCGACCGGGTGACGGAGCTGGTGCGCACCAAGCGCTCGTACGCCCGCTTCGCCGACGGTGAGGTGGTCTTCAAGGCCGAACTGGCGATCGTGACCCGGCACACCGCGCAGGTGCAGGGCGTGTGGGTGACACCGGCGTGGCGGGGCCGGGGCATCGCCACGGCCGCGATGGCCGCGGTCGTGGCCGACGCGCTGCGCCGCGTCGCCCCGTCCGTGAGCCTGTACGTCAACGACTACAACGCGCCCGCCCGGCGCGTCTACGAGCGCTGCGGCTTCCGCCAGGTCGGCACCTTCGCCACGGTGCTGTTCTGACGCTCGGCGAAGCACCTGGGTTGAAGATCGAGAGCGGTTAGGGCAGGCATACGACCCCAACTGCTCTCGATCGGTCCAGACGGTGGGCTGCGTCAGGCGGGCACGGCGGCCAGGGGCAGGTCGACGCCGAGAACACGGGCGAGCATGCGTACGCCCTCGGGGTCGGCGGTGACCACGGCGGAGCGGGTGGTGACCGCAGCGAGCACCACCGCGGCGGCGACGATGTCCGCCGTGCCGGACCGGGCCAGCAGCCGCCCGGCGTCGTAGGCGGCGGCGACCGGGAAGTCGACCACGGCGCAGCCGCGCAGGAAGGCGGTCAGCAGTCGATCGCCGGGCGCCAGGCTCCACGCCCGGGCGAGCGCTGGCGCGACCACCAGCGGCGTTGCGTTGCGCTCCAGGGCACCGCGGTGCAGCCGCCACACGATGGGCTGGCCGTGCGCCGCGGCGACCAGCGCGCCCGAGTCGTACACCACTCCGCCCATCACACGACCCCGCCCATCACCCGGCCTCGCCCGTCACCCGGCCTCGCCCGTCACCCGGCCTCGCCCGTCACGCGGCGCTGTCCCGCAGGCGTCGCAGCGCCGTGGTGTACGTGATGTCCAGGTCGGCCGGCACGGGCGCGCCCACCCCGAGGTCGTCAAGGATCCGGTCGAGCGACCCCCCGTCCGCAGCGGTGTCGCGGGCAGCCGCGGCGTACTCGGCCTCGTAGGCGGCGACCGCCCGCAGCCCTTCCTCGACGCGGGCGCGGTGTTCGGCGTACCGGGACAGCCAGGCCGACAGGCTCAGCCCGGCCTCCTTGGCGGCGGCGGCCGCCGCCTGGTACGCGCTCTCCTCCAACGAGATCGTGATCTTCCGGACGACCATGTGGCCAAGCCTACATCCTACCGGCGGTATGACCGTGTACTCTGGGCGCATGAGCATCCGCGCTCCGCTCACGCCCGGGAAGCTCTCGCCGCGGCGTCAGGTCCCTGCCCACATTCCGCGCCCCGAGTACGTCAGCCGAAAGGGCGGCCAGCCCACTCCCTGGCGCGGGTCGCACATCCAGACGCCAGAGACCATCGAGCGGATGCGCGTCGCCGGGCGCCTCGCCGCGCAGGCCGTGGCGCTGGCCGGCGAGTACTGCAAGCCGGGTGTGACCACCGACGAGATCGACCGGGTGGTGCACGAGTTCCTCGTCGACCACGGCGCCTACCCGTCCACGCTCGGCTACAAGGGCTTCCCGAAGTCGTGCTGCACCAGCCTCAACGAGGTGATCTGCCACGGCATCCCGGACTCCACCGAGCTCGCCGACGGCGACATCGTCAACGTGGACGTGACCGCGTACATCGGCGGCGTGCACGGCGACACGAACGCGACGTTCCTCGTCGGTGACGTGCGCGAGGAGGCTCGCCTGCTGGTGGAGCGCACGCGCGAGGCGATGATGCGCGGGATCCGGGCGGTGGCGCCGGGCCGGCCGCTCAACGCCGTCGGTCGGGTCATCGAGGCGTACGCCAAGCGGTTCGGATACGGCGTGGTACGCGACTTCACCGGCCACGGCATCGGCGAGTCCTTCCACAGCGGGCTCTACGTGCCGCACTACGACGACCCGACGCTGGACGTCCTCATGGAGCCCGGCATGACCTTCACGATCGAGCCCATGATCACGCTCGGGACCTACCAGTACGAGGTATGGCCGGACAAGTGGACCGTGGTCACCAAGGACCGCCGGTGGACCGCGCAGTTCGAGCACACGGTCGTGGTCACCGAGGACGGCTACGAGATCCTGACGTTGCCGTGACCGGAAACCTCCCCGCGGCGCTCCACGCCGACCACCACGCCGACGTCACCGGTGGCTGGCTGCGCGCGGCCACGTTCGGCGTCATGGACGGACTCGTGACCAACATCGCCCTGATCGCCGGCGTCGGCGGCGGTGGCCTGGCGCCCCGCACCATCGTGCTGACCGGCGTCGCCGGGCTGGTCGCCGGCGCCCTGTCGATGGGCATCGGCGAGTTCATCAGCGTGCGTACGCAGAACGAGCAGATCGACCGGGAGATCGCCAAGGAGCGCCGGGAGCTGGAACTGCACCCGGACGTCGAGGCCAACGAACTGGCCGAGATGTGGATCGCCCGGGGCCTGCCCGCCGACGTGGCGCACCTGGTCGCCGACACGCTGCGCGACCACCCCGAAGAGGCGCTGCGCATGCACGTGCGCGAGGAGCTCGGCATCGATCCGGACGACCGGGCGAGCCCGTGGGCCGCGGCGATCTCGTCGTTCCTGTGCTTCTCGATCGGCGCCGCCGTGCCGCTGCTGCCGTACTTTTTCGGCTCGACCAGCCTGGGGCTCGCGCTCGCGGTGGGCGGCGTCGGCCTGTTCGTCGCCGGTGCGGTCATCTCCCGGTTCACCGGGCGCTCCTGGCTGGGCAGCGGGCTGCGGCTGTTCGTGCTCGGCGGGCTCGCCGCGGCCGCCACGTACGGCATCGGGGAGCTGATCGGCGTGGCCGTCAGCTGACGCCGCGCCCTGGTCAACGCTTGGCGCGCCGGTCAGCGACTGGCCGGGTCCAGCCGGAAGATCCGCAGGTGGCGGGCGCCGGCACGCCGTTCGTACGTCGCGTACGCCGGCCACATCTCCAGCAGCAGGCCGCGAAGCCGCTCCCGCTCGGGTCCCTCGGCGAGGGTGGCCCGCACCCCGATCGCCCGGCCGTCGACGGTCACGGTCGCCTGTGGGTGGGCGAGCAGGTTGCCCGACCAGGCCGGGTGGCTCGCCTGGCCCCAGTTCGAGCCGATCACCACAAAGGACTCCCCGTCCCGCACGTACAGCAGCGGGGTGGTGCGGGGCTGACCCGAGCGCCGGCCGGTCGTGGTGAGCAGCAGCGACGGCAGCAGACCGAGCGCGACCACCCGGCCGCGGGTGAGCCGGCCGACCAGACGGTCGGCCGGCACCAGCAGGCGACCGGCCCGGGCGAACCAGCGTCGGTGCCCGAGCCGGCGCACCAGTGAGGCGAGCGGCACGCCGCCAGTCTCCCGCACTCCCGATCGCCGTACCAGGTACGAACCCGCAGTGCCGCTGCCGGGCCGGGTCCGGACTGGCTATGCGGCCGGACGCCGCTCGATGGGCAGCCGGGAACGGGTCAGCAGGCCCGCGCCGAGCATCGCCACCAGCGGCACCACCACGACCACGATCCCCAGGGTCGCCCACGGCACGATGATCGGGTTCGGCAGCGGCCGCGGCCAGACGTATGCGTACGCCTGGTTGAGCGCGAACAGGACGGCGGTGGCGGCGCCCAGGCCGGTCGCCGCGCCGAGCAGCGCGCCGAGCCCGGCGATCACCCCGGACTGGGACAGCGACAGCACCCGGCGCAGACGTGGCGACGCGCCGACCGCGGCGAGCGTGGTCAGGTCGGCCCGCCCGTCGGCGGCGGCCAGTCCGGTGGCGATGCCGGCCGCACCCAGGGTGATCACCCCGGCGGCGATCGCCAGGATCAGCAGCGTGGGGTCATTCCGGGTCTGGGGACCCCGCTCCACGACCGCCGAGGCGCCCTCGACCGCGGCGCGCAGCCGGTCCTCCTCGGCCTGGGTGGGCATCCGCGTGGTGCTCGCGGCCACCCCGGTCCACCGGCTGCCGAGCCCGGTGAGCTGCAGGGCGCCGGGGGAGAGCACGAGTTCGGGGCTCGCCTTGGCGTTCCGCAGCGCATAGCCCGGCACGGTCACGTCGCGCTCGGTCGGGTCCTGCCCGTCCTTCTCGACGCTGACCCGCAGGGTGACCTTCCCGTCGGCGAGGTAGAGGTCGTTCGGCACGACAGCGCCACCGGCCCGCAGCACCGCGGCGGCCGCGTCGATCTCCTCGGCGGGCGCGTCGGCGAGGATCGGCAGGGCCGTGCCGTCGTCCACGATGACACTCCCGAAAGCCATGCCGGAGCTCCACCCTCCAGTCGGCATGACGCAGCGGGGGTCCTCGTTGGCCGCCCGCTGCTCGGCCCGGGACAACGGCCCTTCCCGCCCGAAGAATGGGCACATGTTCTGCTCGGGGATCGCCGGGAAGACGAAACAGTAGACGTGTCCATCGCCATCGTCCATGCCGGCCGGGCAGTCGATCTCGTGCACGTCGACCATCCGCTCGACCGGGATGCTGTCGCGCAGGGCCGCGCGCACGTTCTCGACCGCTGCCGGCGTCGGCTCTTGCGTCCTGTCGGTGGCCGGGTCGTACGGCTGGTAGCCGAGCGCGGCGTGCCCGACCGGCATCGACGGCCGGTACATCTGCTCCCAGTGGAGGTTCTCGCTGCCGAGGTAGACGCCGATCGCGACCGCCCCGGCGACGGCGGCCAGCACCGCCGAGATCGCGGGCGCGGCGGCGGCCCGGTTGCGGGCGGTGTCGCGCAGCGCGATCCGAGGCGCCAGCGGCAGGAGCCGCCCGAACCGGGCAATCAGCCCGACCAGCGCCGGGGTGCACAGCACCACGCCCAGCTCACCGACCACCAGCCCGGCGAGCACGGCCGTGGTGTTCACGGTCCACGCCCCGAAGCCGGCGAGCGCGGCGCCGAGCCCGCACATGCTGAGCCCGACGAGCACCCACCGTTTGCGGGAGCGGGTGACGCCCCGGCGGCCGGCGAGTGCCGCGACCACGTCCTGCCGGGCGGCCGTGAACGCCGGCACCAGCGCCCCGAGCAGGCCGGTGACGACCGCGAGCCCGCAGATGCCCAGCAGCGCGAGCGGGAACACCCGGTAGCCGCCGGCACGGAACTGGGTGACCTGCTCCTCGATCAGCGGGCGGGCCGCGAACGCCGCCGCGACGCCGAGTGCGACGCCCACGCCCGCGGCCACCACGCCGAGCACGACACCGTCGGCCAGGACGATGCGGCGCAGGTGCGCGGGCGTACCCCCGTTGGCGGCCACGAGCGCGAGTTGACGGGCGCGGCGGCGGGCCCCCACCGCGAACGCCGGACCGGCGAGCAGCACCACCTCGAGCACGCCGAGGCCGAAGATGAGCACGCCGACGCCGACCTGCTGGACCACGACCTCGACATCCGGGCCGCTGGAGAGCTCGGGATACCCCTCGGACTCAGGCGGCGGGTCGAGCGTGACCTGGCGCGACCGGACGAGCATGCCCTTCTGGTTGAGCTCCTTGACCGCGGCCCAGGTCAGCGGCTCGGGTGTGTCCACCAGCCAGCTCCGCCCGTGCGTATCATCCTCGGCTACCGTGCCGGGCGGCAGCGCCTCCGGCCGGAACACCACGATGGGGCGCAGGTAGTCCGGGAACTCCACCAGGCCGGTGACGGTGTAGCTGCGGGACCCGTCGGCGAGCTGCACGGTGCCGCCGACCTGAGCGCCGAGCCGGTCGAGCGCCTGCTCGGTGAGCGCCACCTCATCCCCGCTCGCGGGCGCACGACCCGCCAGCAGCGTGACGCGGCCGGCGACCAGCGGGTCGGCCACGTCCAGGCCGCGGGCCGGCAGGATCCCGGTCCCGGCTGCGGTGCGCATGTCCACCTCGCCCTCCAGGTCCGCGATGATGCGGCTGCCGGGCGGCAGGGCGGCGAGCAGTTCGGCTTCGGTGTACGGGCCCTTGGGCTGCCCACGGCTGGCGAAGCCGCTTCCCTCGAAGTCCTGCATCGCCTGGCCGTCGGAGATCCAGAAGACCCGGGCGTCGGCGGCGCCCAGCTCCCGGGTGATCCGCTCGGCCGGGGTGCGCGTGAACATGTCGTAGGTGACCGCGGCGAACGACAGGCACAGCACCGGCAGAGCGATCATCGCGACGACCAGCGCCGAGCGGCCCTTGGCACGCCGGGCCTCGCGCCGCGCGATGCGCAGCGCGGTCAGCCAGCTTTTCATCGGGCGGCCCCGAGCAGGTTCTCGGCGGCGGGCAGCGGGCCGGAGGTGTCCACGATGACGCCGTCCCGCAGGAACACCACGCGGTCGGCCCAGGCGGCGTGCCGGGCCTCGTGGGTGACGAGCACGGCGGCTGCGCCGGCGTCCACCCGGGCGCGCAGCAGGCGCAGCACGGCCTCGCCGGTCTGTGAATCCAGCGCGCCGGTGGGTTCGTCGGCGAGCACCAGGCGCCGTTCGCCGACCAGCGCACGGGCGATCGCGACCCGCTGCTGCTGGCCGCCGGACATCTCGTCGGGGAACCGCTCGGCGTACCCGTCGAGGTCGACCTCGGCGAGCGCGGCGAGCGCGGCGGCACGGGCCTTGCGCACCGACACCCCGTCCAGCTCAAGCGGCAGCGCGACGTTCTCCGCTGCGGTGAGGCTGGGCAGCAGGTTGAAGTCCTGGAACACGTAGCCCACCCGGCGACGGCGCAGCGCCGCGAGCTCGCGACGGTTCAGGCTGCCGAGGTACTGGCCTTCGATGTGCACCTCGCCCTGGGTGGGCCGGTCCAGCCCACCGGCGAGGTTGAGCAGGGTCGACTTGCCGGAGCCGGACGGGCCCATCACCGCGACCAGCTCACCGGCCGCCACGGTCAGGCCGACCCCGCGCAGCGCGTGCACGGCGGCTTCGCCCCGGCCGTGGGTGCGGTGCACGTCGCGAAGTTCGAGCACGGTCATCGCGAGC
This sequence comes from Micromonosporaceae bacterium, assembly GCA_047459115.1. Lineage (GTDB taxonomy): Bacteria > Actinomycetota > Actinomycetes > Mycobacteriales > Micromonosporaceae > VSCG01. The sequence goes on from VSCG01000046.1 coordinate 11,419, forward strand.
CCGCCTCCTCCCGCTCGTCGGCTGCCGCGTCAGCGGCCGAAGTGGTTGCGGCCGGGGCCGAGGCGGCTGCCGCCGTACTCGTCGGCTCGGTCGCCGGTCGGTAGCGCACCAGGCTCGCCTCGCAGTGGTCGAGCCAGCGCACCTCCGACTCGGCCTGGAAGATCATTGCGTCGAGGATCAGCCGCCAGGACAGATCCTCGGGGCGGTCGTCGCGGGCCTTGAGCCGGGTGTACTCCTGCAGCGTGCGCATCGTCGCCGACCGCTGCGTCTGCACGACCGACTGCACGTCCACCCCGGGCGTGGTCAGCGCCAACGCGAGCTTGATGGCGAGTTCGTCGCGGGGCCGGTCGCCGCGGCTGATCGGCGTGGCGAACCACAGCGCGACCTCGGCGCGGCCGGCGTCGGTGATCTCGTACGGGCGCTGGCCGTCGGTCTCGGGCAGCGAGCGGACCAGGCCGTCGCGCTCCAACCGGGACAGTGTGGTGTAGACCTGCCCGATGTTCAGCGGCCAGGTCGCGCCGGTGGACTCCTCGAACGCGGCGCGCAACTGGTAGCCGTACATCGGGCCGCGCTCGAGCAGCGCGAGAATGCCGTAACGGACTGACATAGCTACGCAGTATGCATACTGAGTATGCAGCTGTCCAGCGCAACACCTGCCAGGTCACTCCGTGGCGCTAGCGGGTGGACTCCGCTCGGAGGGTCGCCCGCGCCATCATGCGGTGATCGACTCCGTTTCCCGGCATATCGCGGTGTCGACCGGCCCGATCGGCCCACGAGTTTCCGAAACTCGCGGTGTCCCGGCCGTTGATCGACTCGCTTTGCCGAGAAAACGCGGTGTACGCCGGCCTCGGTTACCGCGACTTCATGCATCTGGCGGTGCCCACGCTCGCGGACACCGCGATCTTCTGCATCTCGTGCCCCGTCAATCCCGCGACATTCCGGGAACTCGTGTGGATCTTCCAATGTGGACACCCAAACCGACGCCGGGCTCCGGACCCGGACCTCGACCCTGGGCCCGATCCTGGGCCCGACCCCGCCCGGTGGACTCCTCCCGTGCCGATCGACTCTGCCGGTGCCGCCCGATGCCGGCCGCGGCGAGCCACCCGACGCCCGAAAGCGGGGTCGGCGATCAGGTCACTCGGCTACGGCAGCGGCACGGTCGCCGGAGACACCCCGGCCGCGACCCGCCACCGGGTGGCCCGCACGGCCGCGTCGAGCAACGCGTCCAGCGCCAGCTTGCGCTGCTCCCCGTCGGTGGCCCCGACCGCGTGCCGCCACACGGCCGCGGTGCGCTCCTCGAGGGGTACGGCGAGCCGCAGCGCGCCGGCGGCGTCGGTGACCGGGAACGGCAGCGCGTACGCCGGCTCGGCCGAAGGCGGTTGGACCGATGCGGCGATCAGCCGGGTGAGCAGGGTGTCCCGGCGGGCCCGGTGCACCTGTTCGGCCTCCCGTACCGCCGTCAAGTGTTGGCCGGCCAGCCGCGCGCCGGCCACGCCGTACCCGAAGATCGTCGCGTGCTCGGCGGCGAGCGCGGCGGCCAGGGCCTCGTCGCCGGCGGTCACGAGAGCACCTCCAGGTGGGTGGCCCGGCACGCGGCGATCGATCCGAGCAGCGCGGCCCGGTGGGCGGGCGCGGCCAGGCAGGCCGCCGCGGCGTCGCGCTGGCCGGCCTCCTCGGCCGCACGCAGGGCCGCGAGCAGCGCCGCCGGATCTCCGGGCACCCCGGTGGGCGGCGCCGAGGGCGGCCCCGAGGGGGGTGCCGACGGCGGCGGCGTGCCGATCAGGTTGTTCAGCTCCGCCACGTGGGCCAGGTGCGCGTCGCGCAGCGGCTGCAGCCGGGCCGCCAGATCCGGAGCGGCGTCGATCGCCGCCGCGTACTGGTCGGCGAGCGCCTGGGCCTGGGCCCGCAGCGGTTCGAGGGGGTCGGGGCCGGGCGGCGGTTTCGGCTCGAACAGGTCGCAGCCGCCCGCGCCGAGCGCCACGGCGCCGCACGCCGCCGCGCCGAGCACGGCACGGCGCCGCCACCCCGTCGGCTCGCGTCCGGTCCGGGTGGTCGTGTCGGTCCGGGTCGTCGTGGTGGTTTGGGTCGTTGTGGTGGTTCGGGTCGTTGTGGTCCGCATCGCCGACCAGTCAACACCATTGGCCGCCTGCTCGGAGCGCCGAAGGGTCGCCGGGCGGTGGGGCGGGTTACGCTCAGCCCAGCCGCCGATCGGCACCGCCGCGGCGGCAGGTGTGCTGGTCCGGCCGGGTGTGGCCGGACCGGCGGGCGAAAGAGGCGCGTTGGCGAGCCGGCGGAAGGTGGGAGGCAGCATGGCGCGTGGCGGCCGTACCGCAGTCGGGTCCCCGGCCCGGCTCCGCGCGGTCGTGGAGCCCGTCGTCCGTGACGCCGGCTACGACCTGGAGGACCTGAAGGTCTCCCGGGCGGGGCGACGCGCGGTGGTGCGGGTGGTCGTGGACAGCGACCACGGGGTGAACCTGGACGCGGTGGCGACGGTTTCCCGCGCCGTCTCCCGGGCGCTCGACGAGGCGGAGCGGTCCGGCGGCGAACTCATCGCGGGGGAGTACACGCTGGAGGTCAGCTCACCCGGCATCGACCGTCCGTTGACGCTGCCCCGGCACTGGCGGCGCAACGTCGGGCGGCTGGTGAAGGTCCGGGCCGGCGAGCGGCAGGTGACCGGGCGGGTGATCTCGGCGGACGAGCACGGCGTGGCGCTCGACGTGGCCGGGGAGCGGTTGGCGGTGGCGTACCCGGACCTGGGCCCGGGCCGCGTCCAGCTGGAGCTCACCCGGCTCCCGGAGCTCACCGACGAGGAGGCCGCCGAGGACGAGGAAGGAGAGGACGAGGAATGAACATCGACCTCGCTGCCCTCCGCGCGCTGGCGCACGAGCGGGAGATCCCGCTCGACACGATCCTCGCCGCGATCGAGACGGCGCTGCTCATGGCGTACCGGCACACCGAGGGCGCGTCCCCGCACGCGCGCGTGGAGATCGACCAGAAGTCCGGCGTGGCGACCGTGTACGCCCAGGAGGTGGACGAGGACGGCACGGTGGTCCGCGAGTGGGACGACACCCCGCAGGGCTTCGGCCGGATCGCCGCGATGACCGCCAAGCAGGTCATCCTCCAGCGGCTGCGGGAGGCCACCGACGAGGCACACTTCGGCGAGTACGCCGGACGCGAGGGCGACCTGGTGACCGGGGTGGTGCAGGCGCACGAGGCCCTGGCCGAGAAGGGCATTGTCACCGTGGACCTGGGCAAGGTGGAGGGCGTGCTGCCGGCCGCCGAGCAGGTGCCCGGCGAGCTGTACGAGCACGGCCAGCGGATCCGCTGTGTGGTGGTGCAGGTGTCGCGCGGCGGCTTCCGCGGCCCGCAGATCACCCTGTCCCGGTCGCACCCGAACCTCGTGCGCAAGCTGTTCGCGCTGGAGGTCCCCGAGATCGCCGACAACACCGTGGAGATCGCCGCGATCGCGCGGGAGGCCGGTCACCGGACCAAGATCGCGGTACGCTCGAACGTGCCGGGTGTGAACGCCAAGGGCGCGTGCATCGGTCCGATGGGCGCGCGGGTGCGGGCGGTCATGAACGAGCTGAACGGCGAGAAGATCGATATCATCGACTGGTCGGAGGATCCGGCCACGTTCGTGGGCAACGCGCTGTCCCCCGCCAAGGCCCTACGGGTCGACGTGATCGACGAGGCGAACCGGGTCGCCCGGGTGATCGTCCCGGATTATCAACTCTCACTGGCGATCGGGCGGGAAGGGCAGAATGCCCGGTTGGCCGCCCGGCTGACCGGTTGGCGCATCGACATCCGGCCCGACACAGAGGTGTCGCCCGGCGCCTGATCATGTGCCCGGATGTGGTTGGGTCACCAGGCTCCGCGCAGGGTAGACTTTCTCGGTGGTACGTCGCGCGTCCCCGGTGCGTACGTGTGTGGGTTGCCGGGTCCGCGCGCCGGCCGCCGAGTTGCTGCGGGTTGTCGCGGTCGAGCACGGCGGTGACGAGCCCGGTACGGGCGTCCGGTACCGTCTAGTGCCCGATCCGGGACGCCGGCGGCAGGGTCGGGGGGCGCATGTGCATCCCGATCTTGCTTGTCTCGCGTTGGCGGAGCGCCGCCGTGCCTTCGGGCGCGCGCTGCGCGTCGCCGGCGCCGTGGACACCGGCCCGCTTGTCGAGTACCTCGAAGCACTCGGAACAGCCGCTGGTGGGGTGAGCGGCCCCACCCGGACAGCAAGGTAGGACGACCAACATGAGCACACGATGAAGTCGCTGAAATGATCAGGCTTCAAGTGCACGAGTGAGGTCGCCGCGGGTACCTGCCCGCGCGGCCTCGGAGTGAGGAGTGCAGTGGCAGGCAAGGCCCGCGTACACGAGCTTGCGAAGGAGCTCGGCGTCGAGAGCAAGGTCGTACTCGCCAAGCTCAAGGAGATGGGCGAGTTCGTCAAGTCGGCGTCGAGCACTGTTGAAGCTCCCGTAGCCCGGAAGCTGCGGGAGGTGTTCGTATCCGCCCAGGCGAGCGCTCCGGACGGCGCGGCGCCGGCGGGCGCGGCAGCGGCGGCGCCGGCGAAGGCGGCGCCGCAGAAGCGTGCGAAGGCGGTCCCCGCGCCGCCGGAATCCGCTGGCCCGGCGATCAAGCCGGCGAGCGCACACGACATCGAGGTCGCGGCGGCCGAGGCGCGCGCCGCGGCCCTCAAGGCCGAGCAGGAGGCCGCCGTCAGGGCCGCCCAGCGCGCCGCGGAGCAGCAGCGCCAGCAGCAGCCGCCGCCGACGGACGGGGGCGGGACCGGCGTGACGGCGCCGAAGCCCGGTCCGGGGCTGGTACCCCCGCGCCCCGGCGTGCCGGCACCGCCGCGTCCGGCCGCTCCGGGCACACCCGGTGCTCGGCCCGCCGCCCGCAGCGGTGGCAACAACCCGTTCGGCATCACCCCGTCCGGCCAGCGGGCGACGCCGGCGATGCCGCCGCGGCCCAGCCCGGCCTCCATGCCGCCGCGGCCGAGCCCGGCCTCCATGCCGCCGCGGCCCAGCCCGGCCTCCATGCCGCCGCAGCGGCCCGGCCGTCCCGGCGTCGACCGGCCCGGGCGTCCGGGTGGCCCCGGCCCCCGGGTGGGTGAGCGGACCGGCCGCCCTGGCGGCGGTGGTTACCGCGGTGGCGGTGCCGGTGGCGGTGGTTTCCGCGGTGGCGGTGCCGGTGGCGGTGGTTTCCGCGGTGGCCCGGGTGCGGGCGCCGGTACGGTCGGTCGCCCCGGTGGCGGCGGCGGTCGCGGTCGCGGTGGCGGCGCGCCGGGCGCGTTCGGCCGGCCCGGCGGGCGTCCCTCGAAGGGCCGCAAGTCCAGGAAGCAGCGCAGGCAGGAGTTCGACAACCTGTCCGCCCCGACCATGACGTCGGGTGCCCCGCGGGGCAACGGGCAGGTCGTCCGGCTCCCGCGCGGCGCGTCCCTGTCGGATTTCGCCGAGCGGATCAACGCCAACCCGGGCTCGCTCGTCCAGGAGATGTTCAACCTGGGCGAGATGGTCACGGCGACCCAGTCGTGTACCGACGACACGCTGATGCTGCTCGGCGAGCACCTCGGCTTCGAGGTGCAGATCGTCAGCCCCGAGGACGAGGACCGCGAGCTGCTGGCCCGCTTCGACATCGACCTCGACGAGGAGATCGACGACGAGCGGCTGGTCAGCCGACCGCCGGTGGTGACCGTGATGGGTCACGTCGACCACGGTAAGACCAAGCTGCTCGACGCGATCCGCAAGACCAACGTCGTCGCGGGCGAGGCGGGCGGGATCACCCAGCACATCGGCGCGTACCAGGTGCACGTCGAGCACGAGGGCGAGGACCGGGCGCTCACCTTCATCGACACCCCGGGCCACGAGGCGTTCACCGCCATGCGTGCCCGCGGTGCCCAGGTCACCGACATCGTCGTGCTCGTCGTGGCCGCCGACGACGGCGTGATGCCGCAGACGATCGAGGCGCTCAACCACGCCAAGGCGGCCGAGGTGCCGATCGTGGTGGCGGTCAACAAGATCGACAAGCCCGAGGCCAACCCGGACAAGGTGCGCCAGCAGCTGACCGAGTACGGCCTGGTCGCCGAGGAGTACGGCGGCGACACGATGTTCGTCAACGTGGCCGCCAAGCCTGGCATCGGCATCGACGACCTGCTGGAGGCGGTCCTGCTGACCGCGGACGCGGCGCTGGAGCTCAAGGCCCCGATCGACGGCCCCGCGCAGGGCGTGGCGATCGAGGCGCACCTCGACCGCGGCCGGGGTCCGGTGGCGACCGTGCTCGTCCAGCGGGGCGTGCTGCGGGTCGGTGACGCGATCGTCGCCGGGGACGCGCACGGCCGGGTCCGGGCGATGCTCGACGAGAACGGCCGGCAGGTCACGGAGGCGGGACCGTCCCGCCCGGTGCTCGTGCTCGGCCTCACCGCCGTGCCCGGGGCCGGCGACACGTTCCTCTCCGTGCCCGAGGATCGGATCGCGCGGCAGATCGCCGAGCAGCGCCAGGCCCGCGAGCGGGCGGCGCAGATGGCGGCCAGCCGCGGCCGGGCCACCCTGGAGACGCTGCTGGAGCGGATCAAGGAGGGCGAGCGGGCGTCGCTGTCGCTCATCATCAAGGGCGATGTCTCGGGCTCGGTCGAGGCCCTGGAGGATGCGCTGGTCAAGCTGGAGATCCCGGAGGAGATCCAGCTCAAGATCATCCACCGTGGGGTCGGCCCGATCACCGAGAACGACGTCAACCTGGCGCGGGCGTCGTCCGACTCGACCGCCACGATCATCGGCTTCAACGTCCGGTCCCAGGGCCGGGCGATCGAGCAGCTCGCCGAGCGGGCCGGGGTGGACATCCGGTACTACACGGTGATCTACCAGGCCATCGAGGAGATCGAGGCCGCGCTCAAGGGCATGCTCAAGCCGGAGTACGAGGAGGTCGAGCTCGGCACGGCGGAGATCCGCGAGACGTTCCGCTCGTCGAAGGTCGGCACGATCGCCGGTTGCATGGTGCGCACCGGCGTCATCCGGCGCAACGCGAAGGCGCGGCTGCTCCGCGACGGCACCGTGGTCGCCGACAACCTCACCATCGCGTCGCTGAAGCGGTTCAAGGACGACGCGACCGAGGTCCGCGAGGGCTTCGAGTGCGGTATCACCCTCGGCAACTACAACGACCTGAAGGTCGGGGACGTCATCGAGACGTTCGAGCTACGGGAGAAGCCGCGCACGTAAGCGCCGCATCGCTTGGGTGGCCGCCGAGCCCGGTACCGGGCGCGGCGGCCACCGCCGTCCCGCGCCGGGTAGGCTCACCGGCCGTGTACACCGGCACCGCCGTCTTCGATCTGCTGCTGCCCGGGGACTCCCGGTCGCTGAAGGGCAAACGGTCCTACGTCCGCCCGATCATCGCGGCGCTGCGTCGGCTCGAGGTGGCCGCTGCGGAGGTCGGCGCGCTGGACCTGTACGGCCGGGCCGAGGTGGGGGTCGCGGTCGTGGCCGCCGATCCGGGGCACGTGCGCGCGGTCCTCGACTCGTGTGAGCGTGTCGTCGCTCACCGGCCGGAGGTCGAGCTTTTGTCCGTCCGCCGTCGGCTGTTCGGCGACGAGGACTAGTCTTTGCCTGATCACGCTTTTGGGCGGTGATCAGGGCGAGAGCCGCGAATGTGCCGGCCGTGCGAGGCGGCGGCGTCGCGCGGGTAGTGTCGGTGGGTCAAGATAGTCGCGGAGGTGGACGATGACGGACCCCACCCGGGTACGACGGCACGCCGAGCGGGTCCGGGAGCTCGTGGCGTCGGCCGTGCGCAGCTACGTCAAGGATCCCCGCCTCGGCATGATCACGATTACCGACGCGCGGATCACATCCGATCTGCGGGACGCCACCGTCTACTACACGGTGCTCGGCGACAGCGCTGCGCGCAGCGGCACGGCCGCGGCCCTGGACAGCGCGAAGGGACTGCTGCGCAGCACGGTGGGCAAGGCCCTCGGGCTGCGCCACGCGCCCACGCTGACGTTCATCCAGGACTCGGTGCAGGAGCACGCCAAGCACATCGACGAGCTGCTGACCGCGGCCCGCGAGGCGGACGCTGAGGTGCAGCGGCTGGCGGCGGGCGCGAGCTACGCCGGTGAGCCGCACCCGTACCGCCTGGAGGAGGGCGAGGACATCGACGAGGCCAAGCCGGGGGAGCGCCGTGACCACGACCAGTGAGCGCGGCGTCAGGAAGCCGGTGGGACGGCCCGGATCGGAAGGTGACCGCCGATGAGGGGATCCCTTGCGGCCGCGCCCGCGGCACTGCCCGTACCGCGCCCGGCAGAGGAGCCGGCGGAGCCCACCGATCCTTCAGCCGCCACGTCGACCGGCGGCGAATCGCCGACCGCGGCCGAGTGGGCGGCGGCGGTGGCGGCGATCAAGAATCTGCCCGCCGACGCCACGGTGCTGCTGGCCTGTCACGTCAACCCCGATGGCGACGCGCTGGGCAGCATGCTCGGGTTCGGTCTGGGCCTGCGGCGGCTCGGCTGCCGGGATGTGCGGGCAAGCTTCCCCGGGCCGCCCGAGGTGCCCGAGCCGTTCCGCACGATGCCCGGCCTCGATCTGCTCGTGCCGGCCGACCAGGCGCCCACCGACCCCGACCTCATGCTCTGCTTCGACGCGGCCAGCGCCGGCCGGCTCGGTGAGCTGGCCGACCGGATGGGACCGACCACGATCGTGCTCGACCACCACGCGTCGAACACCCGGTTCGGCGGCATCCACCTGGTGGACCCGACCGCGGCGGCCACGTCGGTCGTCGCGGAGCGGCTGCTGGAGATGCTCGGCGTCGAGCTCGACGCCGAGATCGCCGAATGCCTGTACATCGCCCTGGTCACCGACACCGGCTCGTTCCGGTTCGACATGACCACGCCCGCGGTGCACCACCTCGCCGCACGGCTGCTCGCCACCGGCATCGCCCCGGCCGAGATCTCCCGGCGGATCTTCGACAGCCGGCCGTTCGGCGCGGTCCGCCTCTTCGGCGAGGTGCTCGGCCGGGCCGAGCTCGAGCCGTCCGTGGCCGGTGGGCTGGGGCTGGTGTGGACGTACGCCACGCTCGACGACCTGGCCCGCTTCCAGCAGCGGCCGTACGTGCTGGAGGCGCTCATCGACGCCGTACGCTGCGCCGAGGAGGCGGACGTGGCGTGCGTGGTCAAGCAGGTCGGCGAGCAGGAGTGGGCGGTGTCCATGCGCAGCAAGGGCGGCGTGGACGTGGCGCGGGTGGCGGTCGCGCTGGGTGGCGGCGGCCACCGGCTCGCCGCCGGGTTCACCGGCCGGGGCACCGCCCAGGAAGTCGTGGCGGCCATCCGGCGGGAGCTGAACGCGCAGCGACCGGAAGATCAGGGTTAACTCGGGGACATTCGCCCATGTTCCCGTTGGCCCCGCTTCGGGACAATCGGGGGCATGGAGCAGCCCTCGGAGTTTGTCGTCCCGGACACGCCCGCCTGGGACAAACCGATCGTTCTGCTACCGGGCTTCGTGTTGCTGGCCGCGGTCGGCGGGCTCTTCCCGTCGTTCTCCCTGCCGGCCAATCTCTACGTGCTGGTGATCGGCGGCACCATGCTCTGGCTCGGGCTGTCCGGCCGCCTACCGAGGCGTCCGGCGCCGCGCCGCCTGGACGGCGCCGCCGGCTGGTGGCTGCTGCCGGCGCTCACGCTCGCGTTCGTCGAGCTGGTCACGTTCGCCGGCGGATCCACGTACCACTCGCCGACGCTGTCCCTGCTGTCCGATCCGGTGCTGGAGTCGTACCTGCCTCGGGCGGCGCTGTACTTCGGGTGGCTGACCGCCTTCTGGGGGCTGGTGCGGCGATGAGCGTGACACGGGTCTTGGCGATCAGCGGTTTCGCACTGGCGTTCCTGCTGGTCGCGGTCGTCGAGGTGCTGGCGCGCCGGGAGGGCTCGAGGATCCCGACCTTGGCGGAGGTCGTCGGCTTCGTGATGCGCTACGAGGTCGGCCAGCTACCGGTGGGTCGCATCGCCGTGCTCGGCTTCTGGTGGTGGGTCGGCTGGCACTTCTTCGCCCGCTGACCTCCGACCGGGCGACCACTGGCCGCGCCTGACCACTACCCGGGCCT
>VSCG01000047.1:0-20489 GCA_047459115.1 Micromonosporaceae bacterium
TCGCGGTGGAGAAGGTGAGCAGGTCCGGGTCGGTGCGCCGGGCCCGCTTCCACCAACTGTCGAAGTGCCGCGCCGAGACGACCTCGGCGGGGATGCGCTGGTCGTAGAAGTCGAACAGCGTCTGGTCGTCGACGAGGATGTCCCGCCGGCGCGCCCGGTGTTCGAGGTCGGCGACCTCCTCGAGCAGCCGGCGGTTCTGTGCGAAGAACGCGTGGTGGGTGTCCCAGTCCCCCTCGACCAGCGCGTGCCGGATGAACATCTCACGCGCCACCGCCGGATCGATGCGCGCGTAGTTCACCTTGCGCCGCACCACGATCGGTACGCCGTACAGGGTGACGCGCTCATAGGCCAGCACCGCACCCTGCTTGCGCTCCCAGTGCGGTTCGCTGTACGTGCGCTTGACAAGGTGCCCCGCGAGCGGCTCGATCCACTCCGGCTCGATGCGCGCGACGATGCGCGCCCACAGCCGCGAGGTCTCCACCAGCTCGGCCGCCATCACCCAGCGCGGCGATTTCTTGAACAGCGCCGAGCCCGGGGCGATCGCGAAGCGGGCGCCCCGGGCGCCCACGTACTCCGGCTTCTCCGGATCCTTGAGGCCGACGTGGGACAGCAGCCCGGCCAGCAGCGAGACGTGCACCGCGCGCGGGTCGGCCGGGGTGCTGTTCTGGGCCATGCCGAGCCCGGCGGCCGCCTGCCGCAACTGGCTGTAGAGGTCCTGCCACTCGCGGATGCGCAGGTAGTGCAGAAACTCGGTACGGCACATCCGGCGGAACTGGCTGCCCGACAGCTCCTTCTGCCGCGCCCGCAGGTAGTCCCACAGCTTCAGGTACGCCAGGAAGTCGGAGGTCTCGTCGGCGAAGCGGGCGTGCATCTGCGCCGCGGCCTGCTGCCTGTCCAGCGGTCGCTCACGTGGGTCCTGAATGGACAGCGCCGCGGCGATGATGAGCACCTCGCGCAGGCAGCCGTTGCGGTCGGCCTCGAGCACCATGCGCCCGAGCCGGGGGTCGATGGGCAACTGCGCCAGCTTGCGCCCGATCGGGGTCAGCCGGTGCTTGTCAGCTGGGTCGAGGGCGCCCAGTTCCTGCAGCAGCGCTATGCCGTCGGCGATGTGGCGCCGGTCGGGTGGGTCGATGAACGGGAACGCGGCCACGTCGCCGAGCCCGAGCGCGGTCATCTGCAGGATGACCGAGGCGAGGTTGGTGCGCAGGATCTCCGGCTCGGTGAACTCAGGCCGGCCGAGGAAGTCGGCCTCGGAGTACAGGCGGATGCAGATGCCCTCGGACAGCCGGCCGCAGCGGCCCTTGCGCTGGTTGGCCGATGCCTGCGAGATGGGCTCGATGGGCAGCCGCTGCACCTTGGTGCGGTGGCTGTAGCGGGAGATCCGGGCGGTGCCCGGGTCGACGACGTACCGGATCCCCGGCACGGTGAGCGAGGTCTCCGCGACATTGGTCGCGAGCACGATGCGCCGCCCCCGGTGCGGCTGGAACACCCGATGCTGCTCGGCTGTGGACAGCCGGGCGTAGAGCGGCAGGACCTCGGTGTCGGGCAGGTTGCGGCGGCGCAGCGCGTCGGCGGTGTCGCGGATCTCCCGCTCGCCGCTGAGGAAGACCAGCACGTCCCCTGGCGCCTCGGTGGACAGTTCGTCGACGGCGTCGCAGATGGCCTGGATCTGGTCGCGGTCGTCGGCGCCGGCGGCGGAGTCGGCGGCGGCGCCCGGCTCGGCCAGCAGCGGCCGGTAGCGCACCTCGACGGGGTACGTGCGGCCGGAGACCTCGATCACGGGGGCGTCGTCGAAGTGGCGGGAGAAGCGTTCGGTCTCGATGGTCGCCGAGGTGATGATCACCTTCAGGTCCGGCCGGCGCGGCAGGATCTGCTTGACGTACCCCAAGATGAAGTCGATGTTGAGGCTGCGCTCGTGCGCCTCATCGATGATCAGCGTGTCGTAGCGGTACAGGTTGCGGTCGGACGGAATCTCGGCGAGCAGGATGCCATCGGTCATCAGCTTGACCAGGGTGTCCTCGCCGACCTGGCCGGTGAACCGGACCTGGTAGCCGACCGTGCCGCCCAGCGGCGTGCCAAGCTCCTCCGCGATGCGCGCGGCGACCGTGCGGGCGGCCAGCCGCCGCGGCTGAGTGTGGCCGATCATCCCCCGTACGCCCCGGCCGAGCTCCAGGCAGATCTTGGGAAGCTGCGTGGTCTTGCCCGACCCGGTCTCCCCCGCGACGATCACTACCTGATGGTCGCGGATGGCCGCGAGGATCTCGTCCTTGCGCCCGGTGATCGGCAGTTCCTCCGGGTAGCTGACCGCCGGCACCGCGGCGCGGCGCCGCTCCACCCGCCGCTGTGCCGCCTCGATCTCGGCGGCGATCTCGGCCATGGCCGACTCCCGGGCACGCCGGTCGCGGATCCGGCGCGCGCCGTCGAGGCGGCGGGCCAGCCTGCGCTGATCGCGCACCATCATGTCGGTGAGGCGCGGCGGCAGGTCGGCGAGCGCATACCGGTCAGGCGTTCCCATGGCAGTCGCCAGGATAGGCCGGCGCGAGGCCGGTCGGGCCGGGGATCCAGGGTCGCCGGAGAGATCACTGACATCGGGAGTCACGGCGCGCCGGCCGGGCGCCGGGGTCTGGTAGGACCGAGCGCCCAGACGCGGGTGTGGAGGCGGACCGAGCACGGCCAGTACCTGGGTCCCGGATCAGGTCACCCGCGATCAGCTCGAGGTGCGGGGTGGCGGACTCCACGAGCTTCGCCCGTTCGTCTAATGTGGTCAGGTCCTCGTACTCGGACCGCTGCACCGGGGGCGAACAGGCAGCGGTCGACACCCGCTGCGGCAAACGACTCGTTCCTCGACGGCCCGCCCGAGCGCGCGCGGGCCACTCTGACACCACCAGTAACGGACGATCAACGAGTAGGAACGCGGCGCGGATCTCCGCCGACACTTCGTCTCGAATGCATAGGTCGAGCAGATGAGGAAACAAGACCAGGTGTGCCGTCCGAGAGGAGATCCAGGTGGCCTACGACGACTTCATCAATGCCGTGGCCAGTCGGACAGCAGTGTCGACTGCGCAAGCCTCAACGATCACAGAGGCCACACTACGGACCTTGGCGGACCGGATCAGCGGGGGCGAGGCGAACGATCTCGCCGACCAGCTTCCCGAAGGGCTTGATGATTATCTTCGCAAGCCGCTGCCAGCCCGGGAAACCGCCCAACCCTTCGGGCTCGGTGAGTTCGTTCAGCGGGTAGCTGCGCGCGCCGGCGTCGATGGCGTGCTCGCCAGCAGCGGTGTACGGGCCGTACTTACCACGATGCGTGAGACCGTCTCCGCTGACGAGTTTGACGACATGGTGGCCCAGTTGCCGAAGGAGTTCTGGCAGGTAGTCCAGCCAGAGGATGTGCCCGCAGGCGCACGGGGCCGACCGCAAGCAGCCACCCCTCGGCCGCGTTCCAACCCGGTCGGAAGCCGACGACGACGCGGCCGGCTGCAGTAAAGCGCATACCCGGACCCGCGATGGAAGGTGAGACGTAACGGTGTCGAAGCGTAGGAGCAAGAAGCGCGCCAGGCGCAAGAACAACGCCAACCACCGAAGCCGGCCAGCCGTGCAAAAGAGTTAGCCCGACGCGAACCGTCGCGCTGGCACGGGCCACCCGGGGACCGCACCCGAAATGAGTACGACCGGGGTCCGGCCGGCACGAGGTCAGTGCGTGGCAGGAGTCAGTAGACGCTGACGCCGTAGGCGGTTAGCGCCTCGGTCACCGGCTGGAAGTACGTCGTGCCGCCGGTCCGGCAGTTGCCGCTGCCGCCCGAGGTCGGACCGAGCGCGGAGCTGCCGGCGAACAGCGAGCCGCCGCTGTCACCCGGCTTTGCGCAGACGCGGATCAGCCCGGACACCGTGCCCTGCGGGTAGTTGACCGTGGCGTTCAGGCTCAGCACGCGACCGCTGCGCAGGCCGGTGGTGCTGCCGCTGCAGTACACGGTCTCGCCGACGACCACGCTGCGCGCCCCGGTGATGTCCCGGTAGCTGCCGTTGTAGAGGTACACGTTGCCGGGCCGGGAGACCGAGCTGTTGGTGTAGCGCACGATCCCGTACTCGTTGCCCGGGAAGCTGCTGCCCGCCCGGGTGCCGAGCACCTGGTCAGGCTGGAGTTGGCGTACCAGGTGGAGGCGATGTTGGTGCAATGCCCCGCGGTCAGGAAGTACTCGGTGCCGCTGCTGGGCGGTACGCGTGCCCAGCCGTTCGGCCAGGGTCTCGACACCGTGCGCGTCCAGGGTGGGAGTGCCCTGGGCTGGAGAGGCGGCGAGCAGGCCGCCGAGCAGGAGTCCGGCCACCGCTGAGGTCAGCGCGGCACGCCGGGAGATGGACCTTGTGAGTCGCATGCCAGCCTCCGAGTACTATAGACATATCTCGATATAATGTGTCTTGACGGGCATGCTCCAGCGACGCCAATACATTCACAAGGGTTGATTTCACTTCTGAAATGACCACGGTCGACCACGTGACGGGTCACTCGGCTCGGACGGGCGCCACCGTGACCGCGCCATCGAGAGCCGCCGTCGATAGTCGCCGCTACGGCCATACCGTTCTTTACTACCGAGTGGTAACTTCGCGCTATGCACCTACGTGTCGCGATCGTGGGCGCCGGATTCGGCGGGATCGGCATGGCGATCCGGCTGCGCCAGCAGGGCGTTGCGGACTTCGCGGTGTTCGAGCGTGACTCGGACGTGGGCGGCACGTGGCGCGACAACAGCTACCCGGGCTGCGCCTGCGACGTGCCGTCGCACCTGTACTCGTTGTCGTTCGCGCCCAACCCGGACTGGAGCCGCAGCTTCTCCAGCCAGCCGGAGATCTGGGCGTACCTGCGCGACTGCGTCGACCGCTACGGCATACGCCCGCACCTGCGGCTGAACCACGAGGTGACCGCGGCGGCCTGGGACGACGACGCGGGGCACTGGGTGCTGGACACCACGCAAGGGCGCTGGACCGCCGACGTGCTGGTCGCCGCCACCGGCCCGTTCGACACCCCGGCCGTCCCGGACCTGCCGGGGCTCGACCGCTTCGCCGGCGAGGTCTTCCACTCGGCCCGGTGGAACCACGCCTACGACCTGACCGGGCGTCGGGTCGCGGTCATCGGCACCGGCGCGTCGGCGATCCAGTTCGTCCCCGCAATCGCGCCGCGCGTCGCGCAGTTGCACCTGTACCAGCGCACCCCGCCGTGGGTGCTGCCCCGCCCGGACCGGGCCATCACCGCGCTCGAGCGTCGGGTCTTCCGGGCCTTCCCACCGGCGCAACGGCTGGCGCGCCTGGGCATCTACTGGGTCCGCGAGGCGAGCGCCACGGCCTTCCTGCGCCCTGCGCTCATGCGGCTGGGTCAGGCCGTCGCGCGCCGGCACCTGCGCCGGTCGGTGCCCGACCCGACGCTGCGCGCCAAACTCACGCCGCGCTACACGATGGGCTGCAAACGGGTCCTGCTCTCCAACGACTACTACCCGGCGCTGAGCCGGCCCAATGTCGAGGTCGTCACGGACGGGATCACTGAGGTCCGCCCTGCGGGCATCGTCACCGCCGACGGCCGGCTGCGCGAGGCCGACGCGATCATCCTCGGCACCGGGTTCCGGGTGACCGAGCCGCCGATCGCGCACCTGGTACGCGGCCGTGACGGGCGCACGCTGGCCCAGGCGTGGAGCACCACGATGGGCGCGTACAAGGGGATCACCGTCGCCGGCTTCCCCAACCTGTTCCTCCTGCTCGGCCCGAACACCGGCCTCGGCCACACCTCGGTGGTCCTCATGATCGAAAGCCAGATCCAGTACGTTCTCGGCGCGCTGCGGCACCTCGAGCGCACCGGCGTGCGGGCGGTCGAGCCGAAGCCGCAGGCGCAGCAGCGGTTCCTGGCCACAGTGGACCGCCGGATGGCGGACACGGTCTGGCTGCGCGGCGGATGCCGCAGTTGGTACCTGGACTCCTCCGGTCGCAACTCCACGCTCTGGCCCGGCTACACCTGGTCGTACCGGCTGCGCACGCGCCGGTTCGATCCGTCGGCGTACGAGATCGTGGCGGCCAAGCGTGACCGGGCCGAAGTGGCAGGGAGGGCACGGTGACGCGCAGCGGAGGCGACCGGGGCCGGTCGGGGCTCTCCAGCCGCCCTGACGGCTCCCGGTCGGCACGACTGGCCGACAAGGTCGTCGTGGTCACCGGGGCTGCCCGGGGCATCGGAGCGCACACCGCCCGCATCGCCGTGGAGCGGGGCGCCCGGGTGGCGCTGCTCGGGCTCGAACCCGAACGGCTGGCGTCGCTCGCCGCCGGCCTCGGCGACCGGGCGGCCTGGTTCGCCTGCGACGTGACCGACCAGTCCAGTCTGGACGCGGCGGTGCGCGGGACCGTCGAGCGGTTCGGAGCCATCGACGCGGTCGTGGCCAACGCCGGCGTGGCGAACCTCGGCACCGTCGCCGTCGGGGACGTCGATGCGCTGGCCCGCACCATCGACGTCAACCTCGTCGGTGTGCTGCGCACGGTCAGCGCCACGGTGCCGCACGTCGTCGCCAGCCGCGGCTACTACCTGCTGGTCTCCTCGGCCGCGGCGTTCGCGGTGCTGCCCGGCATGGCAGCCTACTGCGCATCCAAGGCCGGCGTAGAGCAGTTCGGCCACGCGCTGCGCCTGGAACTGCGCCACCTCGGCGTCCGCGTCGGGACCGCGCACCCGTCCTGGATCGACACGGACCTGGTGCGCGACGCCAAGGACGACCTGCCGTCCTTCCGGGAGGCGCTGCGCAAACTGCCGTGGCCGCTCGGCTCGTACACGCCGGTCGAGACGTGTGCGCGGGCGTTCGTCGACGCGGTCGAGCGGCGCCGCCGCCGCGTCTACGTGCCCCGGGCCGTCGGCGCGGTGCAGGCGCTGCGCGCCGTGTTCACGAGCCCGCTCAACGACCTCGTCGTCGGCCGGATCGCCCGTACCTCGGTGCCCCGGATGGAGCAGGAGGTCCGGGCGTTGGGCCGGTGGTTCGGCGCGCACAGCACGGAGGCGCAGGTCTCCCCCGGTACGGAGGTGACGTCATGACGGATCTCGTGTACGAACGACGCGGCGCGGGTGAGCCGCTGGTGCTGTTGCACGGCATCGGCCATCACTGGCGCGCCTGGGAGCCGGTGCTGGACCTGCTCGCGCGGGCGCACGACGTGATCGCCGTCGACCTGCCCGGGTTCGGTGCGTCCCCGGTGCCGGCGGGCGGGGTGCCCAACGACATGGCCGAGGTAGTCACTGCGGTCGCGGCCTTCTTCACCGAGCTGGGGCTCGACCGTCCGCACGTCGCCGGCAACAGCCTCGGCGGGGCGATCGCCCTGGAACTGGCCGCGGCCGGGCTGGTCTCCTCGGCCACCGCGCTCTCCCCCGCCGGCTTCTGCACCCCGCGCGAACTGCGCTGGGCGCTCGGCGTGCTGCGCGCGCACCGGCTCGCCGCGCGGATGCCGGAGCCCGTGCTGCGCGCGGCGTTCCGGGCCGCGCCGTCGCGAGCGCTGTCCTTCGGCATGATCTTCGCCCGTCCGGGACGGCTCACCGTGGAGCGGGCGCTGGCCGATGCCCGGGCGCTGCGCGAGGCCCGCGCCTTCGACGCCTGCGCCCGGGCTGGGCGCAGCTACGCGTTCACCGGCAGTCCTACGGTGCCGGTGACGGTGGCCTGGGGTACGCGGGACCGGATCCTGCCCTACCGGCAGGCGGCGCTCGCCCGACAGCGTCTGCCGAAGGCGCGCCACGTGGACCTGCCCGGCTGCGGGCACGTGCCGATGAGCGACGACCCCGACCTGGTCGCGTCGGTCATCCTCGCCACGACCGGTGCCGGCCGCCCGGCCGGCCGGTCCGCCCCGACGGGCTGACCCGCCGGGCCGCGGCCGCCCGCCGATCCGCGCACGACTTCCCGGTCGGCGGCGCCGGGCTCGACCGCGACGACGCGGGCGTGGCCGTGCAGTCTCCGGCGACACCCGTCTCCGTTGATCATGAGGTTGGCGCCGCGACACGCCGACAGCGCTGCTGCCAACCTCATGATCAACCCCGACTGGTGGCGTGGGTCAGCCGGTGAGGGCTGGCTCCCGTACGTCGTAGCGCAGCTGGTCGTCGCGGGCGTCCACGACCAGGTGCTGCCCCGGGCGCAGCTCGCCGCGCAGCAGCATGTTAGATATCGTGTTGTCGATGTCGCGCTGGATGATGCGCCGCATCGGGCGGGCCCCGTACTCGGGCTGGTAGCCGTGCTCGGACACCCACCGGACCGCGGCCGGCGTGAACTCGACCGTGATGTCCTGCGCGTGCAGCCGGCGACGGGTCTCCTCCAGCATCAGCTCGGTGATCTGGCGCAGCTCCTCGGCCTCCAGCCGCTGGAAGATGATGATCTCGTCGATCCGGTTGAGGAACTCCGGCCGGAAATACTCCTGCAGCCGCCGCATCAACTGGTCGCGCAGCGATCCGCCCGCGCCGGTCGGGCCGTCGCTGGTGAAGCCCAGCGGCTGACGGCGCTGGCCGATGAGGTCCGACCCGATGTTGCTGGTCATGATGAGCACCGTGTTCTTGAAGCTCACCGTCCGCCCTTGGCTGTCGGTCAGCCGCCCGTCGTCCATCACCTGCAGCAGGATGTTGAACACGTCCTGGTGCGCCTTCTCGATCTCGTCGAGCAGGACGACCGCGTACGGCCGCCGGCGCACCGCCTCGGTGAGCTGGCCCGCTTCGCCGTACCCGATGTATCCGGGCGGGGCGCCGATCAGCCGGCTGACCGTGTGCCGCTCCTGGAACTCGCTCATGTCCAGGCGCACCATCCGCTCCTCGTCGCCGAACAGGGCCTCCGCCAGCGCGCGCGCCAGCTCGGTCTTGCCCACCCCGGTCGGACCGAGGAACAGGAAGCTGCCGATCGGCCGGTTCGGGTCGCCGAGACCGGCCCGGGAGCGGCGTACCGCCTCCGCGACGGCCTGCACCGCCTCGGTCTGCCCGACCACCCGCCGGTGCAGGTGCTCCTCCAGGCCGAGCAGGCGCTCGCGCTCCTCCTGGGTGAGCTGGCTGACCGGGATGCCGGTCCAGCGCGACACCACCTCGGCGATGTCCTCGGGCCCGACCTGCGGCACGCCGGCCTCCTGCTCCTGCTCCTGCCCGAGTTGGCGTTGCAGTTCGGCCATCTGGTCGCGCAGCGCGGAGGCCCGCTCGTACTGCTCGTCAGCCACCGCCTGGTCCTTGTCCCGCCGCAGCTGTTCGAGCCGCTGCTCCAGGTCGCGGCGGTCCGGCGCGGGCGTCACCGTGCGCAGTCGCACCCGGGCGCCGGCCTGGTCGATCAGATCGATGGCCTTGTCGGGCAGGAAACGGTCGGCGATGTAGCGGTCGGACAGCTGCGCCGCGCCGACGAGCGCCTCGTCGGTGAACCGCACCTGGTGGTGCGCCTCGTACCGGTCGCGCAGGCCGCGCAGGATCTCGATGGTGTCCTCCACCGTCGGCTCGGACACGAAGACCGGCTGGAACCGGCGGGCCAGCGCGGCATCCTTCTCGATGTGCTTGCGGTACTCGTCCAGCGTGGTCGCGCCGACGATGTGCAGCTCGCCGCGGGCCAGTGCCGGCTTGAGCATGTTGCTCGCGTCCATCGCGCCCTCGCCACCGGCCGCCCCGGCCCCGACGACGGTGTGCAGCTCATCGATGAAGACGATGAGCTCGTCGCCGTGCTCACGCACCTCGTCGATGATCTTCTTCAGCCGCTCCTCGAACTCGCCGCGGAACCGGGTGCCGGCCACGACGCCGCCGATGTCGAGCTGGACCACCCGCTTGCCGGCGAGCGTCTGCGGCACGTCGCCCTCGACGATGCGCTGCGCGATCCCCTCCACGATCGCCGTCTTGCCGACGCCGGCTTCGCCGATCAGGACCGGATTGTTCTTGGTACGCCGGGAGAGCACCTCGATCGTCTGCGCGATCTCGTCGCCGCGGCCGACCAGCGGGTCGATCTTGCCCGCGCGCGCCAGGTCGGTCAGGTCCCGGCTGAACTCGTCCACTGTGGGCGTCGTGCTCGGCGGCCGTCCTCCCCCGGGCGGCCCATAGCCGGCCCGGGCGGCCTGCAGCTCGCGCGGACCGACCCGCCCGGACGACAGGATGTGCCCACCGGGCGACTCCGGGTTCAGCGACAGGGCCATGAGGATGTGCTCGGGTCCGATGTACGAGGAGCCCATGGCCCGGGAGATCTGGTGCGCCTCCAGCAGCGCGCGCTTGGCCGCCGGGGTGATCGCCATCGGGCCCTGCCCGCGCGGCTCACCCCGGGGCCGCTTGTCCAGCTCGTTCAGGAGCGCCTCCGGGCTCCCGCCGGCCCGGCGCACCAGTTCCCGCAGGCCCTCCCGTTGCAGCGCCGCCCACAGCAGGTGGTCGGTGTCCAGGTCGATCGAGCCCCACTCGCCTGCCCGGCGGGCCGCATCGGCGACGAGCTCACGGGCGTCCGCGCTCATCAACCGTCCGATGTCGACCCGATAGGCCGGTCGCTGCGGCTCGCCCAGCCCGAACAGGCGCGCGAACAGCTCCTCCCACGAGCCCAGGCCACCGAAGCCTATCGGTCCAGTCATCGGCTCGAGCCTCCTTCGTCTGTGCTGCTGACTAGGGCGAGGGGTCGATGGTCACCGTGTCACCGGTCACCGGCGTACCTTGGGCAGCTCGGGGGACGCGGTGTCCAGCGGCACGGCCGGGGCGCGCACGAGCCCGAGCTGCACGTCCTGGCGGGGCAGCAGCGCCTCGAGCAGCCAGTCGGTCGCGATGCGGATCCGGTTCGCCGGGATGGACAGCAGGTGGTAGCCGCGGGTGACCGTCTTGGCGGTGAGCCCGGACAGCGGGATGCCCAGCGGGTTCGCCGCCGCGTCCGCGCCACCGAGGTCCACCACGAAGCCCAGCGGGTGGTGCTTGTACGGCCGCTTGATGCCGCGCCCGTACGACGCGGCGACGTTGTGTGCGACCAGCTTGCCCTGTCGTACGGCGTGCTGCGCGGTCATCGGGGTGGTCTGGCCGGGCCGGGTCAGGTCGGGCACGGCGGCGGCGTCTCCGCAGGCGAAGACGTCCGGGTGCCCGGGGACGTTGAGGTACTCGTCGACCACGAGGCGGCCCTTGATGGTGGACAGGCCGAGCCCGCCGACGAGCGGGTCGGGGCGTACCCCGACGCACCAGATGAGCGTGTGGGTCGGCACGAAGGAGCCGTCGTTGAGGTAGACCCCGGTCGGCGTCGCCTCCTTCACCGAGGTGCCGACCCGGATGTCCACGCCGCGCCCGCGCAGCACCTGGTCCGCGGTCGCCGACAGCCGCTGGTCCAGCTCGGGTAGCACCCGTGGGGCCACGTCGAGCAGCAGCCAGCGCGGCTGCACGCCCAGCCGCGGGTGCGTGGCGGCCAGGTGTGACGTGAACTGCACGCCGTGGCCGGCCACCTCGGTGCCGGTGTAGCCGGCGCCGACGACGACGAACGTCGTCCGGGCCGTCCGCTCGTCCGGATCACCGGCGGCCTCGGCCAGCTCGAACTGCCGGATGATGTGGTCACGCAGGTACAGGGCCTCGGGTAGGCCGCGGAACCCGCGAGCGTGCTCGGCGGCGCCGGGGATGGGCAGCAGCTTGTTCACGCTGCCGACCGCGATGACCAGCCGGTCGTACGTCAGCGTGCCCCGCGCGCCCTCGGCGTCGACGTACTCGACGCGGCGGCCGCCCAGGTCGATCCCGTCCACCTCGCCGAGCACGAGGCGGACCTCGGGCAGGCTGGAGGACAGCGAGATGGCGACCCGTCGCGGTTCGAGGATGCCCGTCGCCACCTCCGGCAGCAGCGGCAGGTACAGGAAGTAGTTGGTCGGGTTGACCAGCACGATCTCGGCCGAGCCGCGCGCCAGCCCGGACAGCCTGCGTGCCGCCTGGTAGCCGGCGAAGCCGGCGCCCACGACCACGATCCGCGGTCGGCTCATGTCGTCACCAGTTCATCTGTCGGTTGCTTGGCCATGACGAGGTGCCATTACCCACGAATCTCCGGCGCATACCCACGAGCGCATACGCACGAATCTCGGGCGCAATCGGAGGTGTCGAGCGCGCGTACCAGGCGCTGGAAGTGCGGGCAGGCCATGAAGTCCTCCGCCTCGCAGGCCAGCGCGTGTTCGATGAGCCGCTTGGTCGCCTGCGCCTGCGCGATCCGGCGCTCCAGCTCCTCTAGGTGACGCCGCAGCACGGCCCGCCGGCCGCGGTTGCGTCGTCGGCGGTGAGTATCGCGCGGATCTCGTCGAGGCCGAACCCCAGTTCGCGAGCGTGCACGATGATCGCGACCCGGGTCAGGTGATTCTGGTGGTAGCGGCGCCGGCCGTTGACGCGCCGGGCGGGCTGCAGCAGCCCGACCGACTCCCAGTGGCGCAGCACGTGGGTGGCCAGGCCGAAGTGCGCGGCGAGTTCGCCGATGGTGAGTTCGGTGCACCGGGTGCTGCGCCCGGGCGGGCGGCTGCTGCTCCTCGACCACGCCGAGCCGCGGTGGCTGCGGGGACGGCCGGCGGACGTCGCCGAGCGGCACGGTTTCGTCATCGAACGCCGCGAGCGGATGCGGCTCGGCCTCATCCAGCGGATGGTCGCCTGCAAGTGACCGCCCGCCGGCGGGAGATTCGCGATCGGCGGGTGGGCGCGGATTGGTGGGCATTGCGGGGCGCCGGGCAGCCGCCGTGGCTACGGTGGGCACGTGGGCAGGTTTCCGGGCCGACTCGGGCGGGCGATCGGGCTCGCCGGCGGGCTCACCGCGGCCGGGTACGTCGGCCTGTCGACCGGCGCGCTGACCGTCGACCTCGACGTCGGCCGGCGCACCCGCCCGCTCGGCCCGCTCACCGTCGACATCGGCGCCGCCCGCGCCGAGGTCTTCGACATCCTCGCCCGGCCGTACCTGTCGCAGCACCCGACGCCCGCCGGGCGGGACCGGCTGCGGGTGCTCGAGCGCGGCGGCGACATGGTGCTCGCCCGACACGACGCGCCGATGTGGGCGGGGCTTGTGACGCGCACCGTGGAGCTGCTGCGCTTCACCGCGCCCGACCGGGTGGACGTCCGGCTGCTACGCGGCCCGGTGCCGCACGTCGTCGAGGAGTTCGTGCTCAGTGACCACGGCCTGACCACCCGTGTCGAGTACGCCGGGGAGCTCGCCACCGACCTGTGGGCGGTGGGCGCGCTCTGGGGCGCGGTGGTCGCGCGCCGGCGGGAAAACGCGGTCGCGCAGGCGTTGGTCGCGGTCAAGGCTGAGGCCGAACGGACCACCGGCGGACCCCGGCCGGACTGAATCCGGCTCGCCGCGTGCCGCCCGCGGTCGACGCGCCGTCAGCGCTCAGCGCGGGCGACGGCCGGTGGCCGTGCCGGCGGATCGGGCGAGGATCGCCTCGACCTCCTCGTCGGTCATCTGGGCGAAGTCCTCGTAGAACTCGCCGACGGCGGTGAACAGGGCCGGCGTCAGCACGCAGATCACCGCGTCGGCCTCAGCGGTAAGGCTGACCGTCGCGTCAGGCGAGCACACCGGTGCGCCGAACGCGAGGTTGCGTGGCCCCTCCTCGCGTACGGACCGCAGTGCGGCCATCGCGGTGATGCCGGTGGCCAGCCCGTCGTCCACCACGATCACGATCCGGTCGGCGATCTCGGGTGGCGGCCGGTCGCCCCGGTAGCGCCGCAGCCGCCGGCGCGCCTCGGCCCGCTCCGCGGCCACCGCGTCGGCCAGGTCCGTCCCGGTGAGCCCGACCCGGCGGAGCACCTCCTGGTTGAAGATCGGTGGACCGTCGGCGGTGACCGCGCCGATGCCGAACTCGGGATGACCGGGCATGCCGATCTTGCGGGCGACGACCACGTCGAGTTCCGCGCCGATAGTGCGCGCCACCTCGTCCCCGACCGGGACTCCGCCCCGCGGCAGCGCCAGCACCAGCGGCGGCCGCAGCGGCGCCTCCTGCCGCCCGAGGTACACCTCGACCTGCTCGGCCAGCGCCCGCCCCGCGGTCTCCCGGTCGGCGAACGTCTCGGTCCCTGCTCGCACCATCGCTACCTCCCTAGGTCGGCGCCGGTCAGTCGAAGAACCGGGCCAGCTCCCCCGGATCGGGTTCGGTGCCGTCGTGGTCGGGGGTCAGGTCGGCGAAGACCGTCGCGCCGTCGCACCCGACGTGCAGCGGGAACCACCGGTGCCCGGACGGCGGTGCCAGGATGCCCTTGATCGTCTGGATGTCGAAGAAACGGATGTGCGTCGGATCGGCGACCGCGTTGACGTGCCGCCACCACGGCGCGAGCACGTGCAGGACCCCGCCGGGGCGCAGCACGCGGTGGCACTCGTCCAGCAGCGCCAGGTAGTCGACGAGATGCTCCAGCACGTGCACGGTGAACAGGCGGTCCACGGACCGGTCCGCCAGCGGCAGCCCACGGTTCAGGTCGGCGACCACCGAGCAGGACTTGGTCAGTCGCCGGTCGATGCCGATGTTCTCCGGGTACTGGAGGCTGTCGCCACAGCCGAGATCGATGGTGACCGGAGGCCGGCCGTCGACGCGGACCCGGTCCCACACGGCGAGGACCCCGTCGAGCCGGCCGATCAGCCGACGCACCATCGCCAGCGTGGACGCGTCCGGGACGTCACCGGTCAGGTGCGCCACGCCGCGGTCGAACTGGACCCGTACCGACAGGTCGGGCAGGCGCGCGTCGTGGGCGAGCAGGTCGGCCACCGCCGCATCGAGGAAGCGGTCGCGGGCACGCAGCCGCGTCTGGGACAGGGCCGTGACCGGGTACGCCATGGCGAGTTGGCTACCCCCGGCAGGCCTCGGCCAAACCTCGCGCGCGCCGGCATGGGATCGCCGAGACCGGAGTCACCACCGCCAGCGCAGGAACCGGCGCTGGTAGCGAACCCGTAAGGCCGATGACTTCATCCGGCCGCGTACCAGCACGTGCAGTCCACCCGCGTCGGGCACCGTGGTCTTGGCGGAGCTCGCCACCATCTCGATGTCGTCCACACTGGCCGAGGCACCTCTCGGCAGCACCAGAGTGACGCCGCTGGAGCGCACGTCCAGCAGCACCTCGACGGTGGGCGTGGCGACGACCGCCTCGGTGAAGTCCAGCTTCACACTCGACTCCTGGGCCTGGACGACGAGCCGGCGCGGCACCACCCACCGCCCCGCCCGCTTCAGGGCGGAGGCGCGGGACCGCAACTCGACCACGTCGGGCGCCGCGGCCTCCGGGAGGTCCGCGGTGAACGGAACGAGATCGGCGTATGTCGCGGCGGCCAGCACCCCGCTCAGCCGCTCCTCGAACTCGGTTAGCGTGAGCCTTCCCTCGCCGACCGCCCGGGTCAGTAGTTCGACCACCCTGTCCCGTTCCGCATCGGACACCCGCGTCTCAGGCTTCGGCACGAGCTCTCCGGTCACCGGTCGACTGTACTCAGCCCCGCGAATCGGGGATAGAGCGCATCAACCGCAGCACCGCCGCGCCGATCAGGAAGGCGGCCAACGCACCGACGGGCACGCCGAGCCGCTGCGGGCTGGTCTGTGGGGCAGTGCTGTTGGTGACCAGACCGACGACGACGGCGACGAATCCGGCGACGGTCAGCACCAGCCGCACCTCGGGCCGGCCCAGCACGCGGGCGAGCCGGTCCGGCAACCAGCGGGGCCGGTCAGACGGCCGACGGGTGCTGCGCCGCTCGATCGGGCTGAAGATCGCGACGAGCACGGCGAGCACCACGGCCAGCATCGCCAGCCAGGGCAGCCGCCACAGCCACCACGCAGTCGACCCGACCGGCGGGGTGGGCAGCCAGCCCAGGCCGTGCAGCGCGCCGACCAGCAGCACCGCGCCGGTGAGGTGCCACAGGAAGACGGTCAGCACGACGGAGTTCGCTGCGACCACCACCGTCCACGGCCGGGTGCCCCGCAGCCAGCGCTCGGCGCGGTTTCGCAGCAGCAGCGCGAGGCCGAACTGGGCCGCGGCGACCGACAGCAGGGCCACGGTGGGCGGGGACATGTTGTGCACCCGCTCCCCCGGCACATTGATCATGCTGACCGGGTACGGACCGACCGTGGTGAGCAGCACGGCGGCGGCGAGCCCTCCGAGCAGCAGCGGCAGCGCCACCCGCGGCTGGGGCCGCAGGTCGCCGTCGCGCCACGCGAAGCCCATCTGGTGCATGGCCAGCCAGCCGAACAGGTAGCTGCCGAGGCCCCACGTTCCGACGCCGTTCAGCCGGGCGATGTCGCCGAGCGCCACCAGACCGACCAGCACTACCGGTACGACGAGCCCGAAGCGCTGGTGCGCGGCGTACATCACGGGCGCCAGCAGCACCACGGTGAGGTAGGCGGAGAGGAACCACAGCGGGATCGAGGCGTACCAGACGGCGCTACGGATCAGTTGCGGGTCCGTGCCGAGCCAGCGGGCGAGCAGCGACCCGGCCGCGAGCACCACGACGAGCACGGTGGTGGGCCGGACCAGCCGAGCGGCACGGTTCTGCAGCCACCCGACCGCGTCACCGCCCCGCTCGCGGTGCGACCGCAGTGACGCCGCGTTGGCGAAGCCGCCGACGAAGAAGAACACCGGCATGACCTGGAACAGCCAGGTGAGCGGATGGGCCCAGGTCAGCTGCGGCAAGGCGGAGCGCCCGACGAGCCGCCCGGCGGGGTCGTACCCGATGTTGGTGACCAGCCAGTGCCCGAGCACCACCGCCGTGATCGCCAGCACCCGCAGCAGATCGGCGAAGCGTTCCCGGGTCGGCGGAGTGTGTTCGACCAGTTCGCGCAGGCTCGGCACTCGATCAGCGTATGGGCGCGCGGGCGGGCGCGCGGCCGTTACGAGGTCATGCCGGCCGAGCTTGGCGTTCAGCTTCCCCTGGCCGTGCGGCCGCCTACGATGACGCTGCGGGGCGAAAAAGCCCGGGGAGTGAGAAACCCCTGGCGGATAAGGCAAACGCCCGCGGACGCCGCCCGCAGCGTGCGGGGATACGGGGGGAAGAATGAAGGCACGCGACATTATGCATCCCGGTGCCGAGTGCATCGGTGAGCAGGAAACCATCGAGATGGCCGCGCGGAAGATGCGCGACATGAGGGTCGGCGCGTTGCCGATCTGCGGGATGGACGACCGTCTGCACGGCATCATCACGGACCGGGACATCGTGATCCGCGGGATCGCCGAGGGCAAGGATCCGAGCACCACGATGGCCGGGGAACTGGCACAGGGCACTCCGGTCTGGGTGGACGCCGACGCCGACGAGAAGGAAGTCCTCAAGCTGATGGAGGAACACAAGATCCGCCGGCTCCCGGTCATCGAGAACCATCGCCTGGTCGGGATGATCAGCGAGGCGGACCTGGCTACGCACTTGGAGGGCAAGAAGGTGGCCCAGTTCGCGGGCGCCGTCTACTCGGCACCACCGAACCTGTAGCCGCAGTGGACCCGGGCGAAGGAGGCGGCGGGCGCCGGGCTCGCAAAGCACCCCGCTGACGCCCGCCGCCGGCTATCGGGCCCTGAACGGGTGTACCCACACCACCAAGCGCGAACCGTCACCGCCGTCCCGGCGCGAACCGTCACCGCCGTCGGACCATCACCGCCGTCTCAGCGTGCCGACGTTTGGGCCCGGAAGGCGCGCAGCCGCAGGCTGTTGGAGACGACGAACACCGAACTGAGCGCCATCGCCGCGCCCGCGATCATCGGGTTGAGCAGCCCCGCGGCGGCCAGCGGCAGGGCGGCCACGTTGTAGGCGAACGCCCAGAACAGGTTGCCCTTGATGGTGCGCAGGGTCCGGCGGGACAACCGGATCGCGTCCGCGGCCACCCGCAGGTCCCCCCGTACCAGGGTCAGGTCGCTGGCCTCGATCGCCACGTCGGTGCCGGTGCCCATCGCCAAGCCGAGGTCGGCCTGGGCGAGCGCCGGCGCGTCGTTGACGCCGTCGCCGACCATCGCCACGACCCGGCCCTGCGCCTGCAGCCGCTTGACCACGTCGACCTTGTCCGCCGGCAGCACCTCAGCGATCACCTCGTCGATGCCGACGTGCGCGGCGACTGCCCGGGCGGCCACGGCGTTGTCGCCGGTCAGCAGCACCGGAGTCAGGCCGAGGTCGCGCAACTGCCGCACCGCCTCGGCGCTGGTCGGCTTGACGGTGTCGGCCACCACGAGGACAGCGCGCACCAGGCCGTCCCAACCCACGACGACGGCCGTCCGCCCCTGCGCCTGCGCGGCGTCGACGGCGGCGGCCAGGTCGGCGGGCAGCCGGAAACCGTGCTCGGCGAGCAGCCGTGGCCGGCCCACCAGCACCGTCGTGCCGCCGACCACGCCGCGCACGCCGAGCCCTTCTGAGTTGGCGAACTCGCGCACTGGCGGCAGGTCGCCCAGCCGCTCCGCCGCCGCGGCGGCGATCGCCTTGGCGATCGGGTGCTCAGAGGCGTGCTCCAGCGCGCCCGCGCGGCGCAGCGCCTCGTCGGCGTCCTCGCCCTCGCCGGGGATCACGTCGGCGAGCGTCAGGTGGCCGGTGGTGACCGTGCCGGTCTTGTCGAGCACGACGGTGTCCACCCGGCGCGTCGACTCCAGCATTTCCGGACCCTTGATGAGGATGCCGAGTTGCGCGCCACGGCCGGTGCCGACCAGCAGCGCGGTCGGGGTGGCGAGGCCCAGCGCGCACGGGCAGGCGATGATCAGCACCGCCACCGCGGCGCTGAACGCGGCCGCCGGCGGGGCGCCGGCGGCGAGCCAGAACCCGAGGATCACCACGGCGAGCGTGATGACGACGGGTACGAAGATCGCCGAGATCCGGTCGGCGAGGCGCTGCACGGGCGCCTTGCCGGTCTGCGCCTCCTCCACCAGCCGCGCCATCTGCGCGAGTTGAGTGTCGGCCCCGACCCGGGTGGCGCGCACGATCAGGCGGCCGCCGGCGTTGACGGTGGCGCCGACGACGGGCGTGCCGGGGCCGACCTCGACCGGCACGGATTCGCCGGTGAGCATGCTGGCGTCGACCGCCGACGTGCCCTCTTCCACCACGCCGTCGGTGGCGATCTTCTCGCCGGGCCGCACCACGAACCGGTCGCCGACGACGAGTTGGCCGACCGGGATGCGCTCCTCGCGGCCGCCGCGCAGCACCGCGACGTCCTTGGCCCCGAACTCCAGCAGCGCCCGCAGCGCGGCGCCGGCGCGGCGCTTGGCCCGGGCCTCGAAGTACCGGCCGGCGAGGATCGCCGCCGTGACCCCGGCGGCGACCTCCAGGTAGATCGCGTCGGCGCCGGCGGTCCGCTGGATCGTCAGCGAGAACGGGTGCGTCATCCCGGGCTCGCCGGCGGTGCCGAAGAACAGCGCGTACATCGACCAGCCGAACGCGGCCAGAGTGCCGAGCGAGATCAGGGTGTCCATGGTGGCCGCGCCGCGGCGCAGGTTCGCCCAGGCGGCCTTGTGGAACGGCCAGCCGCCGTAGAACACGACCGGCGTGGCGAGGATCGCCGACAGCCACTGCCAGTTGCGGAACTGCAGCGCTGGGATCATCGCCATGGCGATCACCGGCACGGCGAGGGCGAGGCTGATCCACAGGCGCAGCCGCAGCGGCCGTACCGCCTCTTCCTCGGCGTCCTGCGCCGGGGCGGCGGCCTGCGGCGCGGCCGGCTGCGGGCGCGGCACCCGGGCGGTGTAGCCGGTCTGCTCGACCACGGCGATCAGGTCGTCCGGGGTCAGCGGGGCGGTGAACTCGACCTTCGCCTTCTCGGTCGCGAAGTTGACCGTAGCGGTCACCCCGTCGATCCGGTTGAGCTTCTTTTCGATGCGCGCCGCGCACGAGGCGCAGGTCATCCCGCCGATCTCGAGCTCGATCAGGCCGGTCGCTGCTGGAAGTCCGCGACCCGTGGTCTGCGATGCCATCCTGCCTCCTCGCCTCGAGCCTACCCTACCCCCCTAGGGTATTTTCGGAATACGGCGCCGCCCGTCACACACCTCGCGGAATGACCTTGACCACAGCTCGTTGGGCAGTGGCAGCCGGGGATGTCGTGATCTACCCCACATCAAGCATGGCCAAGCCCCACGCCAACGTGGCCGGAGGTGGGGTCCGCCGAGCGGTACGTCCCGCGTGGCTTGCCGGCGACTTCGTTTCACCCGCACGGTTAACTGTCCACATCGGTCGCATATCCCGGAACCCTTTGCCGGCAACGGAACCCCAGTGCATCTCGCCAGAGCGCGAGCGCGCACGCAGGCGCATGCCTTTACGACACTCGTTTGCCGACAAGGTGTTCGCATGGGGACAGAGGAAGATTCCCCAGCGTGTTGCGGCCATTTCGCAGCGACGCGCTCATGAAACCGTTATCTGACCACGGCTGCAGGCCATCGGCATGCGGGAAGGCCCTTCGGCGCAATGTGTGACGGACCCGTGAAATATGTAACGGGTTCGTCAAATGAGGCACGTACACTGGCCGACCTTGCGAGAAGGCCCGGCGCCGGCAACGAAAGGGAGGGCCCGATGAGCTTCGGCGAGTACGTCTTAGAGTTCCTAACAAAATGATCTAGGCTCTTTTCTCCTTTGTGGAGGATGATCTAC
>VSCG01000048.1:0-20467 GCA_047459115.1 Micromonosporaceae bacterium
GACGGCGGCCAGACCATGCCGGTCGGGTGGAACTGCAGGAACTCCATGTTGATCAAGGTGCCGCCGGCCCGCAGGGCGAGCGCGTGCCCGTCGCCGGTGTACTCCCAGGAGTTCGAGGTCACCTTGTACGACTTGCCGACGCCGCCGGTGGCGAGCACGATCGCAGGGGCCTCGAAGAGCACGAACTCCCCGCTCTCGCGGAAGTAGCCGAACGCCCCGGCGATCCGGCCGTCGTCGAGCAGCAGCTCGGTGATCGTGCACTCGGCGAAGACCCGGATCCGGGCCTCGTAGTCGCCGAACTCCTTCTTGTCCTCCTGCTGCAGCGAGACGACCTTCTGCTGCAGGGTGCGGATCAGCTCCAGGCCGGTGCGGTCGCCGACGTGGGCCAGGCGCGGGTACTCGTGGCCGCCGAAGTTGCGCTGCGAGATCTTGCCGTCCTTGGTCCGGTCGAACAGCGCGCCGTACGTCTCCAGCTCCCAGACCCGCTCGGGCGCCTCCTTGGCGTGCAGCTCGGCCATCCGGTAGTCGTTGAGGAACTTGCCGCCCCGCATGGTGTCCCGGAAGTGGACCATCCAGTTGTCCCGCGGGTTCACGTTGCCCATCGCGGCGGCGGCGCCGCCCTCGGCCATGACCGTGTGCGCCTTGCCGAACAGCGACTTGGAGATGATCGCGGTCCGCTTGCCGGCCAGCCGCGCCTCGATCGCCGCGCGCAGACCGGCGCCGCCGGCCCCGATCACGACCACGTCGTACTGGTGTCGTTGGATTTGAGTCATTGTTCTGGTCGCCCTCAGTTGAAGAGCCGAAGGTCGGTGATCCACCCGGCGGAGACGGACATGATGTAGAGGTCGGTGAGCATCACCGTGAACAGCGAGATCATCGCGAACTGCCCGTGCCGGCCGTTGAGCTTGGAGACCAAGGTCCAGAACCGGTAGCGCAGCGGGTGCCGCGAGAAGTGCTTGAGCCGGCCGCCCACCACGTGGCGGCAGGCGTGGCAGGACAGCGTGTAGCCGGCCAGCATCACCCAGTTGAACAGGATGATCAAGCTGCCGAGGCCGACGCCGAAGCTGTTGTTGGGGCCGCGGAAGGCCAGCAGCATGTCCCACAGGTTGATCACGAGCACCACGGCGGCGAAGTAGAAGAAGTACCGGTGCGCGTTCATGAGGATCAGCGGGAACCGAGTCTCGCCGGTGTACTTCTTGTGCGGCTCACGCACCGCACAGGCCTGGGGCGACGCCCAGAGCGAGCGGTAGCCGGCCTTGCGGTAGTAGTAGCAGGTGACCCGGAAGCCGGCGACGATCGGGAACGCGATGATCCCGAGCGGCAGGAAGAACGGCAGCGCCGGCAGCCAGACCCCGAAGTGCGAGGAGCCCGGCACGCACGACTCGCTCACACATGGGGAGTACAGCGGCGTCAGGTAGTGGAAGTCGTCGACCCAGTACCACCTGCCCATGAAGACCCGGATCGACGTGTAGATCACGAAGATCGCGAGGACCGTGCCGATGGTGACCGGGGGCAGCCACCATCGGTCGGTGCGCAAGGTCTTCGCCGCGATCGAGGCACGTGGCCGCTGCCCGATCGGCCTGGTTGCCGTAGAACTCATCCCTGTTCGCTCCCTGACGGGCTGATACGGATCGGCGCCGCGCGGGCACGGGGGAGCCCCGGCCGCACCGGCGCCCGTCGGTCCCCACGGTACGCCCTGTGGTTACCTTGACGTTCGCTGGGAGTCTCGCCCGTGACGCAGGCCGACGAAACCCCGTAGGCCATGGTGCGGCCTGTTTGTGTACAACTTCACTGCCCCGGTCGCTCGTCCACGCCCCTCTCCTTCCGCATTTTCGGGGAAAGTGTCGAGAAGTTGATCTCTATCGGTACATTTTCCCGGAGAATGCGGGGAGGGGCTGTGGACAGCGGAAGCGCCGGATCGAGATCCTGCGGCACGCTGTCGGGCATGTCCCGAGGGCGTACGGCGGAGGATGTGTTCCGCGGCAGTGTGGTCATCGGCGCCGGTGACCTCAACCGGGCGGTGCTACGCGGTCCGCAATGGCGCCGCCTCCTGCGCGATGTGTACGTGGCTTCCCATGTGGAGGTCGATCACGCGGTTCTGTGCCGCGCCGCCCACCTCGTCATCCCGCCGCGCGCGGTGATCGCCGGTGCCAGCGCCGCCTGCCTCTACGGGGTGGACGTGCTGCGACCCGGGGCGCCGGTCGAGGTGCTGACCCCGCCGGCGGCCCGGTTCGGCCCGGTGCAGGGCCTGCGCATCCGGTGCGAGGCCCTGCCCGACACGGATGTCACCCGTATCGGTGACCTGCGCGTGACCACCCCCGAACGCACCGCCTGGGACCTGGCGCGGCAGCGGGATCTCGAGGCGGCGGTGGTCGCGTTGGACGCGTTCGCGCGGGCTGGCCACGTGCGCACCGCGCAGCTGCGCGCCCGGCTGGCGGCGGCGAAGGGCCGAAAGGGCAGCCGGCGGGCCGAGCGGGCGATCGGGCTGATGGACTCCCGGGCGGAGTCGCCGCAGGAGTCCCGGCTGCGCGTCAAGCTGCTGATGGCTGGGCTACCGGTGCCGGTCGCGCAGTTCGAGGTGCGCCACGAGGGCCGGTTCATCGCCCGAGTGGACCTGGCCTGGCCGGAGCGGCGGGTGGCCGTGGAGTACGACGGGGCCTGGCACGCGTCCGCGGAGCAGTTGGAGCGGGACCGCCGGCGGCTGAACCGCCTGCAGAACGCGGGGTGGCTGGTGCTGCACGTGACGGCCGGCAGGATGCGCGACGACTTCCCGGCCGTGGTCGCCGAGATCGCCGCCGCCCTCGCCGCCCGCCGCCCCCGCTGAGCCCTCCGAGCCCTGTGCATTTTCCGGGAAAATGCGCTCGTGGAGGGGGTCTGGGGTGCATTTTCAGGGAAAGTGCACCTGTGGAGATCTACTGAACAGCACTTTCCCTGAAAATGCCGGGCTGGGCTGAGCCGGGCTGGGCCGGCGCCGGACCGGTCAGCCGGAGGCGCCGCCGGTGAAGTTCCAGGCGGCCAGGCGCAGCGCGGGAGCGGTCCACTGGGCGATCGACCAGCTTCCGGGCAGGGCGTCGGCGTGCGCGCCCACGCCCAGCACCGCGCCCGGACCGAGCGCCTGCGGGTACGACTGGGTGAACCGGAAGTTCGCCACCGGCCGGGTCACCTCGCCATCCTCGATCAGCCACACGCCGTTGCGGGTGAGCCCGGTGACCACCAGGCTCTTCGGGTCCAGCACCCGGGTGTACCACAGGTCGGTCACCAGCACGCCCCGCCGTACGTCCGCCACCAGGGCGGCCACCGACGAGTCCGCCACCGGCCCGGCCACCTCGGCGACCTCGCCGACTGCGGCGCTCGCCGGCTCGAGCCGCAGGTTCAGCGGCATCGGCCCCCACGAGGCCGAGCCGGCCCCCGCGTGCCCGGTGGACTCGGCGCCCGCCTTGGCCGCGGTACGCCGGTCGTGCGCGACCGCCCGGCTCACGCCGCCCTCGACGAGCACCAGCCGCCGGCGGGGCGTGCCCTCCGCGTCGTACGGCAGTGACACGTTCGCCCCGTTGACCGGATCGTCGACCAGCGTCACCGACGGGTCGAACTGCGCCTCGCCGGGCGCCACGAACGACCGCCGCTCGACGTACGCCTTGCCGTTGAAGCCCCAGATCGCCAGGTTGCTGAGCAGGTCGGCGACGGCCGTGGGCTCGAGGACCACCTCGTAGCGGCCGGGCGGCAGCTCCACCGGGTCGACCCCGGCCCGGGCCTTCGCCACCGCCCGGGCGCCCAGCACCGCGCCGTCGATGTCGGACAGCGCGGTCGCCGCCAGCCGGGCCACGCCGTCGGAGCCCCGGGTACGGGCGATGGCGTCCATCGCGGCCTGGGTCGTCCGCCCGGTGACCGACTGCCCGGCGGAGTTCACGAACGCCCCGACCCAGTTCTCCGTGCGCACGTAGCCGGCCGCCTCGAGCCCGCCTGCGGCGTCGACGAACGCCCGGACCCGCTGCGCGCGCTCATCCGGGGTCGCCAACGCGGTCGCCGGATCCCAGCCGCCCGCACCGCCGGGGACGGCCGGTGGCGCGAGCCCGGCCCAGCCGGGGTCGGCCGGGGCGTGGCGCAGCGCGGTCACCGTACGGTCGACCAGGCCGGCCAGGCCGTCGCGGTCGACCAAAGTCGTCACCCCGGTCGCCGTGCGGCCCGCGGCGTGCAGGCGTACCCGCACCTGGGTGGTGGTGTCGGCGACGTTCTGATGGATGAACGAGTTCGCGAACCGGGTCAGCGCCAGCGCGTAGTGGTCGACACTCACCTCGGCCTGGGTGCCGGGCCCGGCCGCGGCCCGGACCAGATCGAGGACCCGTGCGGCGAGGTTCAGCTGCTCGTTGGCGTCCATGCGCTCGGTGGCGTCCATGCGTTCGTTCGTGTCGACGTGCTCGCCGGTCATGCCCGCACCCCCACTCGTACGTCGCGGAACCGGGCCGGTGCCGCCGGGTGGCCGGTGTGGCCCACCTGCCCGGGCTGCCCCTTGCCGCAGTTCGGCGTGCCCCAGGCGACGATCTCCGACGACAGCATGTCCATCGAGCGCCAGAACACCGGCCCGATGCCGGTGTACGTGGGGTTGCGCAGCATCCGGCCCAGCTTGCCGTCGCGTACCTCCCAGCCGATCTCGCAGCCGAACTGGAAGTTCAGCCGCTTGTCGTCGATGGACCAGGACCGGTTGGTCTCCATGTAGACGCCCTCGTCCGTCGAGGCGATGATCTCCTCGAGCGTGTGCGGCCCGGGTTCCAGGCCGACGTTGGTCATCCGCACCATCGGCAGCCGGGCCCAGCCGTCCGCGCGGACGCTGCCGGCGTAGTCCAGCCCGGCCACGGCCGCGGAGTCCCGCCCGGCGAGCACGCCGACCCAGATGCCCTCGCGGACCGCGTCGCGCCGGGTGGCCGGGGTGCCCTCGTCGTCGTAGCCGAAGCTGCCCAGCGCCCCGGGGATCGTCGGGTCGATCGTGATGTTCATCAGCTCCGATCCGTACTGCAGCGAGCCGAGCTGGGCCAGGTCCAGCCAGGAGGTGCCGGCGAAGGCGGCCTCCCAGCCGAGGATGCGGTCCAGCTCGATCGCGTGCCCCACCGACTCGTGGATCTGCAGGGCGAGCTGCTCGCCGCCGAGGATCAGCGTGGTCGTGCCGGAGGGGCACAGCGGCGCGGTGAGCAGCGCGCGGGCCTCCTCGGCGACACGCGGAGCGTGCGCGAGCAGGTCCAGCTCGGTGACCAGCTCCCAGCCGCGGGTGCCGTACTGGCCGCGGTAGGACGGGTAGGAGCGCCGCTGCGTCTCGCCGTCGCCGATCGCGGTCGCCGAGATGCCGCCGCCGCACTCGCGGATGTGCTGGTCGATGCGGTGGCCCTCGGAGGAGACGAACCACTTGCGGGTGTCCCAGATCTGGTAGAGCCCTTCGGCGTGGTCGGCGCCGTGTTCGCGCATGGCCCGGGTGGCGGCCACGAGCAGGTCACCCTTGTCGGACAGCGCGACGTCCAGCGGGTCCACCTGGCAGTCGCTGGCCCAGGAGTCGGCCACGGGCGTGCTCGCGACCAGGTCGATGCGGGGTCCCGGCACGGTCGCCGAGGCTGCCGCGATCTCCGCAGCGCGGGTGCCCGCCTGCCGGGCGGCGCTCGAGGTCAGTTCGGGTACCGCGTAGAAGCCCCACGACGAGCCGACCAGGGCGCGCACGCCGATGCCGGCGTCCTCGTCCTGCGTCAGCTCCTCGATCTCCCCGTTGCGGGCGGACATCGACTCGTAGCGTCGATGCATCACCCGCGCGTCCGCGTACCTGGCACCGGCGGCGAGCGCCGCCTCGACCGCCTCGGTCGCTGCGTCGAAGTGCGTCATGATCTCAACCCTAGGGCAGGGTCCACCGCCGTCGGGCGACCGTTTCCCGGTCGACCGTTTCCCGGTCCGCGAAGGGTGCGCCTTCATGTAGGTCGTTTTCATCGCTCGCGATTCGTTGTAACTTCCCTCCAACAACGGCGGCGGGAGGTATGCGTGGCGGCTGCAGGTGTGCCGGCACAGCCTCCGGTGGACG
Organism: Micromonosporaceae bacterium; assembly: GCA_047459115.1. Lineage (GTDB taxonomy): Bacteria > Actinomycetota > Actinomycetes > Mycobacteriales > Micromonosporaceae > VSCG01. The sequence continues at coordinate 6,053 of VSCG01000048.1, forward strand.
ACCCCTACCTTCGGGTGCGCGACCTGCGGGTGCGGTTCGACACCGAGGACGGTGTGGTGCAGGCCGTGGACGGACTCTCCTTTTCGCTCCGACGCGGGCGCACGCTCGGCATCGTCGGGGAGTCCGGCTCGGGCAAGAGCGTGACCGGGCTGGCCGTCCTCGGGCTGCACAACGCGAAGCGGACCCGGATCGAGGGCGAGATCCTCGTGGGTGGCCGCAACGTCGTGGGCCTGCGGGAGGAGGAGGTCAGCCGGCTGCGGGGCCGGGACATGGCGATGATCTTCCAGGACCCGCTCTCCGCGCTGCACCCGTACTACACGGTCGGCCGGCAGATCGCCGAGGCGTACCGCGTCCACCATCCGAAGGCGAGCCGTCGGCAGGCGCACGAGCGCGCGGTGGAGATGCTGGCGCGGGTCGGCATCCCGCAGCCCGCGCGACGCGCGCGCCAGTACCCGCACGAGTTCTCCGGCGGCATGCGGCAGCGGGTGATGATCGCGATGGCGCTGGTCAACAACCCCGAGCTGCTCGTCGCCGACGAGCCCACGACCGCGCTGGACGTGACCGTGCAGGCGCAGATCCTGGACCTGCTCGCCGACCTGCAGGCCGAGTTCCACTCGGCGATCATCCTGATCACGCACGATCTCGGAGTGGTCAGCCAGGTCGCCGACGACGTGCTGGTGATGTACGCCGGGCGGTGTGTGGAGCACGGCAGCGTCGAGCAGGTGCTGCGCCGCCCGCAGCACCCGTACACCTGGGGGCTGCTGTCCAGTGTGCCGTCGCTGCACGGCGACGCGGACGCGGATCTGCTGCCGATCCCGGGCAACCCGCCGAGCATGATCAACGTGCCACGCGGTTGTGCCTTCCACCCCCGCTGCCGGTACGCGCTGCGTGGCGGCGGTCCGTGCGACGTGGAGGTACCGGCGTTGCTGCCGGTGGCCGAGCCCGGCCACGGCGTCGCCTGCCACCTGCCGCCCGACGACCGGGTGGCCATCTACCGGCGGGACGTCGCGTCGGTGGGGGCGGCCCGATGACCGCCGGGCAGTTGGCATCCGCGCCGCCGGCCGCCGGGTCGAGGGACGCGCAGGCGCCGCTGCTGACCGTCGAGGGCCTGACCAAGCACTTCCCGGTGCGCTCCGGGGCGTTCGGCCGCAAGGCGTTCGTACGCGCGGTGGACGGCATCGACTTCGAGGTGCGTCCAGGCGAGACGCTGGGGCTGGTGGGCGAGTCCGGCTGCGGCAAGTCCACGACCGGGCGCCTGCTCGCCCGGCTGCTGGAACCCACCGGCGGGCGGATCACCTTCGAGGGGCGCGACATCACCCACCTGGGCCGGCGCGAGCTGCGCCCGCTGCGCCAGCAGTTGCAGATCATCTTCCAGGACCCGTACGCCTCGCTGAACCCCCGCCACACGGTCGGGAAGATCGTGGCGATGCCCCTGGTCGTCAACGGGATCGACCCGCCCGGCGGGATCAAGCGGCGGGTGCAGGAGCTGCTGGAGACCGTCGGGCTCAACCCGGAGCACTACAACCGCTACCCGCATGAGTTCTCCGGCGGGCAGCGCCAGCGGGTCGGCATCGCCCGGGCGCTGGCCCTGCGTCCGAAGCTGATCGTGGCCGACGAGCCGGTCTCCGCGCTGGACGTGTCGATCCAGGCGCAGGTCATCAACCTGCTTCGCGGCCTGCAACGCGACCTCGGGCTGGCCTTCGTGTTCATCGCGCACGACCTCGCGGTGGTGCGCCACTTCTGCGAGCGCGTGGCGGTGATGTACCTCGGCAAGATCGTCGAGATCGGCGACCGGGAGCACATCTACGCCCGGCCCCGGCATCCCTACACCCGGGCGCTGCTGTCCGCCGTGCCGGAGGTGACCGGGTCGGGTCGGGAGCGGATCCGTCTCGTCGGCGACGTGCCGACCCCGCTCAACCCCCCGTCGGGCTGCCGGTTCCGGACCCGCTGCTGGAAGGCGACCGAGTTGTGTGCGACGCGGGAGCCGCCGCTGGTGGGCGACGACGTCGGCACCCGGGCGGCCTGCCACTACCCGGAGCCGGTCGAGCCCGCGGCGGGGCACGCTATGGAGGGCAGGGCACCGTGACTTTGACAGGCGCTGAGCAGGCCGCGGAGACCGGGCAGACCGGGGGCGCGCACGTCGGCCCGGAGCCGGAGCTGATCGGCCGGTCGCCGGGGCAGTTGGCCCTGGCCCGGCTGCGGCGGGACCGGGTCGCCATCGTCAGCGGCGCCACGCTGCTGGTGTTCATCCTCGTCGCCGTGTGCGCCCCGCTGATCGCGCGGCTCTACGGGGCGGGTCCGCTGGACCGGTTCCCGGACCGGCTGGACGCCAACGGCTTCCCGCTCGGGTACGCCGGCATCGACGCCGACCATTGGCTGGGCATCCAGCCCGGCATCGGGCGCGACATCTTCATCCAGATCGTGTACGGGCTGCGTACCTCCCTGATGATCGCGTTCACCGCGGCGACGCTGACGCTCATGCTCGGCATCGTGCTCGGGATCGTGGCCGGCTACCTCGGCGGCTGGGTCGACGCGGTGATCACCTGGGTGCTCGACCTGGTGCTCGCGTTCCCGTTCTACATCTTCTGCTTCGCGTTGGTGCCACTGGCGGTGCACCAGTTCTACGGCCCGCGCGACCAGGAGTCGGTGTGGTTCCGGCCCGCGCTGCTCGTGATCATCTTCGTGCTGTTCAACTGGACCTCCACCGCGCGGCTGGTGCGCGGCCAGGTGCTGTCGCTGCGCGAGCGGGAGTTCGTGGAGGCGGCCCGCGCGTCCGGCGCCGGCCTCGGGCATCTGCTGTTCCGCCAGCTGCTGCCCAACCTGTGGGCGCCGATCCTGGTCACGTTCTCGCTCAACCTGCCGTCGCTGATCACGGCCGAGGCCGCGCTGTCGTTCCTCGGGATCGGGGTGCTGGAGCCCACCCCCGACCTGGGCCGGTTGATCAGCGACAGCGTGCTCTACATCCGCGACGTGCCGAGCTTCACCATCGTCGGCGGCACGACGCTGTTCTTGCTCGTCCTCGCGTTCAACCTCTTCGGTGACTCGGTGCGCGACGCGCTCGATCCGAAGTCGACCCGGTAGGGCCTCATGCTGCGCTTTCTGGTCAAGAAGATCCTGCTGGCGCTGACCACGCTCGCCGCGGTCAGCGTGCTGACCTTCGGGCTGTTCTTCGTGGTGCCCACCAACCCCGCGGAGTTGATGTGCGGGCAGGGCAAGACCGTATGCAGCGCGGAACGGGTCGCGATGATCGAGCGGCGGATGGGCCTGGACCAGCCGATCCACAAGCAGTACACCGACTTCATGCGCGGCATCTTCGTGGGCCGCACGATCGGCAGCGGGGAGACGGCGCGCGAGTGCCCGGCGCCGTGCCTGGGGTACTCGTTCCGCAGCGACGAGCCGGTCATGGACATCGTGGCGCGTACCTTGCCCGTCACGTTGAGCATCGTCTCCGGGGCGGCGGTGGTCTGGCTCCTGCTCGGGGTGTCGATCGGCATGATCTCCGCGCTGCGCCAGGGCACGGTGTTCGACCGGTTGGCGGTCATCACCTCGCTGGTCGGCGCGTCCATGCCGATCCTGCTGTTCGGCCCGCTGCTGCTGATCGTGCTGGTCTACGAGACCGGCCTGCTCAGCTATCCGCGCTACACGCCGATCACCGAGAACCCGCTGGCCTGGGCGGGCGCGCTCGTGCTGCCCTGGTTCGCGCTCGGCTTCCTCAACTCGGCCACCTACGCCCGGCTGGCCCGCGCGCAGATGCTCGAGACGCTGTCGGAGGACTTCGTGCGCACCGCCCGGGCCAAGGGGCTGCCGAAGCTCGCGGTGTACGCGCGGCACGCGCTGCGCGCCGCGATCACGCCGATCGTGACCATCGCCGGGCTGGACATCGGCATCTACCTGGGCGGCACGGTGATCACCGAGACGGTGTTCGGCTTCACCGGGCTCGGCAAGACCGCGCTGAACGCCGCACTCAACCTGGACATGCCGATCGTCATGGCGACCGTGCTGCTGGCGGCGGTCTTCGTGGTGGCCGCGAACGTGGTGGTGGACGTGCTCTACGCGGTCATCGATCCGCGGGTGCGGCTCGACTGAGAGGCGTCGAATCGACGGGCGTAGCGAATTCGCCGTCCGGCCGTTACTGTGATGAAACTTACCTTCACGACAGTGAAGCCGCGGTTCCGTTTTCCTTCACCCGACCGGAGGGCCTGATGCGACCTAGACTCGCGGTCGCCACCGTCAGCGCGCTGGCGCTGGTGGCCACCGCCGCCGCGTGCTCCAAGAACACCGGGGAGCAGCAGGGTTCGACCCAGGACGACACCCAGCAGACGAGCGCGATCGCGACCGACCCGAAGGACTCCATGGGGCCGGCGCCAGCGATCCCGGGCGCCGTCAAGGGCGGCACGCTGCGGCTGCTCACCGAGTCTGACTTCGTGCACCTCGATCCGCAGCGCACGTACACGTTCGCCGGCATGTCGATGCTGCAGATGATCACCCGTACGTTGACCGTCTTCCGGGAGGACGGCCAGGGCAAGCTGACCCTGGTCGGCGACCTCGCGGAGAACCCGGGCAAGGACGTCAACGGCGACTGCAAGACCTGGGAGTACACCCTCAAGAAGGGCGTCAAGTTCGAGGACGGCCGGGAGATCAAGGCTGCCGACGTGGCGTACGGCATCGCCCGGTCGTTCGAGGAGAACATCGACGGCGGCGCGACGTACATCCAGGAGTGGCTGGCCGACGATCCGGTCTACAACCGGACCTACAAGGGGCCCTACACCTCCGGCACCGACGAGGTGCCTGGCCTGGAGGTGAAGGGCGACTACCAGCTCGTGTTCAACTTCAAGCGGCCGCAGTGCGACCTGCCGTACGCGCTCGCCCTGCCCACCTCGGTTCCCGTGCCCAAGGACAAGGACACCAGGACCGACTACGACCGGTCGGTCTTCTCCTCGGGTCCCTACAAGATCAAGGAGTACGTCAAGGACACCCGGCTGGTGCTCGACCGCAACCCGCACTGGGATCCCAACACCGACCCGCTGCGCCACGACTACCCGGATGAGATCGTGGTCGAGATGGGCCCGGACGCGGTGGCCGCGACCGAGCGCGTTATCGCCGGGCACGGCGACGACCAGTACGCGGCAGCCTGGGACGAGGTGCCGCAGTCGCTGGTCAACCGGGTGCTCACCGATCCCGCGCTCGCCGACCGGCGCATCCACCGCAACAGCCCGTCGGTGTGGTACCTGACCATCAACACCGAGCGGATCACCGACGTCAACGTCCGCCGCGCCATCGCGTACGCCATCGACAAGCAGGGGCTGCTGGCCACCCAGGGCGGTGAGGCGGCCGGGCAGCTGATCCACACGATCCTGCCGACCACCACCATCGGCCGGGTCGACTACCCGAACCCGTACCCGGCCGGACCCAACGGCGACCCGGAGAAGGCCAAGGAACTTCTCGGCGACAAGAAGGTCAAGCTCGTCTTCCTGTCCCGGACCTCGCGGTTCGGGCAGACCACCGCCCCGATCGTCAAGGAGAGCCTGGAGCGGGCCGGGTTCGAGGTGGTCGTCTCGTACAACGAGGACGCCTTCTCGACCGCGAAGAGGCGCGGCAATGAGTACGACCTCTACCTCAACAACTGGGGCGCGGACTGGCCCAGCGCGGTCTCCACGATCCCGATGCTGTTCGACGGCCGCAAGCTGGGTCCGCAGGGCAACTCCAACGTCGCGTACCTCAACGCCGACGACGTCAACGCCGAGATCGACCGAGTGCTGCAGCTTCCCGCGGCCGAGGCGGCGGCGGAGTGGGCCAAGGTCGATCAGATGATCATGGAGAAGCACTGCCCGGCGGTGCCGCTCTACCAGACCAAGACGCTCATCGTGCACGGCGACAAGGTCGGCGGGCTGTTCGCATCCGACCAGTTCGGCACGTTGGTGTTCTACAACGCGCACATCAAGTCGTAGCCGTCACCCGAGCACTCCACCCTTCCACAGGCGGTGCCCCGGCCCTCAGGGCCGGGGCACCGCCCGGTTGGTCCAGGGTGCACGCCCGTCCTGCTTCGAGGGCACGGGCCGTCGCGCGTGGACCGGGCCCGCGCCGGGCACACGGCTCACAGCGACAGACTGCGGCGCACGAAGTCCAGCTCCACCGGCAGCAGACGCTCCGCCACGCCGCCGGCCGCCATGTGGGTCGCCTCGGTCAGCGGCAGCACCGCGTGCGGTCGCCCGGCGGCCAGCAGCGCCGCGGACAGGCGCAGCGTGTGCGCGGCCACCACGTTGTCGTCGGCCAGCCCGTGGATGAGCAGCAACGGCCGGGCCTCCTCCGGCCGCGCCGGCACCTCGGCGGCCAGCGTGACCAACGAGTGGTGCGCGTAGACGTCGGCGCTCTCCTCAGGCAGCCCCAGGTAGCGCTCGGTGTAGGCGGTGTCGTAGAGCGCCCAGTCGGTGACCGGCGCGCCGAGAATGCCGCAGTGGTAGACGTCCGGGCGGCGCAGCACCGCCAGCCCGGCCAGCCAGCCGCCGAACGACCAGCCCCGGATCGCCACCCGGGACAGGTCCAGGTCGGGATGCTTGTCCGCCAGCGCACGCAGCGCGTCCACCTGATCGGTGAGGATCACGTCGGCCATCCGGCGGTGGATCACCTTCTCGAAGCTCGGCGCCACGCCGGGCGTACCCCGGTTGTCGATCGTGACCACCGCGAACCCGGCGTCCGCCCACCACTGCCGCTCCAGCCACTTGCCGCGTGCCGCGAGCACCTCCTGGTGCATCGGCCCGCCGTAGATGTCGACGAGCACCGGCAGCCGCCGCCCGCTCACGTGCGCCCGCGGGTAGACCACGCCCGTCGGCAGCCGACGGTCGGTGAACCGCTGCAGGACCGGGCGCGGCGCATACGGCGGTGGGGCGGCGTGCGAGCGCAGCCGGCCCACCTCGGCGCCGCCCCGGTAGACCGTCCAGACGGTGCCCGGGTGGTCCAGGCTGGCCCGCCCGACCACCAGCGTGTCGCCGCCCACGTGGCCGGTGTGCCAACCGGGGTCCGGGGTGATCCGCCGGACCTCCAGGTGCGCGTGCCCCGCCCCTGTGGACACCCGGTAGAGGTGCTGCTCGGCGGGCTCCCCCTCGCTCGCCTCGACGAGCAGGTCCCCACTGCCGCCACCCCCGCCCGGCACCGGCAGATGCCCGCACACCCGGCGCACGTACAGCCCGGGCGGCGTGAGCAGGGTGCCGTCGGCGAACAGGCAGCGGGCGTCGTAGCCGTCGTGGACCAGCTCCCCGCCGACCAGCACCCGCCCGTCGGGCAGATGGGTGGGCGTGCCGGGGATCGGCTCGACCCACCGGGGATCGGCGAGCTCCGCGTGCACCTGGGTCTCGCCGGTCCGGGGGTCGACGGCGAGCACCAGACCGTGCTGCTGCAGCCGGCGCAGCACGGTGATCAGCGGGAACCCGCTCCCGCCCGGGCTCCACCGCACCGAGGCCAGGTACGGGTAGACCTCGCGGTCCCAGTGCACGTCGACCCACCCGCCGTCGAGGTCGAGCAGGTGCAGGGTCACCTCCGCGTTCGGCGCGCCCGCGTGCGGGTACGCGATCGTTCTCGGCTCCCGCTGGGGCGCGGCCGGGTCGTGCAGGTGCCAGCGCGGCACCCGGCTGTCGTCGACCCGCGTGGCGAGCAGCGACTTGCCGTCCGGCGCCCACCAGAAGCCCCGGTACCGCCCGAACTCCTCGGCCGCGATGAACTCCGCAAGGCCCCACGTCACGCCCCGGTCCTCGCCGCCGAGCAGCAGATCCTCACCGGAGAGGTCGAGCACGCGCAGCGTTCCGTCGGTCACGTACGCGACACGCTGACCGCTCGGGTCCGGCCGCGGGTCCACCACCGGCCCCACGGTCCGCAGTTCGGAGGTCTCGCCGGCCAGCAGGTCGGCGACGAACAGGCGCCCGCCGAGCGGGAACGCCGCGACCGTGGCGGCCGGGTTGGTCGCGTACGAGCCGATGCCGCCGGCGCTCAGCCGCAGGCGCTCCCGCAGCGCCTGCTCAACGGGCGGGAGTTCGCCGTCCCCGGCGAGCAGGGCCGTCGGATCCGCGATCTCCCGCTCGCGGCCCTCGGCCACGTCGTACACCCACAGCCGGTCGACCCGGTCGTAGGGACCGGCCGAGCGCAGGAAGACCACCCGGGCGCCATCGGTGGCGACGGTCACCGCCCGGGGGGCGCCGTAGGTGAATCGACGGGTACCGGCTGACTGCTCTGGAAAGCTCCCCGTTGCGGACTTCACGTCACCGATCGTGACGTGTCCGGCCCGATCTCGCGACCGCTTGCCGTCATGTCGCGGGAAAGGATGGGCTGCCGCGGTGCGTACAGTTGTGCCGTGAGCTACCTTCCCGCCCGGCGGATCATGTTCGTCCACGCGCACCCGGACGACGAGTCGATCGGCACCGGCGCGACCATGGCCCGGTACGCGGCCGAGGGCGCGCACGTGACCCTGGTGACCTGCACGCTCGGCGAGGAGGGGGAGATCCACGTTCCGGAGCTGGCGCAGCTCGAGGCTTCCCAGGCCGACCAGCTCGGCGGCTACCGGATCGGCGAACTCGCCGCCGCGTGCGCCGCGCTCGGGGTACACGACCACCGGTTCCTCGGCGGCGCCGGGCGCTACCGGGACTCGGGGATGATGGGCACGCCGGCCAACGAGCACCCCCGCTGCTTCTGGCGGGCCGACCTCGACGAGGCCGCCGGACACCTGGTCGAGATCATCCGCGAGGTCCGCCCGCAGGTGCTCGTCACATACGACCCCAACGGGTTCTACGGGCACCCGGATCACATCCAGGCGCACCGGGTGGCGATGCGGGCCGCCGAACGGGCCGCCACGCAGGGCTTCGGGCCCGAGAAGATCTACTGGACCGCGATGCCCCGCAGCGTGCTGGAGTCGGGCCTCGCGGCGTTCGCCGAGTCGTCGTACAACCCGTTCGAGGGCGTCGAGCGGGTCGACGACGTCCCGTTCGCCACGCCGGACGACGAGATCGCGGCCAGGATCGACGCCACGAAGTACGCCGACGCGAAGGTCGCGGCCATGCGCGCGCACGCCACCCAGATCCCGCCGGAGTCCTGGCTGTACGCGATCGCCGGCAACTTCGGCGAGGAGTTCATGGGCGTGGAGTACTACCGGCTCGCGGCCGGCGTACGGGGGCGGGGCACCGGGCCGCACGCCTGGGAGGAGGACCTCTTCGCGGGCCTGGTGGTCGGCGACGGCGCGGTGGCGCGGGACCGGTGAGCCGCGCGGTCGATCTCGCGCTGCGCGCGGCCGGAGGCCTCGTCGCGCTCGCCGGCGCGGTGCTCACCGCCGTGATCGAGCTGTTCTACACCCCGCTGTACCTCGGCTCGGTCCGGATTCCCGCGACCATGGTGCTGGCGGTGCTGACCAACGTCGCGCTCGTCTGGTTCGCCCACGCCGCCACCGGCAGCAAGCTGTTCGCGCTGGTGCCGGGGCTGGTGTGGATGGGCCTGATGGTGTTCGCCGCGGGCGGCACCACCGAGGGCGACATCGTCCTGCACGACTTCTTCGGCCTTGGGACGATCTTCGCGGGGGTCGCCGGCTACACGTTCGCGGCGTACCGCCTGATCATTCCTCGACCAACGCCAGGTCCTCCGGCAGCAGGTGCGCCATCGCCGAGCCCGCCACCGCCCGGGCCAGTTGGCGGTCCAGCGCCGCCAGGGCCAGCTCGCGACCCGGGCGGCCGGCGCACGCGTCCTTGAGCATGCGCAGCGTCTGCACCAGCGCCCGCTGGACCTGCGGGTGTGGTGCCGCGTAGATACGCAGCTGGCCGAAGGCCTCGCCGATGTACTCGCCGTGGTCCAGGTCCGCCGGGGTGAGCAGCACCCGCCCGTGATCGTCGCGCACGCTCTGCGCGGGCAGGTCGGCGAGCAGCAGCGGGCGCACTACCGAACCTAGCCGGTGGATGGCCTCCGTGGCTGTGGTCGGGTCGTTGACCGCGGGGGACAGCGCCCGCAGCGCGATGTCGTTCAGCTGGCGTAGACCGAAGCTGATGTCCTGCTGCATGGTGCGGGCGGCGCCGACGATCACGGCCTGCGCCAGCAGCCGGGCGATCTGGGCCCGCTCCTCGGCCGGCGGCGCCGGCCAGATGGTCGCCATCGGCGTGTCCCGGGTGAGGTAGGCGCCCACCCGCGTCTCCAGGCGTACCACGCTGTTGTCGGGCGCCGCGGCCACCACGGCTCGCCGGCTGATCTGCTGGAGCCATCCGTCGGCCGGTGCGCGCACCACGAACGGCGGCCCGAGCGGGGACACGTCGGGCGGTGGCACAGGGTCGCCCACCTGCATCCCGACGTGCGGTCCGTACGGCAGTTCGGCGATGAGATCCAGGGTCTCCTCGACCACCCGCTGCATGATGCGCCCGACGTACTGGGCGCGGCTGATCCGGTCCAGGAAGATCACGATCCCGATCACCGAGGCGAGCGTGAGCAGCAGCGCGAACAGCACCGTGTAGCGGGGTGAGCGGCGCGCGCTCGCGTCGATCTCGGTCAGCGCGACGACGCAGAACGCGAACGTGGACAGCAGCAGCCCGATGAGGACCTGCCCGTTGCGGTCGCGCCAGAACCCGCGGAGCACGCGCGGGGAGAACTGCGCGCTGGCCAGTTGCAGCGAGACCACGAGGAGCGAGAACACCACCCCGGCAGTGGTGATCATGGCGCCGGCGATCGTGCCGAGCAGGGTGATCGCGACGTCGGGGGTGAAGGTCAACGCTGTCGGCAGCGGCCCTACGTCGCGCTGGTCCAGTTCGGCGAGCGTGATCGCGAGGAGGAAGGCGGCGAGCACCATGAGCGCGGGCAGGAACAGCAGGCTCTCGCGCAGCCGGTTGCCGAGCGCGCGCCACCGCAGCCGCCGTGCGTGTGGAGCCAGGCGGTGCTCGTGCTCCTGTGCCTCCCCGTGGTGACCGCGCCGGTCATGCGAATGTTCGCGTCCCGGTCGGTTCGGTCGGTTCGGACCATCTCGGCTGCTCACTGCGCGCAGGGTAACCGTTCGGTTACGTCACCATGCGGTGAACGCGAACTCGTATTGCGGCCGCTGCTGGCGGGAGGTAGAAGTTCAAGGTGCCGGTGCATGGTGAGAAGGAGGATCTCGGCATGCGGGACCGATGGCGGGAGATCGGCCTGCTCGCGGCCGTCTTGTGCGGCATCGCCGTGGTGGCGCGGCTCGTCGCCCGGTTCTACGCCGGCCAGGACGTTGGCCGGCAGGAGACCGTGGCGTGGGTGGCGTACGGGGCGGTTGGGCTGACCCTCGCTGTCGCGGCGGTGGTGTGGGGGCGGCATCGCCCAATCGGACGGGTGGCGGCGGACCTGGGTGGGGCGGCGCTGGTCGGTTGCCTGTTCTCCGTGCTCGTCGGGCCGTTCATCAGTGGTGGCAGCCCGTTCGCAGGCGGCCCCGGCGTCTTCTTCGGCATGATCTGGCTCTACGGCGGAGTGGCGATCGGGTCCGCGCTGCTGGCCCTGCTGGTCCTCATCGCGCTCGGCCAGGACCACCGGTCCCAGGCGCTCAAGCGGTTCGCGGAGACCCAACGGACCCGGCCGCGCCGCCCGGTGCGTCGCTGAGCAGCCACGTCACGTACGTGTGGTGGGTGGTGAAGCCCAGCCCGGCGTAGAGCGCGACCGCGGCGGGGTTGTCCTCTTCCACCTGCAGGTAGGCGCGCGTCGCGCCGAGCTCGCGCCCCCAGCGCACCAGCGCGTGGGTCATTCGGCGGGCGAGGCCGGTACGCCGCGCGTGCGGGGCGACACCGACGAGTGAGATCCCCAGCCAACCGTCGGTCACCACGCCCCGGGCGGTGCCGAGCAGCTCGCCGTCGCGGTGCGCCGCGGCGAACCGGACCTCGTCGACGGCGGTGAGCACGTGGCGGGCAGCGGCTGGCAGCGCCCCTTTGCGCTCGGCCATCGCGGCGAGCCACTCCTCGGCCGGCTCGGTGGCGAGGCGTACCGCGGGGCCATCGTCCGTGTCGACATCGGCGGCGGCGGGATCCGGGCCGGGGATCGCGCGCAGCGGGGCGGTCTGCACGAGCACGGTCGGCTGCGGGATCCAGCCGGCGGCGGCCAGCGCGTCCGCCGCGGCGGCGGCGAGCGGCAGCGGTGTGGTCACCCGCGGGGGCAGTCCGCGCCCGGTGTACCAGTCGACGACCGCGGCGAGGGCGTCCGGGAGGGGCAGCCCGGGATCCCCGAGGGCGAGCGCGGAGTTGGCTCGGCTCGTCCAGCCGTCGGCCGCCCGCAGCAGCCACTGGCCGAGCGGCGCGGTATCCGGTGCCGGCCAGCCCTGCGCCGCCACCCGTTCCAGCGCGGCGATCCGGCGGTTTCCTGGGCGCCACGGCGGCACCCGCTTGCCGGCGACGACGGTCCCGCGAGCCACGCGGTGCAATACGCCATCGATGTCGCGCAATATGAGGAATTCGTCACTCAGCTCGACGAGCTCACCGAGCAAATCACCAAAAAGGGGCCGACCATCGGCAGCTTGTCGGACAAATCGTCGAACGACAACTCGATGCCCGACGTCCTGGTGTTGCAGCACGATGTCCCCTCTCCGACCCGAGATACTAGGCTCGTATCCGCCGCCGACATATCGGCGAGCAGGCACGTGTGAGAGGACGACCCGTGACCTACATCATCGCCGAGCCGTGCGTTGATCTGCTCGACAAGGCATGCGTCGAGGAGTGCCCGGTCGACTGCATCTACGAGGGCAACCGGATGCTCTACATCCACCCTGACGAGTGCGTCGACTGCGGGGCCTGCGAGCCGGTGTGTCCGGTCGAGGCGATCTTCTACGAGGACGACGTGCCGGAGCAGTGGAAGGACTACGTCACGGCCAACTACGAGTTCTTCGAGGATCTCGGCTCGCCCGGCGGCGCATCCAAGATCGGCAAGATCGACAAGGATGCGTCATTCGTTGCGGCCCAGCCGCCGCGGGAGGTCGAGCACTGAGGCACGGGCTCTCGCCCAGGCTGCCCGACTTCCCCTGGGACCAGCTGGAGCCGGCCAAGGCGGTCGCCGCCGCGCATCCGGACGGGCTGGTCGACCTGTCGGTCGGCACGCCCGTGGACCCGGTGCCCCCGGTGGTCCAGTCCGCGTTGGCGCAGGCGGCGGACTCGCCGGGCTACCCGCTGACCGCGGGCAGCCCGGCTCTGCGTGCCGCGATCACGTCCTGGGTCACCGCACACTGCGGCGCCGGCGGGTCGCTCGGGGTGCTGCCCACGATCGGCTCGAAGGAGCTGGTGGCCTGGCTGCCGACACTGCTCGGGCTCGGACCCGGCGACGAGGTGGTCATCCCGTCCATCTGCTACCCCACCTACGAGATCGGCGCGTTGCTGGCCGGCTGCACGGTCGTACGGTCCGACTCGCTCGTGGCGCTCGGGCCCGCGCCGCGGGTGCGGCTGGTGTGGGTCAACTCGCCCTCGAACCCGACCGGGCGGGTCCTGCCGCCCGAGCACCTGCGCAAGATCGTGGACTGGGCGCGCGAGCGTGACGTGGTGGTCGCCTCGGACGAGTGCTACCTGCCGCTGGGGTGGGAGACGTCGCCGGCGTCGATCCTGTCGGTGTGCGACGACGGGTACGCGAACGTGCTCGCCGTGCACTCGCTGTCCAAGCGGTCCAACCTGGCCGGGTACCGGGCCGGATTCGTCGCCGGTGACCCGGCCCTCGTCGACGAACTGCTCGCCGTGCGCAAACACGCGGGCATGATGGTGCCCGGACCCGTGCAGGCCGCCATGGTCGCCGCACTGTCCGACGAGTCCCACGTGGCGCAGCAGCGGGAGCGGTACGCCGCGCGCCGCTCGGTGCTGCGCGCCGCCCTGTCGGCGGCCGGCTTCACGATCGACCACTCCGAGGCCGGCCTGTACCTGTGGGCGACCCGGGGTGAGGACTGCTGGGCAACCGTGGACTGGTTCGCCGCCCGGGGCATCCTCGTCGCGCCGGGGGCCATCTACGGCCCGGCTGGCGAGCGCCACGTGCGGATCGCGCTGACCGCCTCTGACGAGCAGATCGCCACCGTCCCGGCCCGCCTGGCCTGACGGCCACCGGCCCTCTCGCATAGCGCGCCCCCTCGGCCTAGTGCGCCCCCTCGGCCTAGCTCTAGGCCGGCGCGCAGCCCGACCGCATCCTGGTACGCGGCGACTCGGCCTACTACTGCGGCAAGACCTTCGCTGCGATCGTCAAGGCCGGAGCCCGTTTCTCCTTCGCCATCGCTCGCAACTCGGCTGTCAACGCGGCCATCGCGAGCATCCCTGAGGAGGCGTACCAACCGATACAGTATCCCGGCGCGGTGCTCGACCCGGACACCGGGCAGCTGATCTCCAAAGCGCACGTCGCCGAGGTCGAGTACACCGCGTTCGCCGACGACAAACGCTACGCGATCACCGCCGGGCGCCGGCCGCCGGCGGTGGTCAGGCGCCGGCG
>VSCG01000049.1:0-20448 GCA_047459115.1 Micromonosporaceae bacterium
TAGCCGCGTGTACCAGTGACGAAGGCACCGAAACAGGACCCACCGCGCAGGGCGGCAAGTGGTGCTCTGATGTCAAGATCGCCGCGTTCCCCGGTGGCGGGCAGGGCACCCCGTTCACCAACAACGTGCACAACGGCTACAAGGCTGCGGAGGCGGACCTCGGCCCCAGCGTGACGTACTACTTCTCCGACTGGAGCGAGGAGAAGATGGTCGCGCAGTTCCGCGAGGCGCTGGCCCTCAAACCCGACGGAATGGCCATTATGGGGCATCCGGGCGACGATGCGCTGGACCCGCTGATCGACGAGGCGTTCGGGCAGGGCGTCCAGGTCACGGTCGTCAACGTCGAGTTGCCCAAGGCGGCGGAGAAGTGGGCAGCCAGCGGACTCGGGTACGTCGGCGCGCCCAACTACGCGGCGGGCAAGCGGCTCGCCGAGGAGACGGTCAAGCGTTCCGGCGCCAAGGCCGGCGACAAGGCGTTCGTCTGGGGGCTGCTCGCCCAGGCCGGCCGCGGCGAGCGTACCAAGGGCATCGTCGACGGGTTCGAGGCCGCCGGGCTGCAGGTCGTCTACCAGGAGATCGACCAGGCGACGAACGCCGACGCCCAGGCGGGCACCGCGACGTTCACCGGGGTCATGGCCGCCAATCCGGATGTGAAGATCGTGGTCACCGACCACGGGGCGCTGACCGCCACGGCGGAAACCTACCTGAAGGCGGCCGGCCGCAACCCGGGCGACGTGTACTTCGCCGGCTTCGACCTCGGTCCGGCCTCGGTCGCCGCCATCAAGAGCGGGTACCTGAACCTGATCATCGACCAGCAGCCGTTCCTCCAGGGTTACCTTCCGATCCTGCAGATCTGCCTGACCCAGAAGTACGGCTTCTCTGGGCTGTTCATCGACACGGCCGGCTCGTTCGTGGACAAGACCAACGTGGAGGCTGTCGAGCCGCTGGCCAACCAGGAGATCCGGTAGGAGTTGGCCGGGGGCGGCGGTGAAGCCGCCCCCGGCCGGCACGTCGTGTCGGGAGTGACGATGCCCAACAGTGAGCCGGTCGCGGCGCCGCCGGTCGTGGAGCTGCGCAACGTCTCGAAGACCTTTGGTGAGGTCCGGGCACTGACCCAAGTGGACTTCCGGGTCTGGCGCGGAGAGATCGTGGGTCTGCTCGGCGACAACGGGTCAGGAAAGTCCACGCTGGTCAAGATGATCATGGGCTACCACCGCCCGGATCCGGGCGGCGAGCTGTGGTTCGACGGCCGGCGCGTGCACGACTGGTCGGTCACCCGGGCCAGGAAGCTCGGCATCGAGACCGTCTACCAGGAACGGGCGTTGGCCGAACAGCAGACGATCTGGCGCAACATGTTCATGGGCCGGGAACGGGTCAACCGCCTCGGTCTGCTCGACGTCAAGCGGATGCGCCGGGAGGCGGCCGCGCTGATGCGCGGGCACATGGGTTTCACCTCGGGCGCGGTGCACCCCGACAACGTGGTGCGCACCATGTCCGGCGGCGAGAAGCAGGGGGTGGCGATCACCCGCGCGCTGCACTTCCAGGCCCGGCTGGTCGTCCTCGACGAGCCGACCATGGGGCTGTCGCTGTCGGAGACGCGCAAGACCCTGGACTTCGTCCGGTCGATCAAGGAGGCCGGCCGGTCGGCGGTCTTCATCGACCACAACCTGTTCCACGTCTACCCGGTCGTCGACCGGCTGGTCGTCCTCGACCGGGGACGCGTCGCCGGCGAATTCGAGCGTTCGGCGATCACCATGGACGAGCTCATCGAGCGCCTGTACACCGTCGCCCGCACCGGAAGGATGGAACTGACATGACGGAGACGGCCAGCCCCGCCCCGGCGACGGATGAGGCCAGACCGGCCACCCCGACCCGCGGTGCCGGCCGGCGTTTCCTGCGGCTGCACGGTCTACAGGTCGGCACGCTCGGCGTCGCGCTGCTGATGTGGGCGCTGTTCGTCATCGCCGCGCCGGATGCCTTCCTGAGCGCCAACATCTACCGGGCCTTCGCCACGACCACCCCGCTGTTCGCGATGACGGCCCTGGCCCTGACGCTCGTCGTCATCACCGGGGAGATCGACCTGTCCTTCGTGTCGGTGATGGCGCTGGGCATGGTGGGCTTCGTGAAGGCGTTCGAGTTCACCGGAAGCGTGACCGTCGCCGTCGTCGCCTGCCTGTTGACCGGCCTGGCCTGCGGGCTGTTCAACGGTTTCCTCGTGGCCGTGCTCGGCATCCCGTCGTTGGTGATCACCCTCGGCACCATGTTCTTCTTCCGCGGGGTCGAGCTCGTCCTGATCAATGCGAAGGGCCAGAGCCTCACCGCCGCCGACTTCGAGGCGCTGCGCGCGGCGCTGAACGGCAAGCCGTTCGGCGTTCCCGCGGAGATGCTGTGGACGGTGGCGGTCGGGATCGCGCTGTGGGTGCTGCTCAACCGGACGAAGTTCGGCGCCCACCTGTTCCTGGTCGGGGACAACCCGATCAGTGCCCAGTTGATGGGGGTACGGGTAACGCGGGTGAAGAGCCTGGCGTTCGGTCTGCTCGGTGTGGTCGCCGCGTTCTCCGGGCTGGTCGCCAGCATGCAGGTGTCCTACATGTGGCCGACTCTCGGTGAGGGCCTGCTGCTGAACCCCATCGCGGCCGTCTTCCTGGGCGGGACCTCCGTCTTCGGCGGCGCCGGCTCCATCGTCGGCACGTTCATCGGCGCCTTCGTCATCGGCGCCATCAACGCCGGGATCGTCAGCGCGGGCATCGACGGTTTCTACACCCAGCTCTTCTTCGGCCTCGTCATCATCGTGTCCGTCGTGCTGCAGACCCTGATCAGCCGCCGGATGCGACGCTAGGAACGGGCCGCGCCGCTGCCGTTCCGGATGGGCCTGCGGGTGTGCTGCGCGTCGACAACGTGCCGGCCCATTTCACGTTAGCGCGCCTGGCCGCGTTGCTCGAACTCGATGCGCATGACCACCCGCCGGACGGTGGGGCGGCTGACCTCCACGAACCCGGCGTCCTCGAAGACCTGACGGGCCCCCACGTGCAGTTCGCCCCAGATGATCTCCTTGCCGGGTTGGGCGATCATCGGGTAGGCCTCGAGCGCCCGGGCGCCGCGTTGTCGGGCGAAGTCGATCGTGGCCCGGGCGAGGGGATAGGTGAGGCCGCGGCCCCGGTAGCCTTTGCGGACCACGAGGCAGGTGACCGCCCAGACACCGTCGTCGTCCTTGTCCTCGTCCCGGCCCCGCCACGGGATGCGGGACGTGCGCAGCTTGGGGTACGCCGTGCGCGGCTCGACCGCGACCCAGCCCGCCGGCTCGCCCTCGACGTAGGCCACCAGCCCGCTGGTGGTCTTGGCCAACGGGTCGCCGCATCCGGTCTGCGCCCGCAGGTTCGCGGCCCGCTGTTCGTACGTGGAGTCGCGCCAGATCCAGCCCGGCACCTTCAGCCGCTGACACAGGCAGCGGGCGGCGTAGTCGGCCGTGCCGAAGATCGCGAGGAGGTCCTCCCAGGACGCCTCGTTCGCGGGGACGATGGTCACCTGCTCGGCCAGGATCGGCGCGGGCACGTGCGCCCTCATGGCTGTGGCGGGTCCTCGCCCACCAGACCGTCGACGGCTTCCCGCAGCAGGTCGGCGTGCCCGACGTGGCGTGCGTACTCGTCGTGCAGGTCGACCAGCACCCGGCGCAGGTTTGGCGTTTCGCCTGACTCGGTGGTGTACCTCGACGGCCGGTCGGGTCCCCCGTCGGCGAGAGCCTTCGCCCACGCGGCTCGGGAGCGTTCGACCGCACCCTGCCACAGCGCGTAGAGCTCCTCGGGGGAGTCGTCGGCGGCCGTCCGCCACACCCAGCCTGGGTCGGCCGCGAAATCGACCGCGTCCCACGGCGGGCCGATCTCGCCGGTCACATGAGTCGCGGTGTAGGTGTCCTCGACGAAGGCCAGGTGCTTGAGCAGACCGCCGAGCGTCAATGTGGACGGAGGGTGCGCCTGGCGCAGGCCGGCCGCGTCCAGACCCCCGACCTTCCAGGCGAACTGCGCCCGCGAACGTTCGAGCGCGAAGAGCAGCATCTCTACCTCGCTGCCCGTGATCGGGTCGTCGAACGTGGTGTCCAGAACGGTGTTCTCGCTCATGGCGGGCAACGGTAGACTCGATTCCGGACGGTTGACTTCCGGATTGCGGGGATGCCGTGAAGCTCGACGCGGGACCGGTCGCGCGGGCGCTCCTGGCCCTCGAACTGCTCCAGGCCAGCCCGGGCATCACCGCGGACCGGCTCGCGGGCAAGCTCGGCGTATCCGAGCGCGCCGTCCGGCGCTACGTCGGGATCCTGCGCGAGGCCGGCATCCCGATCGAGTCCGTCCGCGGTCCCCACGGCGGCTACCGCCTCGGTCGAGGCCTGCGGCTTCCGCCGCTGATGTTCCGCGCCGACGAGGCTCTCGGCCTGGTCATGGCCGTGCTCGACGGCCATCACGACCCGAGCGACCCCACCGACCCGGTCGGCAGCGCGCTTGGAAAGATCATGCGGGCCCTTCCCACGGCGGTGGCCGCCCAGGCCGAGGCCGTCCGCCGCACCGCGACTCCGGCCCCGGACCGCGCCGCGGCCCGCCCCGACCCCGCGACCACCATCGCCCTTGTCCAGGCCTGCTCGGACCATCGCCGGGTCCGGTTCGGCTACCGGTCGCAGGTCGGATCGGAGTGGGCCGTCGAGGTAGACCCGTGGGCGGTCGTGGTCCGCCACGGCCGGTGGTACCTGCTGTGCTGGTCCCATGGCGCAGGCGCCCGCCGCGCGTACCGCATCGACCGGATCCGCGCCGTGGCCATACTCGACCACCCCTTCAGCCCACCGGCCGGCCTCGACCCGGTCGCCGTGCTCGAGGAACACCTCGCCGTCGGCTGGGAGTACCAGGTGGAGGTCATCGTCGATGCTCCGATCGACACGGTGGGGCGCTGTCTGCCCCGCGGGCTCGGGCGGCTCGAACCGCTCGATCCGACGACCACCCGCCTGATCGGCAGTACGAGCAACCCGACCTGGTACGTCGAGCAACTGACGGCTATCCCGGCGTCGTACCGGATCGTGCGGTGCCCGGAACTCCAGGCGGCCGCGCGCGCCCTCGGGCAGCGCCTGCTGGCCGCGGCTCTCGGCTAGGCCAGCCGCTCGGTCAGGAAGTCCTCTCGGGCCCGCTTGGGGTCAGCGGATCTCGGGCAGGCGTTGGGTGTGCTGGAGCACCTCGCGGAACAGGTCGCCTTTCTCCGCGAGCCGTTCGGGCATGGTTCGGATGGTGAAGCGGTCCGGGGTCAGCTTCGGGTCGTCGAGTTCGTCCCAGTCGATCGGCGCGGACACCGGCGCGCCGGGCGCGGGCCGCGGGCTGTACGGCGCGACCAGGGTCTTGTTGATGGCGTTCTGGGTGTAGTCCAGGCGGGCCAGCCCCGCCCGTTCGCTCTTCTGCCACTTCCAGCTCACCAGCTCCGGCACGGTGGCACCGACCGCCCTCGACAGCGCCTCCACCCAGGCGCGGGTCTCCTCGAACTCCGGGCCGGGCGCGATCGGCACCCAGATCTGGATGCCGCGGCGGCCCGTGAGCTTCGGACGGGCGGTGACGCCGAGGTGTTCGAGCGCGGTGCGGTGCAGGCGCGCCAGCACCAGCACGTCGTCCCAGCCGGTCTTCTCACCCGGGTCCAGGTCGATCAGCGCGTACGTCGGCCGCTTGGGGCGGTCGGTCCGCGAGGTCCAGGCATGCCACTCCAGGGCGCCGAAGTTCGCCGCCCAGATCAGCGCGGCCGGCTCGTCGACCACCAGGTAGGTGCGCGTCTCACCCGGGTCGGCGTCGGGGTTGTCCCAGCGGGGCAGCCAGTCCGGAGCGTGCCCGGGAAGCTGCTTCTGCCAGAAGCCCTTGCTCTGGGCGCCGTTGGGGTAGCGGTGCAGGTTCAACGCCCGGTGGGTGAGATACGGCAGCAGCGTCGGGGCGATCTCAGCGGTGTAGCGCAGCAGTTCCCGCTTGGTGACCGGCTTCTGCCTGCCCCGCGCCGGAAACAGCACCTTGTTCAGGTTCGTGACCCGAAGCTCCCGGCCGAAGACGTGCCAGCGGCCCGCCTCGGGCAGGCCGTCCAGCTCCGCCAACTCGTCGTCGGTGACCGGAGGCGCCTTCAACGCGACGGCGGCCCGAGCGGCCGGCCGGTCCGACCGCCACATCCGCTCCGGGTCGGCCGCCACCTCGTCGTTCGTCCGTCCGGTCAGGACCGACCGCGGGTGATCCTCGGGGTTCCAGCCGTCGACGGCGTACTCGTCGCGCTTGTGCAGCAGCAGCCACTCCTCCTTGCCGGAGGCATCGGTCCTGGTGCGGACCAGCACGAACCGGCCGCGCAGCTTCTCCCCGTGCAGGTCGACGTGCAGTTCGCCGTCGGCGACCGCGCGGCCGGGATCGCCGTCCTTGCTCAGCCGCCACGTTCCGACATCCCAGACGATGACGTCGCCGCCGCCGTACTCGCCGGCCGGGATCACGCCCTCGAAGTCGAAGTACTCGAGGGGATGGTCCTCGACATGGAACGCGGCCCGGCGGACCTTCGGGTCGAGCGTCGGGCCCTTCGGCACCGCCCAGCTCACCAGCACGCCGTCGATCTCCAGCCGGAAGTCGTAGTGCAGGCGGCGCGCCCGGTGCCGTTGCACGACGAAGCGCGGCGCGCCGTCGCCGCGTGCCGGCTGCGTGTCGCCGGCCGGCTCCGGTGTGCGGGCGAAATCCCGCTTACGCCGATAGGCCGCGAGCTTCTCGCGCGGCGCACGCCGCGTGCGAGCCGGTGGCACCCGTCGGGACTACCCGCCGGTCGGGCACCTGAAACGGCCGCCACCCGATACGGCTCGGCTACCGGCACGGCCGGGAAGTGGTCATTCCCAACCGGCCATGTCGAGTCACCGAGGGATCACGGCCGGGCGGCCGGCGCCAGGGACATGGTCTGGCCGCGTTCGAGGACCCGGATCCGGTCCGCGACGCCACGCTTGCGGACCGCGTCGAGGAAATCGGATAGCGGCGAGCGGAACACGCCGTAGTCGTCGTAGTGGATCGGCAGGGTCAGCCTGGACGGCACGGTGGTGGCCAGCTCTGCACCCTGGGCGCCGTCCATCGTGACCAGGATGCCGAGGATCCGGGTGCCGCCCAGGTGCACGAGGGTCGCGTCGATGTCCGGGAACCGCTGCGCCACCTGGACCAACCACGGTCGGTAGAGGGTGTCGCCGGTGACGTACAGGCGCAGCTGACGTACGCCGGCCTGCTCCAGATCGACGATGCTGCCCATCGTGGGTGGCAGGAGGCGATGGACGCCCGCCGGGCCGTGCTGCGCGGGTACCGCGGTGACGCGCAGCAGATGGCCGTCGCGGTGCAGCACTTGGCTCTCCCAGGTGGACAGGCCGCTGGCGGCGACGAAGCCGCTGCGGCGCAGCCGCCGCTTTGCGTGCGGAGTGGTCAGGATGGGCACCGCGCGGGGCAGGCGATCCCGGGCCACCCGGTCGAAGTGGTCCCCGTGCAGGTGGGAGAGGAGTACCGCGTCCAGCTGGGGCAGGTCGTCGATCTCGATCGCCGGGTTGGTGCGCCGCCGCGACGACAGGCCGTACCCGAGGTAGGCGCGCTGGCCGGCGTGCAGGAAGTTCGGGTCGGTCAGCAGCGTGAAGGGCCCCAGATGCAGCAGGGTGGTGGCGGTACCGACGAACGTGACCGATAGCGGTTCCTGCGACTGCTGACGCATACGCCCCCGCTACCCACGCCCCGCCCCGTCACACCAGCGATCCGGCGTGCGTGGTCAGCCGATGGTGAACCGGTCGGAGAGCGCGTACCGCAGCAGCACCACGTCGCCGATCTGCCGCACCTGCGCCAAGGTCGCCCGCCGGCCGGTGTGCCACGGAAAGTGCCCGTCGTCGACGAATCGCCGGGCTCGCGAATCGCCGACGAACAGCGGTGCCACCGCCAACTGCAGCTCGTCGGCGAGGTCGGCGGTGAGGAACTGCGTGTGCACCGTCCCCCCGCCCTCGACCATCAGCCGGCGCACGCCGCGCGCGTACAGGTCGTGAATGACCCAGCCAAGATCCACGGGCTGGCCGCCGTCGACCACCGTGGCCACTCGCCGCAGGCGGTCCCGCGCCTGCGGCACCGCTGCGCTCGCGCAGTAGACGAGCTTGTCCGCGTCGCCGGTGGTGAAGAAGTCGGCCCGCGGATCCAGGCCGGCCCGGCCCGTGACGGTCACCTTGATCGGCGAGGGCGGCAGCCCGCGGGCCACCCGCCGGTCCCGGCGCGCCTGCGAGCGCACCAGCAGCCGCGGGTTGTCCCGCCGGACCGTTTCCGCGCCGACGAGGATGGCGTCGCATCCGGCGCGTACGGCGTCGACCCGATCGAGATCGGAGTCGTTGGACAGCAGCAGCCGGGTCTCCGAT
The DNA here is from genome assembly GCA_047459115.1 of Micromonosporaceae bacterium. GTDB lineage: Bacteria > Actinomycetota > Actinomycetes > Mycobacteriales > Micromonosporaceae > VSCG01. The sequence continues at coordinate 8,399 of VSCG01000049.1, forward strand.
CCGCCGCTGAGGTAGCCGTCGATGGACATGCAGCAGCTGAGCAGCGTGTACGGGCGTGCAGCCACGGTCATATCGGCCCTGACCCGCTCGGAGTGGTCTCCTCGCCCAGGCTATCGGGTGCACGTAGGGTCTGCGGTGGAGTCACCGGAAATGACCCACAAGGTCGGACAACCGGCACGCGTCGAGGACGGTGGCGATGATTGCCGAGGTGTCCGCCCAACCAGTCAGCGTGCCGCGGCGGGTCCGGGCGGCGCGGCGCAGCCGACGTCGGAGGCCGGGGTCGCCAAGCCAGCGGCGCAGCGCCCCGGCCAACGCCACCGGATCGTCCGGCGGGACCAGCACGCCCGGCAGGCCGCCGTCGGGTGCCCGGCCCAGCGCCTCGGGCAGCCCCTTCGCCGCCGTGGTCACCACGGGGACGCCGCGCGCCAGTGCCTCGGTGACGACCATGCCGTACGTCTCGCTCCGCGAGGCCAGCACCAGCAGGTCGGCGGCGGCGTAGGCGGCGTCGAGGTCGGCGCCGGTGCGCGGCCCGCAGAAGCGGACGCGGTCGGCGAGCCCGTACGCCACCGTCTGCCGGCGCAGCCGCTCGACGAACGCCGGGTCCTTGTCCAGCGCGCCGACGCACAGACAACTCCAGGGCAGCTCGGAGATGCCGGCCAGCGCCCGCGTCAACAGGTCGTGCCCCTTCAGCGGCGTCACGGCCGCGACGCACAGCAGGCGCGAGCCGGTGTGCGAGCCCCGTGCCAGGGGCGCAGGTTGTGCCCCTGGCGTGGCGACGTGCACCCGGTCGGCGGGTACCGCGTACAGCTCGAGCAGCCGGCGGCGCGCCCAGGCGCTGGTCGCGATGACGGCGGTGGCGGCGGCGAGCGCCGCGCGCTCCCGGGGTCGGTCGCCCGGGGTCTCGTCGCCGAGCGGCATGTGCACGAGCACCACCATGCGCAGCCGCTGCGCCTCCGGCGCGAGCACCTCGGGCACCGCCGAGGCGACCAGCCCGTCGAGCAGCACCACCGCGTGGTCCGGTAGGCCGGTGAGGACGTGGGCGAGCGCGGCGCGGGCCGCCGGAGCCGGCCGGGGCCAGGCCCCCGCCACCGGGTGCTCGCGCACCGACCAGCCCAGGTCCCGCAGGCCCTGGCAGACCCGCCGGTCGTACGTATTGCCGCCGCTCGGCGCTGCCGGGTCGTCGATGTCGCCTGGCAGGATGACGTGGACCTCGCGCGCCGGCATCCGGTCACAGTGCCCGTTCGTAGCTGGCCCATGCCACGTGCGACTCGTGCAGTGTCACGGTGATCCCGGCCAGGCCGTGGGCGCTTTCGCCGAAGGCGCCGGCGTGCACGCGCTCGGCGAGGCGGTCGGCGATGACCCGGGCGAGCACCTCGGTGGTCGTGTTCACACCGGCGAGGGCCGGCTCGTCGTCGAGGTTGCGGTAGGTCAGCTCACCCAGGACCGCACCCAGCTCGCGGGTGGCGCGCCCGATGTCGACCACGATGCTGTCGGCGTCGAGTTCGGCGCGCCGGAACGTCACGTCGACGACGTACGTCGCCCCGTGCAGCCGCTGCGCGGGTCCGAAGACGTCTCCTCGCAGACTGTGGGCGACCATGATGTGGTCGCGGACGGTCACGCTGTACATCCGTCACTCCGTGTCGTCGGCGACAAGCTGGTCGTAGGTGACCAGATCGTCGTAGCTGACCGGGTCGTCGTAGCTGATCAAATGGCACAGTGCCGGTAGCGTGCCCGCGGCCAGGCAGGCCAGCACCTCGGGCAGCTGTTCGAAAGAGGACTCGCCGGTCAGCAGCGCGTCGAACGCCGGATCGCGCAGCAGGTCGAGGGCGAGCGTCAGGCGATCCCTCGTGGTGCGGCGGGCCCGCCGGGCCGGCGACACGGCGCCGACCTGGCTGCCGCGGATGGTCAGCCGCCCGGAGTGGAACGCCCCGCCCAGCAGCAGGCGTACCTCGCGGTCGCCGTACCAGCTCAGCTCGACGACCGTGCCTTCCGGGCCGAGCAGGTCCAGCGACCGTTGCAGCCCGGCGGAGGTGGCGGTGGCGTGCACGACGAGGTCGCGCCCGGCGGCGGCCTCCGCCGGCCGGGCGAAGTCGACCCCCAGCGCGTCCGCGACGGCGGCTCGGTCGGGATCGGTGTCGACCAGCTGGACCCGGACGCCGGGGAACCGGGCGAGCAGCCCCGCGACGCAGCAGCCGACCATGCCGCCGCCCACCACGGTGACCCGGTCGCCGACGAGCGGGGCGGCGTCCCACAGCGCGTTCACCGCGGTCTCCATGGCTCCAGCCAGCACCGCCCGGGTGGGCGGGACCCCGTCGGGCACCGCGACCACGGCGTCGGCCGGGACGACGTACGCGGTCTGGTGTGGATAGAGGCAGAAGACGGTCCGGCCCAGCAGCGCCGACGGGCCGTGCTCCACCACGCCCACGTTGAGGTAGCCGTACTTCACCGGCGCCGGCAGGTCACCCTCCTGGAACGGCGCCCGCATCACCGCGTACTGGCTTGCGGGCACCTCGCCGCGGAAGACCAGAGTCTCGGTGCCCCGGCTGATGCCGGTGTACCGCGTCCGCACAACAACCTCGTCCGGCCCGGGGTCGGGCAGCGCCGCCGATCGGATCTCGCCTTCGCCCGGCGCGCGAAGCCAGAAGGCGCGGGCGCGGCGCATCGCGGCATCCTCCCTCCCGGCCGAGGTCGGCGACCGCGACGTCCTCCTCGGCCGATCGCCTCCCCATGGTCACACAGGGAGCCGGGTGCCAGCGGCTCAACCGCGGCGTGTCCATGCGCGACGACGGTGGGTCTGGCGGTGCCGCCCGGCGTGAAGCACCATGGGCCCATGAAGATCACGTGGGCGGTTGGTTGGCTCGGCCTGGCCGCACACCTGGCGGTGGGGTTCTGGTACGGGGCGAGCGGACTGGTCGCTCCAGCCTGGGCGGTCGTGGCGTTGCTGGCGGTCTGGGTCGCGCTGCTGGTGGTCGCGATCCGGATGCTGCGGCAGCGGCCCGTCCTCGTGCCGTTGGTGCCGCTCGCGGCGGTGGTGATCTGGCTGGCGGCGGTCACGGCCGGTGACCTCTGGCTCGGCTGGACCGCGTGATGCCAACCCGGTGTCCAAGCACCAGCCGCGCGCGGGCGGACGGCTAGCGGCGGGCGCCGGGATTGAACGGCGCCTCGCCCGGGCGGTTGGCGCGGAACCGCAGTGCCGACCATCGCTCGTCGATCGCGACCTGGCCACACGGGCGCATGCCGTACTCAGCGACGATCGGCCACAGGCTGTCGCGGTTGATGTCGCTGCGGTTGCCCTTGGGATAGGCCACCCACAGGACATCCGGGCCGGTCAGCGCGGCCCGCTGCGCGTCGAGCGTCTGCCGGGCGGTGGCGGCGTCGGCCACGAAGATCAGGCCGACGGTGGCTTCGCCGAGCGACTCCGCGCGCCGCACGCCCTCGGGCAGCGGTCCCAGCAGGGTGGCCTCCTCGTCCGTTGCGGTCCAGTACGTCGTGTTCGGCTTGATCAGCAGCTTGTCGGTGATGGTCTTGGTGCTCACCGATCGGGCTCCTCTCAGCTGTGCTCATGCGCGTTCGGCACGGTCATGGGTACGACCGCGGAAGACGACCGGACTCATCGCTCTTGGGAAAGATTCCCGTTTGGCGTACGGGGACCTGCCGTCATGGCGCGGACAAACCTCACGGGGACCTCGGCGATCGCGGAGGGGCGATGAGAACGACGGTCGTCGGTCGTCCATACCCAGAAGGGGCCGCCTCCGATGTGCCGACTCTGGCGCGCCCCGAAAGGAGAATCTCGTGGACGGCGACTGGCCGGAGTCGTACCTGGTGCTGGTGATCGGGCCGGTGCCGGGCCCCGACGACCTGCCTGACCTGTGCGCGCGCATCGACGAGGCCCGCGACGGCCTGCCACGGGGCGGCTCGCTCGTCGTGCTCTGCGACGTCGGCGCGGTCGTCCGGCCCGACCTGGCGGCGCTGAACCACCTGGCCCGGCTGCGGCTGCACACGGTACGCGTCGGCGGCACGCTGCGGCTGTGGCGGGCCGGCCCGCGGCTGCGGCTCCTACTGGAGCTGACCGGCCTGCGCGCGGTACTGCCGTCCCATCCGTGCCAGCCCGGGCCGATCGGCCTACCCGACGAGCTCGGCCGGCTCACCGCGCAGCAGCACGGGGGGCAGCCCGAACAGCGGGAACAGCCGCTCGGTATCCAGGAAATTGTTGATCCCGACGATCCGTCCGCTTGAGATCTCCAACACGATCAGGGCCCACGGCTCGTGACGGCCGGGATCGCTGGTCGGGCGGTACTGGCCGAAGGCCGGGGCGCCGTTGGCGGCGACCGGGACGAGCCGGGAGCCGCGGCAGCCGACGCCGGTGCCGAGCATCCAGGTGCGGATGTCGTCGATGCCACGGAACCACAGGTCCAGCGGCGGCATGGAGAGCGTGACGTCCTCGTGCAGCAGCGTGGCGAGCGCGTCCAGGTCGTAGCGTTCAAACGCGTCGACATAGCGGGCGAGCAGGGCGCGCTGATCGGGGTCGGTGGGCGCCAGCGCATCTGTCGTGGCCGGGCCGAGCGCCGCCAGGGTGGCCCGTGCCCGCTGCAGCGCGCTGTTCACCGAGGCGACCGTCAGGCCGAGCAGCTCGGCGGTCTCCGCGGCGCTCCAGGCGAGCACCTCACGCAGGATGAGCACCGCGCGTTGCCTGGGGGGCAGGTGCTGCAGCGCCGCCACGAAGGCGAGCCGGACGCTCTCCCGGGTCACCGCGAGGTCCGCCGGATCGGCGGTGTCCTGCAGCACCCGGTCGTCCGGGACCGGCCCGACCCACACCGACTCGGCCAGCGGTGCGGGGGCCTCGGTCACATGCGGCGAGCCGGCGGCGGCGAGGTCCATCGGGCGGGCCCGTCGCTGGGCGCTCGACAGCATGTCGAGGCAGACGTTGGTGGCGATGCGGTAGAGCCAGGAGCGCAGGGCCGAGCGGCCCTCGAACCGCTCGTAGCCGCGCCAGGCGCGGATCATGGTTTCCTGCACCGCGTCCTCGGCTTCGAAGGCCGAGCCCAGCATGCGGTAGCAGTAGGCGGTCAGTTCCCGGCGGTAGGGTTCGAGTACGTCTTCCACGCTCGGCGAGGCTACACCCGTCCCCCGACATCGGCGCTTCGGCGAGACCGCGCGGTCAGGGAAGCGGCGGGCCCGGGCCGGGGGCGGCCCGCCGCCGGCCCGGGCCCGCAACCCGGTCAGCGCAGCGCGTTGCCGTGGGCGTCCTTGCTGGCGCCCGCGCCGTGTGACTTGCCCGGCGATCGCACGCCGTTCACCGACGACGTGTCGAACGCGAATGTGATCACGGCGGTCGCCATGGCGTCGGCGTTCACGTCGAGCGCGAACGTGTTGACGTTGCCGTACAGGTCGTAGACCGCCTCGAGTTGCGCGTAGAGGGCGGCGTCGGCGCCGTCGGCGAGCGGGTCGGTGCTGTCGCACGGCTCGTGGTAGCACGGGTCGTACTGCGCGCCCGCCACCCCGCCGTACTTGGCCACGTCCTCGGCGGTCTTGAGCCCTTCTGCGCCGGTGAACAGCCCGCCGGCCGGGATGCCGACCGCGATGAACGGACCGTAGTCGGAGCGGCCGGAGAAATCGGCCGGGCTGGTGGGCAGGCCCCGGGCGGCGAAGAACGCCTCGAACACGTCCTCGATCTCGGCGGAGCCGGCCGGGCCGGGGCCGGAGCCCTCCTGCGCCGAGTCGTCGCCGTCGTAGATCCCGAACATGTAGTTCGGCGAGCCGATCATGTCGAAGTTGAGGTACAGCGCGATGTCGTCGAGCTGATCCTCGGTCAGGCTGTTCACGTAGAACGTCGACCCGACCAGGCCGGCCTCCTCGGCGCCCCACCACGCGAACCGGACCTGGTTGTTCGGCTTGACCTTCGCCATCTGCAGCGCGACCTCGAGCAGCGCCGCGCTGCCGCTGCCGTTGTCGTTGATGCCCGCGGTATCCGGCTCGGCGTCCAGGTGCGCCCCGGCCATCACCACGTTGTCGGTGCGCCCGTGCCTGGTCTGCGCGATGACGTTCTCCGCCGACCGGACGTCCGAGGTGGTCTCGGCGGCGAGCCGTACCTCCACGCCGGGCGTGTTCGCGATCTGCTCACCCAGGTGGTAGGAGACCGAGACCGCGGGAATGCCCGCCGGTTCGCCGAGCGTGCCGAGGAACAGCTCGAAACGGTCCGGGTTCGCGACCGGGTCGCCGTCGCCCTGGTTCATGACGATGGCGCCGGCCGCGCCCGCGGCCTCGGCGTTGGCCACCTTCTGCCCGAACGGGCAGCCACCGCGCTGCATGAGCGCGATCTTGCCGGTCATGTCCGCCGGGAAGTCCGCCGCCTCGCACCCCGACGTCGACTGCGTCGGCGCACCCAGGCTGAGGTCGATCGGCACCACCGGGCCTGTGACGTCACCCGAGCCGGAGAACTCCATCAGGTCGTAGTCAGTGCCGTCCACATAGGTCGTCGGTGTCGGCGCCGTCTGGGCGAAGCTGGACCCGAACTCCTGGAAGAAGTTGAAGTCGAACCGCTGGCGCGTCACCTGGTACCCGGCGTCCTCCAGCAGCCCGGCCACGTAGTCGACGGTCGCGTCGTACCCGGGTAGGCCCGAGCCGCGGTTGCCGCCGTTGGCGTCGGCGATAGCCTGGAAGGCGTCCAGGTGACGGAGCACCCCCTGCAGCGTCACCGCCTTGGTGAGCTTCTTCGCCGAGTTGTTGTTGGGAGCCGCCTGCGCCGGGTTGCCCAGCGTCAGCCCTCCCGCCAGGGCCACCGCCGCTGTCCCGGCCAGTGCCCGCCTGACTGTTCGAGAGACCACGTCGACTCTCCCCACTACTGTCGCGTCGACTCTCCCCACTACTGTCGCGTCCGGCCTCCCTGCCCCCGGTGCCGGACAGACCATGACGATCTCATAGACAGTCGATGATCGCGAGGGTCGGTCGGCATGGCCTGTCCGCTGTGGTACTGACGGTCATTCGGCGCTGAACGGACGCCAGCGGTGGGCGTTGGACGCGGTCAGCGCCGTGTCGTCGAAGTCGTAGCGGAGCTTGTCGACGACGTCGACCACCCCGGGGACGGCCGCGGTCAGCCGCACCGCGAGGCCGGCCAACGACTTCGTCTCCACCCGTCCGTCCAGAATCACCGTGCCGTGGTCCACCTCGACGTCGACCGCGGCCGGGTCCAGCCACAGCCCACGGCGCAGGACGTCCTCGGTGACGTCGGACCGGATGTGGCGGTCCGGCCGCTGGTAGACCTTCAGCAGATCCCCGCGGGTGACGATGCCGACCAACTGCCCCAGGTCGTCGGTGACCGGCAGCCGTTTGACGTTCTCCTCGTCCATCAGCCGGGCCGCGGCGGCGAGGGTGGCTTGCGGTGTGGTGGTGACCGCTGGCGCGGTCATCAGATCGCGGGCCCGCTTGCCCTGGGCCTTGGCGCGGGCCGCCCGCCGGCGGCGGCTCGCGAACAGGCGCCGCACCCGTCCCGCGCGGTCGAACTCCAGCCGTTGCATGAGGTCGGCCTCGGACACCACGCCGAGGACCCGGCAGAAGGAGTCGACGACCGGCACGGCGCTGACCCGTCGTGCGGCGAGCACGTCGACGATCTGGCGGTACGGGGTGTCTTCGCCGACCATCGCGACGTCGGTGGTCATCACGTCGCTGACATACCAGGTCTTCATCGGCTCTCCCTGCCTCGTCCGGCCGTTTTCGTCCGGCCGGGACGGTTTCACGCTACGGGGGCGTCGGGCGGTTGGGCAGTGCCGACCGGACCGTCGCCGGGGGCCGAACGGCAGGGTCCGGGGTGGACGCCGCGCCGCCCTGGTGCCCGTCGAGGGCCCGGACGGCGCCGGGGGAGACGCCGACGACGCGTTTGAACGCGCGACTGAACGCGGCCTCTGAGTCGTACCCGAACCGGGTGGCGAGTTCGCGCACCGTCGCCCGGCACTGCCTGAGCTGGGCCGCCGCCACCTGCATCCGCCACCGGGTGACGTAGCGCATGGGTGGCTCGCCGACCAGGTGTGTGAAGCGGGCCGCGAACGCCGAACGCGACATCGCCGCCTGTTTGGCGAGGGCGGCGAGGCTCCACGGGCGCCCGGGATCGCGGTGCACCGCCGCGATCGCCTGCCCGATCTGCGCGTCCTGCAGTGCACCGAGCCAACCGGTGCGCGCGGCCGGGTCCGTCTCCAGCCAGGTGCGGATCGCCTGGATGACCAGGATGTCGGCCAGGCGGGTGATGACCGCTTCACCGCCGGGACGCAGCTGGCTGAGTTCGGCGGCCATCAGGCCCAGGGTGTCGCCGATCCAGATGCGGGCGGGACGGGTTGAGCCGTCGATGTGGATGACCGGTGGCAGCAGGCCGATGAGCTGCTGAGCCCCGGGGTCGTGGAACGAGATGACGCCGCAGACCAGTGTGGAGGGTGCGCCGCCGCCGCCGTGGCGCAGGATCGAGTAGTGCTCGCCGAGCATCTGCTGGGGCAGCTGGTCGACGCGTCCGGCGGGTACCACGCCCGGCTGGCTGTACAGCAGGTGACCGTGGCCGTGCGGGACGAGCGCGAGGTCACCGGCGCGCAGGTACCGGGGGTCCGCACCGGACACCTCGAGCCAGCACCCACCGGTGGTCACCACGTGGAAGCTGATGCAGTCGGCGAAGGTCGGCATCTCCAGCGCCCACGGCGCGGTCACCTCGCTGCGGCAGTAGAAGACGCCGCTCATCCGCAACGGCTGCAGGGCCGCTGCCACCGGGTCCACCGGCGTCCACGGGAGGTCGTCCGCCATGTCCATCACCCGTCCTGGCGGTCTGGATGAATGAGCAAAGATCTGCGATGGATGAGCATAGAACATCCAGTTCACCCTTCCTACGGTGGACTCACGCAGTCAGCACCGCAGAAGGGAGCGGCGACGATGAAGGTACTGGTGGTCGGCGCGACCGGCGGCTCGGGGCGGGCCGCGGTCGGGGAGTTGCTGGCGCGGGGCCACGAGGTGACCGCATTCTCCCGGCACGCCCGGGTCCTGTCCGGTGCCGGGGGGCACCTGCGTGCGATCGACGGTGACGCGACCGACCCGGCCGACGTGGACCGCGTGGTACGCGGCCAGGACGCGGTCGTCGTCACGCTGGGGATCAGCGAGAACCCGCTGCGGGTGCGGCTGTTCGGCAGCGTGGACACCCCGATGGACGTGCGGTCCCGCGGCACCCGCGCGGTCATCTCCGCGATGCGCCGGCACGGCGTACGCAGGCTGGTCGTGCAGACCTCGTACGGGGTGGGGGAGACCCGCGAGATGCTGCCGTTGGGGCAGCGGTTGGTGTTCCGCTTGCTGCTGCAGCCGCAAATCGCCGACACCGAACGGCAGGAGCGGGAGGTACGCGAAAGCGGCCTGGACTGGGTGCTCGTGCAGCCGGTCAACCTGACCGACCACCCCCATCCGGGACTGCCCTTCATCTCTACCAGCGGCGAGATCCGCGGCCTGAAGGTGCCCCGTGCCTGCGTCGGCCGGTTTCTGGTACGCGCCGTCGAGGAATCCGGTTACGTCGGGCGGTCGGTTGCCCTGTCTTCACCGGCCGCGCGACCGGTCGCGGCGCAGCGGGCAGCGCCCACCAGTTGAAAGCGACGGAGACGCGACGGCGCCGTTCGCCGCTATCATCGGCGGCCGTGTTCATCCCTCAGCAACACGCGTTGCGTATCCACACGAGCCACCACTGGGTGAGCTTCATGCTCCGCTCCTTCCGTCCCATAGCGACGATCAACGGGTACGAGGTGCCGTTGAACTGGGGCGACAACCTCATTCCCGCTCCGCCCGGTCGGCACCAGATCACCGTGTACGTCCCGTACCTGTGGAAGTTCGGCCACGCCACGGTTACCGTCGACAACACCGCCGGGACGCCGCTGGTCTACTATGCGGCGCCGGTCTGGACGTTGCAGCGAGGGGCCATCGGCACCGAGCCCCAGCGCCATCCCGGCATGGCCGCCATGCTGATACTGAGCGGCGTCGCCATCGGTGTTCCGCTTCTCTGCTGCCTCGGTTCGGTGCTCACCGAGGTGCTCTCGTAGAGACAGGATGCCCCGGCCGCCGGGAGCGCGCTCCCGGCGGCCGGGAGCGTCTCAGGATGGGTCGGATTCGCGGCTCAGGACGCTGAGCTTGCCGTCGGGCTCGATGCGGACCTCGCGGACCTTGGAGAGATCGTCGATACCGTGCTGGCGCAGTCGCCCGTACAGCTCCTCCTCGCTGATCAGCTCGCGGCGCATGTTGCGGTGCAGGATCTGTCCGTCGCGGACCAGCAGCAGCGGCCGTGGGCGGATCAGCCGTGCGGCCTTCGGCCACCGGTACGCGATCGCGTCGAGCGCGAAGGACCAGCCGATGATCACGGCGACGAGCAGGACGCCTTCGGTGATCGACGTGTAATCGCCCGCCATGCCGTTCTGCGCGGCGTCGGCGAGCAGCACGATGACGAGCAGATCCGCCACGCTGGTGGTGCCGGTTTCCCGTTTCACCACGACCCGCAGCAGCGTGTAGAGCACCAGGTACATCACCGTGCCGCGGATTACGATCTCCAGTAGCGGCGTTGCCGGGACGAACAAGCTCTCCCAGTCGACCACCGGGGTCTGTTACCCCGATGCGTTCGTTCCCACGCGCATCGGGCACGGCGCCGCGGGGCGTGGTCAGCCCCGGCGGCTGGCTCGCATGATCTGCCGGAGTCGCCACGTCTCCCCGCCGTCGCCGGATTCGTATCCCTTCCACAGGAAGCTGTCCGTGGTGATGTCGGTGAACATCCAGTGGTTCAGCGTGCCGTCGGGCTCCGGTTCGCTGTGCAGGTGAATCTCGTCGTCGACCTGTTCAGCGTGGAGGGTGACGATCACCCCCGTGACCGCACCGACCCAGATGACGTGCCACTTGTCGGTGTTCGGGTCGAAGTAGCGCAGGCTGGTACCGATACCGCGGGCGCCTGGCGCGGCGGCGTCGGGCGCGCTGGCCATCGGGTAGATCAGCACATCCTGGATGGCCCGTCCGTCGAGCACCCACCCGAACGACCAGGTGCCCGCCCGCCGGGACACGCGCCGCCCCGAGTCGTCGTAGAACTCCATGTCGACGTGCCACGCGCCGACGAACTGACCGAACAGCATGAGCGCCTCGGCGAGCGCCGGGAGCGGTCCGTCGGCAGGCAGATCGGCGAGCGGGCACGAGGGCGTTGAGGTGACGGGCGTCATCGAAGCTCCTGTCCGAAACGTCCCCACGTGTCTGGGGTAACCGGCTAAACGAAACGTAGGTTACTGACACCATGTCGCCCGGCGCAACCGGTAAACTGAATAGATGGTTAACAACGGTGCTGTGCCGCCCGGGCCGGCGGCTGAGCGGCAGGTGGCGCCCGGCGCCCTCGAACAGGTGCGGGAACTGCTGAACACCTGGCTGATCCCCAACGACACCCGTCGGCCGACCGACCGGTTCGCGGCGTACGCCGAGCGCCGGCGCCTGCGCCCCGAGGATCAGGCCCGGCTGCGGCGACTGCGCGACGACCTGCGGGCAGCCGTGGAGGGCGATCCGTCGTCCGACGAGCGGATCACCCGGTGGCTGCGCCGGCTAGACGTGCGGCCCGCCGTACGCCAACGCGCCCTCGTCTTCGATCACCGCGGCGGCGCCGCCGGCGAACTGTTGGTGATCGTGCTCGGGGCGGTCACCAGCGGCCAGTGGGCACGGCTCAAGGCGTGCCCGGACTGCCGCTGGGTCTTCTACGACCACACTCGCAACGCCAGCAAGCGGTGGTGTCTGATGAACGCGGGCGGGTCCGGCGGCCGCGCCTGCGGGACGATCGCGAAGGTGCGCCGCTACCGCCAGGCCCGCGCCGCCGCCTCGCCGAGCACCTCGCGACGCCCTGCCACCGGCTCGACGCCCTCAGCGCCGTGAGTGCCCGCGACTGCGGCGGGTAGGGGGGACGTGACGAGGAGTTCGAGGCGGGCGGGAAGCATCCGACGTAGCCGGTAAGCGCGCAGCGGCCAACCGCTAGCTACGTGTGGCCGAAGGCGGGGGCCTCCTCAGTAGAGCAGGTACGGCTTGCG
>VSCG01000050.1:0-20075 GCA_047459115.1 Micromonosporaceae bacterium
GACGTACACCGTGCTGGGCGACGGGCGCCTCCGCTACTCCTCCGCGAGCTTCACCGCCGATCTCACCGTCGACGCGGACGGCTACGTCACCGACTACCCGGGCCTCGCCGAGGCGGCGGCCAGGGCCCGGGCGCGCTGACCCACAGGCTCGCCCCGGCGCGCGCTCACCCACAGGCTCGCCCCGGGGCGCTGGCCGCAGACTGCCCGCGCCTACCCGCGGCTCAGGCCGGCAGCCGCGCCGTTGCCCCGGCTGAACATCCGCAGCGCATCGGCGTCCGAGGCCCGCGCCCGCAGGAAGTAGTCCGCCCACTCGCCGGCACCGGGATAGCCGGACTCGACGCCGATCCGGGCGCTCGCCGCGGCCAGGTCGTAAGGCGTGCGCCGCAAGGCGACCCCGACCCCATCGCCGAGCAGCGCCCAGTAGGCCCCGGCCTCGCCGTACGGCATCCCGACGCTGCCTGGGTTGATCACCAGCCGGCGGTGCGCGAGCCGCGTGTACGGCATGTGCGTGTGCCCACATACCATTGTGGACACATTTCGGTCCAGCTCGGCCAGCACGTCCTGCCACAGATCGAGCGGGCTGTCGACGAGCAGCACCTCCTCGTCGCTGCGCGGCGTCGCGTGGCAGAAGACGGTGGTGCCGAGACCGGGCACGTCCAGCGTGACGGTCAACGGCAGGCCGTCGAGCAACTCGACCTGCTCGGGGCGTAGCTGCGCCGCCGCCCACGCCATGATCGGCCGCTGGTTCTCCAGCTCTGCGCCGTTGGCGAGCGCCACCAGCTCCCGGTCACCGTGACCACGCAGCCACACCGCGCGTTCGCCGAGCGACACGAGCAGGTCGAGCGTCTCCACCGGCTGCGGACCGGCGGCGAGGTCGCCAGCGAGGACGATCCGGTCGGCGGACCGCACCTCGGGCTCGGCGAGCACGGCCTCCAGGGCCGGCAGCACACCGTGGATGTCGGCCAGCACGGCGATACGGGTCACGGCGACCACTCACCCGTCGTCAGGAAACGGTCGACGGTGGCCAGCGACGCCGCGAGATCCAGCCCGCGACTGGCCACCCATTCGTCGGAGAAGTAGGTGTCGGCGTACCGGTCGCCCGAATCGCACACCAGGGTGACCACCGACCCGGTCCGCCCGGCGGCGCGCATCTCGGCGATCAACCCGAACGCCCCCCACAGGTTCGTCCCGGTGGAGCCGCCGACCCGCCGGCCGAGCAACGCCGAGGCCACCCGCATCGCGGCGAGCGAGCCGGCGTCCGGTACGCGGATCATGCGGTCGACGACGGACGGTTGGAACGAGGGCTCCACCCGGGGCCGGCCGATGCCCTCGATCAGCGAGCCCCGCCCGGTGCACGCCGACCAGTCGCCGGACTGCCACGCGACGTAGAACGCCGAGCCCTCGGGGTCGACCACGGCCAGCTTGGTGTGATGGCGCCGGTAGCGCAGGTACCGGCCGATGGTGGCGGACGTGCCGCCGGTGCCCGCGCCGACCACGATCCAGTCCGGGACGGGGTGCCGCTCCAACGCCAGTTGGGTGAAGATCGATTCGGCGATGTTGTTGTTGCCCCGCCAGTCCACCGCCCGCTCGGCGTACGTGAACTGGTCCATGAAGTGCCCGCCGCAGTCGGCGGCGAGCCGCCGCGCCTCGGCGACCACCGTGGTCGGGTCGGCGACCAGGTGGCACTTGCCGCCGTGCAGTTCGATCAGCGCGATCTTCTCCGGCGACGTGGAGGCGGGCATGACCGCGATGAACGGCAGCCCGAGCATCCGGGCGAAGTACGCCTCTGAGACCGCCGTGGAGCCCGACGACGCCTCGACCACCGTCGTGTCCGCGCCGATCCAGCCGTTGCACAGCGCGTACAGGAACAGTGACCTGGCCAGCCGGTGCTTGAGCGAGCCGGTGGGGTGCACCGACTCGTCCTTGAGATAGAGGTCGATCCCCCACTGCGGTGGCAACGGAAACGGCAGCAGATGCGTGTCGGCCGAGCGGTTGGCGTCGGCCTCCACCTTGGCGATCGCTTCGCTCACCCACTGCCGGGTCCGGTCGCAACAGCGGTCGAGCTGGTCCATGGGCCGACCTTACCCAGGCAGACGACGCGCGAGGCGGCGTTGCTGCGCACGACCATACGCAAGGATCAACCCGGCCGCCGGCAACGCAAGGCCCGGCAACGCGTCGAGCAGGCGGACCTGCAGTCCCCGCCAGCGCGGGATGGACACCACCGGCCGGGGCCGCTCGACGATCCGGGCGACGCGACGGGCCACCCGCTCGGGTCGCAGCAGGGTGCCGGTGAACGAGGCCGCCGCCCCGTCGTCGGTCAGCTTGTCGTGCAGCATCGGCGTCCACATGCCGTCCGGGCACACGCACGAGATGTGCACACCCCGTACGCCGGCAGCGCGCAGGTCGCCGAGCGTGCCGAGGCTGAACGCGATCAACGCGTGCTTGCTCGCCGAGTACACCGTCTCCCCGGGCGCGGCGATCAGGCCGGCGAGCGACACGACGTTGACGACGTGTCCGCGGCCGGCGGCGCGCATGTGCTCCAGCGCGGCGAGGGTGCCGTTCATCGCGCCGAGCGCGTTGACCTCGAGGATGCGCCGGCGCAGCGCCGCGTCGTGGGTCCAGGACGGGCCGGTGGCGAGGAGGCCGGCGTTGTTCACCCACACCGCCAGACCGCCGGGCGCCTCGGCGGCCTTGGCCGCGACCGCCCGGCAGGCCGCGTCGTCGGTGACGTCCAGTTCGGCGGCCTGCGGCTCGACGGCTTGCGCGCCCAGCCGCTCGGCCACCTGCGCGCCGATCCGCGCGGCCGCCGCGCGCACGCCCGGGCCGTCGACATCGGTCAGGTGCACGGCGTACCCGGCCGCGTGCAATTCGGTGGCGATGGCGAGGCCGAGCCCGCGCGCCGCCCCGGTCACTACCGCGCTGCCTCGCACCGTCACGACTACTCCCGCAGTGGCTGGGGACGACCCTCCCATTTCGTGGAGAGGGCGATCGTGGTCCGGGTGGACGCGACGCCGGGCGTCTGGTGCAGCCGCACCACCAGGTGCTCCAGTTCGGCGATGGTGCTCACCCGTACCTTGAGCAGAAACGATTCCTCGCCGGCCAGGAAATAGCAAGACTCGATCTCCGGCAGCTCCCGCAGCGCCGCCAAGATCTCCTCGACGCGCGTGTTGGGCTGGTTGACGATGCCGATGAGCGCGGTCACCCCGAGCCCGATCGCGTCCGGGTCGACCTCGGCCCGGTACCCGCGGATCACGCCGCTCGCCTCGAGCTTGCCGACCCTTTCGTGCACGGCGGGCGGGGACAGGCCGACCTGCCGGGCGAGCTCCGCATAGGACAGTCGGGCGTTGACGCGCAACAGCTCGACCAGGCGACGGTCGATTGGGTCCACGGTTTGTAGACCCTACTTCGTGCCCGCGACGCGGCGGGCTGGCGGAATCGTAGCGCGTAACCTCGCAAGAGGAGATATTTCCGTGTTACTCGGACACGTCACATGCAGGGTGCTGTAATTGGACGTACTAGACCTAGCGCCTTGGGTCGACGCGAGGAGGGTGCCGTGGATACTGGAGATCGTCTCCTGACCCCCGGCGAGGTGGCTGCGCTGTTTCGCGTCGACCCCAAGACCGTGACCCGCTGGGCGGCGGCCGGCCGGATCGGCAGCATCCGCACCCCGGGCGGACACCGGCGCTTCCGGGAATCGGAGGTGCGGGCGCTGCTGGAGGGCGAGCGCGCGGGCGAACTGGAGGAGACCGAGGAGCGGCAGGCCCCGCCCGGACCCGGCCAGCCCGGACCACGCCCGCCCGGAACGGCCCACTGACCCTGCACTACCCGGGTTGGCCGCCCCGGCTACCCGGCTCGGCCGCCGCGCGCGCCGCGCCCAACTCGCCGGCCCAGCGCCGGAACAAATCATGGGGTACGCCGAGCGCGTCGAGCACCTTGCCCGCCACGAAGTCGACCAACTGGGCGGCGGTGGCCCGGGCGCCCGCGCCGTAGAAACCCGGGCTGGCCGGCAGCACCACCGCGCCGGCGTCGTGCAGCGCGATCAGGTGCTCCAGGTGGCTGCGGGTGACCGGGGTCTCGCGCGGCACCACCACGACCCGGCGGCGCTCCTTGAGGTTCACCTCCGCGGCCCGCTGCAACAGGTCCTTGGACAGCCCGATCGCGATGCCCGCACACGCGGCCGTGCTCGCCGGCACGACCACCATGCCGCGCGCCGGGTACGAACCGCTGCTCGGGCCCGCCGCCAGGTCTCCGGCCGGCCAGTGCAGGACGTCGTCGCCCGCGCCAAGCGGCCGGCCCAGCCAGGCGGCCAGGTCCACACGCCAGTGCCCGTCGCGGAACGGGTGCCCGGTCTCGTCCAGGATCGTCAGCCGCGCCGCGCGGGAAACGACCAGGTCGACCGGTTGCCCGGCGTCGAGCAGCGCACGCAGCACAGCCGCGGCGTACGGCGTACCGGAGGCTCCGGAGACCCCGACCACCCACGGCCGGCGCGGCGCGTTCACCGCGCCCACACCGCGTCGAGCAGCGCGACGTCGAGCAGGGCGAAGACGAACAGGGCGATGCCGACGAAGCCGTTGGCGGTGAAGAACGCCCGGTTCACCCGGGACAGGTCGTCGGGTGAGACGATCGCGTGCTGGTAGACGAACGCCCCGGCGGCCAGCGCCAGCCCGATCCACCACAGCCAGCCGAGCCCGACCAGCGCGCCGAACCACACGAACAGCGCGAACGTCACCACGTGCGTGGCGGTCGACAGGCGCAGCGCGAACGCCACCCCGAACCGGGCCGGCACCGACCGTACGCCGATCTGGCGGTCGATCTCCGCGTCCTGGCACGCGTAGATCAGGTCGAACCCGCCGATCCACAGCCCGACGGCGACGCCGAGCAGCCAGGCCGGGCCGGAGCCGGCGAGCGTGCCGGTGACCCCGAGCCAGGCCCCGACCGGCCCGGCGACCTGGGCGAGCCCGAGGATCGCGTGCGGCCAGTCGGTGAACCGCTTGCCGTACGGGTACACGACCAGCGGCACCACGGCGAGCGGTGCCAGCATCAGGCACAGCGGGTTGAGCGCGGCGGCCGCCGCGAGGAAGACGGCCAGCGCGAGCGCCGCACCGGTCCAGGCCGTGCGCACGCTCACCGCGCCGGTCACCAGTTCCCGCCCGGCGGTGCGCGGGTTGCGGGCGTCGATGTGCCGGTCGATGATCCGGTTCGCCGCCATCGCGAACGTCCGGGCGCCCACCATCGCCACCGTGATCAGCGCGACGTCGCCCCAGTCGGCGCCCGCCGCGAGCGCCGCGAGGTACGCGAAGGGCAGCGCGAAGACCGAGTGCTCGATCGTGACCAGCCGCAGGAACCGCCTGACATGCTCCGGGAACGTGCCGGCCCGGGGGGCCAGCGGGGCGGCGCTCTCGGGGAAAGTGCGGGTCATAGGCCGTACTCCGACCAGCGCTTGTCCACCAGGGCGACCACCTCCGGCGACATCACCGCCTCGTCCGGCCAGCCGCGGGTGTACCCCTCGGTGGGCAGCTTGCGGGTGGCGTCGACGCCCAGCTTGCCACCCCAGAACTGCTGGTACGAGGCGTGGTCCAGGTGGTCCACCGGGCCGGAGGTGAGCAGGATGTCGTGGCTGTAGTCGACGTTGCCGAAGGCCCGCCAGGCCACCTCCCGGTAGTCGTGCACGTCGCAGTCCTCGTCGACCACCACGATCAGCTTGGTCAGCGACAGCAGGTGCGCGCCCCAGATGGCGTTCATCACCTTCTGCGCGTGCTTGGGGTACCGCTTGCGGATCGACACGATCAGACAGTTGTGGAAGCCGCCGGTGGCCGGCAGGTCGTAGTCGACGATGTCCGGGATAAGCAGTTTGATCAGCGGCAGGAAGATGCGCTCGGTCGCCTTGCCCAGCCCGTAGTCCTCCTGGGGCGGCTTGGACGTGACGATGGAGTGGTAGACCGGGTCGCGCTGCATGGTCATGCACTCGACGTGCAGCACCGGGAACGGCTCGACCGGTGTGTAGAAGCCGGTGTGGTCGCCGAACGGCCCCTCCGGCAGCCGCTCGCCCGGCTCGACGTACCCCTCCAGCACGATCTGGGCGTGCGCCGGCACCTGCAGCGGCACGGTCAGGCAGTCCACCATCTCCACCCGCTCGCCGCGCAGGAACCCCGCGAACAGGTACTCGTCGATGTCGCCGGGCAGCGGGGCGCTCGCGACGTAGGAGATCACCGGGTCGCAGCCGATCGCGATCGCCACCGGCAGCCGCTCCCCACGCCGCTCGGCGACCGCGTGGTGGGCGGTGGAGTCCTTGTGGATCTGCCAGTGCATGCCGAGCGTGTTGTGCGAGTGCTGCTGCAGCCGGTACAGGCCCAGGTTGCGCTTGCCGGTCTCCGGATGCTTCGTGTGCGTCAGCCCGAAGTTGTGGAAGATCCCGCCGTCGCCGGGCCAGACCTGCAGGCCGGGCAGGCGGTTCAGGTCCACCTCCGCGCCCCGGTAGACCACCTCCTGGCACGGCGCGCTCTTGACCCGCTTGGGCGGTACGGACTTGAGCTGCATCAGTTTGCCCAGCCCGTCGACGATGCCGGAGAACCCGACGGGCAGCTCGGGCTTGACCAGCTCGCCGATCCGCTTGCCGATGTCGTCGACCTGCTCGACGCCCAGCGCCAGCGCCATCCGCCGCTCGGTGCCGAAGAGGTTGATCGCCACCGGCATCTCGCCACGGGTGGGGCGCTCGAACAGCAGCGCGGGGCCGCCCGCCCGCACCGTGCGCATGGTGACCTCGGCCATCTCCAGCGTCGGGTCGACCGGCACGCGCACCCGGCGCAGCTCGCCGGCCCGCTCCAGCGCGGTGAGGAAGTCCTTCAGATCCGAGTACGGGAACCGGGGTGCCGCCATACCACCCAGTCTGGCGCACCCGGGTGAGGCGGCGGCAGGCAGGATCCGGGCGGCTGGCGAGGCCGCGAGCGACGACGCGCTCATGATCGTCGCGACATCCAGAATCTCGCGGTGTCCGGGTCCGGTACGGGGCCGCGGTTTTCGCGATGTCGGGGTGTCCGGGGGTGTTGATCGACTCCGTTTACCGGGATGTCGGGGTGTCCGACGCCGGTTGACGGCGCGACTTGCAGGATGTCGCGGGCGAAACGTGCCGGGTCAGCGCGATTTCCTGCATGTCGTGGCCCGCGGACACCCCGGTTCGCCGGTATCTAGTGTTGATCAAGGTGTGTGGCTGTGGATAACCGGGCCCGGGGGCGGGTCGATTAGCCGGGTCGGCGGTGTTGTCGGGTCGGCCGGCCACGGGTGGGGGTGGCTCGGCTCCGGCGTGGGCTCGGCCCGGCATCGGGCGGGTATCGGGCAGGTGGGTCAGGGTCAGACACCGGCGTAGGAGTGCAGGCCCTCGAAGAAGATGTTGACCCCGAACAGGTTCATCATCATCGTCAGCCAGCCGATGACCGCGATCCACGCGGCGACGTTGCGCTTCACGCTCGGTGTCAGGCGGGCGTGCAGGTACCCGGCGTAGATCACCCAGGAGATGAACGACCACGTCTCCTTCGGATCCCAGCCCCAGTACCGACCCCACGCCGCCTCGGCCCAGATCGCCCCGGCCGCGATCGCGAAGGTCCAGATCGGGAACGCGAAGGCGTGCAGCCGGAAGGCCAGCGCCTCCAGCGTGTCCGCCGCCGGCAGCCGACGGGCCAGCGAGTACGGGAACCTCCGCCTGCCCTTCTCGTACCCGGCCCGCATCAAAAACAGGGCGGCCGGCACGAAACCCACGAGCAGGGTGCCGGATGCGAGCACGGCGGCCGAGACGTGGATGACGAACCAGTACGAGTTCAGCGCCGGCACGAGCGGGCTGACCTCGACGTAGAGCACCATCCCGGTGAGGCCGAGCAGCAGCGCGAGAGCGAGGGCGACGTAGAGCCCGAGGTGCCGCAGGGCCGGGCGCCGCACCGCCACGCCGAGCCAGGCCAGCGCGCCGATCAGAGTCACCGACAGCACGTACTCGTACATGTTGCCCCACGGCATCCGCCCGGCAGCCAGGCCACGGGCGACGGCGGCGGCGAGGTGCGCCAGCGCGGCGAGCGCGAACACCCCCACGGTCGACCGGCCGAGCCACGCCGCGCCCGGCCGCTGGGCCGTCCCGCGCCCAGGCTCCGCCTCCGGGCTATCCGGGGCGCGGACCGTGCCCTCGCCACCGCCGACCGCGGCGCCCACGAGTTGACGCTCGCGGGCGGGCCGCGCCGCCGCCCGGGCGACCGCCCCGCGCGCACCGAAGGCGTACGCCGCGGCGGACAGCAGCATCGCCGCCAGGTAGCCCATGATCGCCACGACGAGAAGCTGATCGGACAACGCGGCCACTATCCGGCCCTCCCTACCTCCTGCGCGTCGCGCGCATCGCGCGCGTCGGTGACGTCACGCACCAGCGCGGCGAACTCCTCGGCGAAGCCGGGGTAGTCGCCGCGCGGCAACCCACCGGCCTCGTACACCTCGCCGTCGGCTCCCCCGGCGTCGCCCGCGCCGACGGGGCGGAACCACACCCGCCGCCGACGGCCGGTCAGGGTCAGCACCAGGCCCACCAGCAGCAGCACCACACTAACCAGGACGATCGGCTCGCCGGGGTCGTACCGCACGGAAAGCGCCACCCACCGCTCGGTGCCGAGGAACTCCAGCGTGGTGCCGTCGTCGAGGGTCCACACCTCACCGACCCGCAGCAGCTTCGCGTCGCCCACCTGCGCCAGGTGCCCGTTCTCGATCTGACGCCGGTTCAGCTCGTACACCGACTGCGGGATGCCCGCGTCCAGGCCCAGGTTGCCGCGGTAGGCGACCAGGACGAGCGCCGGGGACCGCTCCTCGGGGTGCTGGGACCGCACGAACGGCGGGTCCTCGGGCGCGGTCGGCAGGTAGAGCCCGTCGAACGCCACCTGCAGCGTGCGGTCCAGCCCGTTGACGTCCGGGAACGCGGCCACGCCCTCACTGGTCAGCAGGTTGTCGGACGGCAGGAACGGCGCCACCGTGGTCTGCGCCTTGCCCTCCCGGTCGGTGTAGCGCAGGACCGGCGCGTACCCGTGGCCGAGCAGGTAGACGTTGGCCCCGTCCAGGCGCAACGGGGAGTTCACCGAGAACTCCACCGGGCCCGGCCGGGGCGCCGCCGGTCCGCTCACCACCCCGTGCGCGGCGAACGACACCGGCTGCCCGTTGTCCAGAAAGGATGCTTCGAAGTCGGTCAGCTCCAGACAGAACGGGGCCAGGTCGCCCGGCGAGACCCGCGGGCCCAGCCCGTGCTCGTCGAACTGCTGCACGCTGGTGCAGAACGCGCGCTCCGGGCCGGCCACCAGCAGCCGGTTGCCGTGCCAGCCGTACCACGAGCCCACGGCCACGCCGACCAGCACGCCGACCAACGAGAAGTGGAACAGCAGGTTGCCGGTCTCCTTGAGGTACCCCTTCTCGGCGGACACCGTGTCACCGCGCACCGCGACCCGCCACCGCCGCCGGCGCAGCGCCGCCGCCAGCGCCTGCGGACCGCCGTCGACCACCAGGCCGTCGGCATGCTGCGGCAGGCGGTTCAACCGCCTGGGCGCGGGCGGCGGTACGGAGCGCAGGGCGCGGACGTGGTCGGCCAACCGGGGCACGACGCACCCGACGAGCGAGGTGAACAGCAGCAGGTAGATCGCGGAGAACCACGGCGAGGCGAACACGTCGAACGCCCACAGCCGGTCGAGCACCGGGGCGAGGTCGGGGTGCTCGGCGAAGTAGCCGTTGACGTCCTCGATGTTCACGCTGCGCTGCGGCAGCACCGAGCCCGGGATCGCGGCGAGGGCGAGCAGGAACAGCAGCACCAGCGCGGTACGCATGCTGGTGAGCTGGCGCCACGAGTTGCGCAGCAGCGCGATGCCACGGTTCGGTGGGCGGCGCATCACACGATCACCGATCCCGGGCCGACGGTGGCCCGAAGCCAGTTGACGAACTCGGTCCAGCCGCCGGTGACCAGCGCGATCCCCACCGCGATCAGCAGCGCGCCGCCCAGCCGGGTGACCCAGCGGCTGTTGCGGCGCACCGCCCGCAGCACGCCGATCAGCCGGCGAAAGCCCAGCCCGAAGGCGAGGAACGGCAGGCCGAGCCCCAGGCAGTAGGCGACGGTGAGGGTGACCGCCCGGGTGGTCTCACCGCCGACCGCCGCGAGCCCGAGCACCGCGGCGAGCGTCGGGCCCACGCACGGCACCCAACCGAGCGCGAAAACGGCCCCGAACACCGGCGCACCGAGCAGGCCCGCGTCGGGCAGCTTGCGCAGCCGCCACTCGCGTTGCAGTCCGGGCACCAGGCCGAGGAACGCCGCGCCGAGCACGATGACCACCGCACCGACGACCACCTCGACCACGCGGGAGTGGGTGAGCAGCACCCGGCCGACGCCGGCCGCGAGCACCCCGGTCACCGTGAACACCGCGGTGAAGCCGGCGATGAACAGCAGCACGCCCGCCACGATGCGGCCGCGCCGCCCGCGGGCGTCCTCCAGGTCGGCGCCGGCCAGGCCGGTCACGTAGGACAGGTAGCCGGGCACCAGCGGCAGCACGCACGGGGACAGGAAGCTGACCAGCCCGGCGACCGCGGCGACGCCGATCGCCAGCAGCAGCGGGCCTTGCTCAGCGATCTGCGCGAACTGCTCTCCCATCTCAGGGCCTCGGTTCTCCCACGTCAGTGCCCCGGCTCCGCGGCCAGTTCGGCGATCAGCGGCTCCAGGTTCTCCCGGCGCACCTCACCGTTGCGGACGTGCGCCACCCGGCCCTGCCGGTCGATGAGCACGGTCGACGGGATCGCGGTCGCGCCGAACTCGCTGAACGCGACCGACAGCCGGCCGGCCGGATCGAACACGCTCGGGTAGCTCGCGCGCCCCGCCACGAAGGCGACCGCCTTGTCCCGCTCGTCACGGATGTTGATGCCGAGGAAGGTCACGCCCTGCGCCCTGGTGGCCTGGTAGGTCTCCTCCAGGTCGCCGATCTCGGCGCGGCACGGCGCGCACCAGGAGGCCCAGAAGTTCACCACGACCACCTCGCCCCGGTGGTCGGCCAGGTCGTACGCGCCGCCGTCGAGCAGCTCCCCGGTGACCGGGGGCGCGGGGCGGCGCTCGGTGTCCCCGGCCTCGCCGCCCGAGCAGCCGGCCACGGCGGCGAGCACCACGACCGACAGCAGCCACAGCCAGCGCCGGGCCGTTCCCGCCGTGCGCCGCCGGGCCGCCGCCGCGGCGCGACGCCGCGCCGTCACGCCCCCACCCCCGTGCCGGGGCCCAGGTGCGCGGCCGGTTCCCGGTACGAGATGCCGACCAGCCGGGCGCCGTCGAAGTGGAACGAGGTCAGGCTGGCCAGCCCGCACTGCCGCTTGCGCGGATCGTGCCAGAGCCGCTTGCGCTCCACGTAGCGGCGCAGCGTCCAGATCGGCAGCTGGTGGGAGACGGCCACCGCCTCGTGCCCCTCGGCGGCGACCCGGGCGGCCTGCAGCGCGGCGAACATCCGCTCGGCGATGGCCGTGTACGGCTCACCCCACGACGGGGTGATCGGGTCGCGCAGCACCCACCAGTTGCGCGGGTCGCGCAGCGCGCCGTCGCCGACCGACATCCGCTTGCCCTCGAACCAGTTCGCGCTCTCGATCAGCCGCTCGTCCACGGCCACCGGCAGGCCGAACTGCGCCGCGATCGGCTCGGCGGTCTGCTGGGCACGCTCCAGCGGGCTCGACACGATGTAGGTGACGTCCCGGTCAGCGAGGGCCGCGGCGGCCGCCTTCGCCATCTGGGTGCCGAGCGCCGACAGGCGGAAGCCAGGCAGCCGCCCGTACAGGATCTTGTCCGGGTTGTGCACCTCGCCGTGACGGAGCAGGTGCACGACCGTCCGGCTCATGTCGCTCCGCTCCCCGCCTGCGCGGCGGTACCGCCCGCCTCGGCGGCTGCCCGCGCCGCGGCGGGCAGCGCGGCGGCGATCGTCTCGAGCGCGTCGTCGTCGATCGCGGCCGAGACGAACCACGCCTCGAACGCGCTCGGCGGCAGGTAGACGCCGCGTGCCAGCATCGCGTGGAAGAACGCCTTGAACGCCTCGGTGTCCTGGGTCTTGGCGGTGGCGAAGTCCACGACGTCGGCGTCGGTGAAGAAGATCGAGAACATGTTCCCGGCGGACGAGAGCCGGTGCGGCACACCCGCTGCCGTGAGCGCCTCGGTGGCGAGCTTGCCCACGGTCTGCGCCGTGCGGTCCAGCTTCGCGTACACCTCGGGCGTGGCGAGCCGCAGCGTGGTCAGCCCGGCGGCGCAGGCGAGCGGATTGCCGGACAGCGTGCCGGCCTGGTAGACCGGCCCGGCCGGGGCGAGCAGCGCCATCAGGTCGGCCCGCCCGCCGAACGCGGCGGCCGGCAGCCCGCCGCCCATCACCTTGCCGAACGTCCACAGGTCGGCGTCGACGGGGTCCAGGCCGTGCCAGCCGCTGCGGGAAACCCGGAACCCGGTCATCACCTCGTCGATGATCAGTAGCGCGCCGTGCGCGTGGGCGATCTCCGCGAGCCGGCGGTTGAACCCTTCGCGGGGCGCGACGACGCCCATGTTGCCGGGGGCGGCCTCGGTGATCACTGCCGCGATCTGGTCGCCGGCCTGCGCGAACGCCGCCTCGACCGCGGCCGGGTCGTTGTAGGGCAGCACGATCGTCTCGCCGGTCGCGGCCCCGGTGACCCCCGGAGACTCCGGCAGCGCGAAGGTCGCCACTCCGGAGCCGGCGGAGGCGAGCAGGGCGTCGACGTGCCCGTGGTAGCACCCGGCGAACTTGACGATCTTCGCCCGGCCGGTAGCGGCCCGGGCCAGCCGGATGGCGGACATCGTCGCCTCGGTGCCCGAGTTGACCAGGCGCACCCGCTCCACCGGGGTACGCGCCACGATCTCCTCGGCGAGGTCCACCTCGCCCGGAGTCGGCGTACCGAAGCTGGTGCCCGACGCCGCCGCGGCGGTGACCGCCCGGACCACCTCGGGGTGTGCGTGACCGAGCAGCAGCGGGCCCCACGAGCAGACCAGGTCCACGTACCGGCGGCCGTCGGCGTCGACCAGCCACGGCCCTTCGCCGCGGACCATGAAGCGGGGCGTGCCCCCGACCGCCCGGAACGCCCGCACCGGCGAGTTCACCCCGCCGGGCGCCACCGCCTGGGCCCGGTCGAACAGGGCCTGCGAGGCCGGTGCATCCATCGGATATGGGCTGATGACCCCGCCTCCTTCCGTTCCGGCAACCGCCACGGACACCCGTGTACGCCATTGTTCCAGCGCAGGCGCACCGGCTGGCCGGCGGGTAGGGTGAGCAGCGTGGACCGTCCGGAGCTAGCGATCGCGGTGGACCGGACGCCGGCCGAAGCGGTGGTCTCGCTCGCCGGGGAGATCGACATGCTCACCGCCCCGCGCCTGGCCGCCACGGTGAACGAGATACTCGTCGAGCCGCCGGCACGGGTGGTGCTGGACATGGCGAACGTGACCTTCTGCGACTCCCAGGGCCTGGGCACCCTCGTCGTGCTGAGCCGCAAGGCGACCACCGCACGCAGCGTGCTCGTGCTGGCCAACGTCGCCGACTTCCTGCTGCGCGTGCTCGACATCACTGGGCTGCGCTCCGCCCTGATGGTGACGTCCACCGCCCCGTGACCGGCGGCCGCGCAGCTGATCCGCAGATCGCCGGCTCTCGGTCAACGGTCCGTGGCCGGGACCACGGGCGCGGGCGCGTCCGCGGCCGGCACCGCCGACGGGTCCGCGGTCGGGTGGGCGTCCTCGGCCAGGGCCCGGTCGAGCTGCGCGCGGGCCCGCCGTACCGGCTCGGGTGCCTGCGGACCGACCTCCTGCAGCAGCGCGGCCGCCTCGGCCACCGCGCCGCTCACCCGCCGCCAGCGCGCCTCGCGCCGGCGCGCCTGCTCCGCCTGGGCGGCCAGCTGACGGTTCTTCATCCACAGATCCACGAACACGGAGACCTTGGCGCGCAGCACCCAGGGGTCGAACGGTTTGGTGAGGTAGTCGACCGCGCCCACCGCGTACCCCCGCAGCGCCAGTTGCGCGTCCCGGTCCGCGGCGGTCAGGAAGATGATCGGAACATGCCGGGTCCGTTCCCGCCGCTTGATGTGGTTCGCGGTCTCGAACCCGTCCATACCGGGCATCTGGACATCGAGCAGAATGACCGCAAAATCCTCGATCAGCAGCTGCTTGAGCGCGGCCTCCCCGCTGGACACCGCCACCGGCCGCACGGGCAGGCCCTGCAGCATCGCCTCCAGCGCGATCAGGTTGTCCCGCCGGTCGTCGACGAGCAGCGCCTTGGCCGGCGACATCAGGACGCCACCTCCCGCCGGCTGCCCGACACCCACGCCGCCATCAACTCCAGCAGGTCGTCGAGGTCCACGGGCTTGGCGATGTAGTCGCTGGCGCCCGCCGCCAGCGCCGACTCGCGGTCGCCCGGCATCGCCTTGGCCGTGAGGAAGACGACGGGTAGCTTCGCGAACCGCTCGCTGCGGCGGATCGCCCGGGTCGTCTCGTGCCCGTCCATCTCCGGCATCATCGCGTCCATCAGCACGATGTCGACCTCCGGATGCTCGGCGAGCAGACGCACCCCGTCGGCGCCGTTGTCGGCGTAGAGCACCCGCATGCCGTGCAGTTCCAGCGCGCTGGCGAGCGCGAAGACGTTGCGCACGTCGTCGTCGACGATCAGCACGTGCGCGCCCTCGAGCTGCTGCGCGGCGTGCGTCTGCCGACGCTCGGCGCGGGCGGCGTCCACCATCCCTGGTGGCGGTGGCGCCGGTTGTGTCGACTCGGTCCAACCGTTGGCTCGCGGCCGGGCGGGGGCGAGCATCGCGGGCCCGAGCGGCGTCGCCACCGGGTCCACCGGAAGCGGGTCGGGCAGATACAGCGTGAACTCGGAGCCGACGCCGACGGTGGAGGTCACGCCGATCGCTCCGCCGAGCAGCCGGGACAGCTTGCGGCTGATCGACAGGCCGAGCCCGGTGCCGCCGTACTTGCGGCTGGTCGTGCCGTCCGCCTGGTGGAACTGCTCGAAGATCAGCTCCACCTTCTCCTCGGGGATGCCGATGCCGGTGTCGGCGACCGTGAACGCGATCACCTGCCGCGCCGAGGCGAGCCCCGGCTCCCCGTAGGGCAGGTCCACGGCCCGCGCGATGCGCAGGCGCACGCCGCCGCGGTCGGTGAACTTCACCGCGTTGGACAGCAGATTCCGCAAGATCTGCTGCAGGCGCTGCTCGTCGGTGACGATGCGGTCCGGCAGGTCGGGCGCGAGCTCGACCCGGAAGTCCAGCCCCTTCTCCTCAGCCTGCGGCGCGAACGCCTGCTCGACGTACTCGCGGATGTCGGCCAGCGGCACCTCGGCCGGCTCCACGTCCATCCGGCCCGCCTCGATCTTCGACAGGTCGAGAATGTCGTCGATGAGCGACAGCAGGTCCGAGCCCGCGCCGTAGATGGTGCGGGCGAACTCGATCTGGCGGTTGGTCAGGTTGCGCTCCTGGTTCTCGGCGAGCAGCCGGGCGAGCAGCAGCAGGGAGTTCAGCGGCGTGCGCAGCTCGTGGCTGATGTTGGCGAGGAACTCCGACTTGTACTGGGAGGCGCGGGCGAGCTGCTGGGCCTTCTCCTCCAGGCCCGTGCGGGCCATCTCGATCTCGTGGTTCTTGATCTCGATCTTGCGATTCTGCTCCGACAGCAGAGCGGCCTGCTGCTCCAGCTCGGCGTTGGTGCGCTCCAGCTCCCGGGACCGCTCCCGCAGTTCGGCGGTCAACCGCTGAGACTGCGCCAGCAGCTCCTCGGTACGGCGGTTGGCGAGGATCGTGTTGAGCGCCACGCCGATGGTGGCCACCAGCCGGTCCAGGAACGCCAGGTGCAGCTCGGAGAAGACCGACACCGAGGCGAACTCGATGACCCCGAGCAGCTCGCCCTCGAAGAGCACGGGCAGCACGACGATGTCGGTCGGCGCCATGTCGACCAGTCCGGAGCGGATCCGCGGCGAGTCCGGGCCGTGGCGCTCGGCGGGGACCCGGATCGCCCGCCGGGACACCGCCACCTGCCCGACGGTCCCCTCGCCCGCCTGGAAGCAGAGCTCGTGGTCGGGCGCGACGAAGCCGTACGAGGCGGCCAGCCGCAACCGCAGCGGCCGATGGCTGGCGTCGGCGGCGAAGAACGCGCCGACCTGCGCGCCGACCAGCGGGGTGACCTCGTTCATGATCATGGCGTAGACCTCGTCGAGGTCCCGCTGGCCCTGCAGCAGGCCGCCGATCCGGGCGATGTTGGAGTCCAGCCAGCTCTGCTCGGCGTTCTCCCGGGTCGTCTCGCGCAGCGTGACGATCATCTGGTTGATGTTGTCCTTGAGCTCGGCGACCTCGCCCTGTGCCGCCACGGTGATCTGCTGCGTCAGGTCCCCGCGGGTGACCGCGGTGGAGACCTGCGCGATCGCGCGCAGCTGGGTGGTGAGTGTGGACGCCAACTGGTTGACGTTCTCGGTGAGCTGCCGCCACGTGCCGGCCACGCCCCGCACCTCGGCCTGGCCGCCCAGCTTCCCCTCGGTGCCCACCTCGCGGGCCACCCGGGTGACCTCGTCGGCGAACGACGAGAGCTGGTCCACCATCGTGTTGACCGTGCGGCCGATCGTCAGGAACTCGCCGCGCAACGGCCGGCCGTCGATCTCGAGCGCCATGTGCTGGGACAGGTCGCCTTCGGCGACCGCCGCGATCAGGCGCGCGATCTCCTGGGCCGGCCGGGCGAGGTCTTCGATGAGCCCGTTGACCGCGCGGATGCCCTCCGCCCACGCGCCCTCGTACTCGCCGGAGTTCATCCGCTCGTCCATCCGGCCGTCCCGCCGGATCACCCGGCCGATGCGCAGCAACTGCCGGTTGCGCCGCTCGAGCAGCGCCACCACCGAGTTGAAGGCGTCCACCACCTGGCCGGCCTCACCGCCACGGCGCGGCAACCGGACCCCGAATTCGCCGCGTTTCACCTGCCCGAGCGCCTCGGCGAGTTCGACGAGGAAGGCGGCGTCGTCGGTACGTTCCGCCACGGTGGTCATACGTTCCTCCGTAGAACATCGCGGGCACGTACCACCCATCATTCTCCGATCGGCCGATAAGTGATAGCCCACCGGCTGGATCCCATGGCCCGATCGGTGGAGACTGCGAGGGTGCCCTCCGAGTTGATACGCCGCGTACGGCTGCCCGCCGATCGCCGCACCCCGGCGGCCGCCCGGGCGATCGTCCGTTCCGTGCTCACCGAGGCCAGGCTGACCGACCTGCTCGACGAGACGCTGCTGCTCACCACCGAGTTGTCCACCAACAGCGTGCTGCACGCCGGCACCGACCTCGAACTCGAGATCGCCACCGATCCGGGCGGCGTCACGGTCGTCGTGCGCGACCATGCCCTCGGCACGGTGCAGATGCG
Source organism: Micromonosporaceae bacterium (assembly GCA_047459115.1). Lineage (GTDB taxonomy): Bacteria > Actinomycetota > Actinomycetes > Mycobacteriales > Micromonosporaceae > VSCG01. Next base: position 17,399 of record VSCG01000050.1, read on the forward strand.
GACGCCCGCCGAGGGCGAGGACGCGAACGCCGAGGAGGGCGGCCGGGGACTGCTGCTCGTGGACCGGTTCGCGACGCGCTGGGGTACCACCCAACACGCCGACGGCAAGGGCGTGTGGTTCCGCCTGGACCTGCCCGGGGCCGACCTGCCCCAGACCACGGCCGCCGAGCCGGAGCCGGGCGGCGGCCCCGGCGAGACATTCGACGCCGCGATTCTCGCCGCCCTGCTGGAGATCGAACCGGACCCGCTGGCCGACGACCCGACCACCCGCTTCGTCGGGGAACTGCTGGAGTGCCTGGCCGGGCGGCTGGCCGCGACCAGCGCCGCGGTGCGGCTGGACCGCGCGGACGGCGCGGGGCCGCGCACGATCGCCGCGTTCGGACCGGACGTCGGCACGCCGCTCGCGCACCGCCACTCCACGGTGCGGATCCCGCTGCCGGTGGACCGGCTCTGGTCCGGCGAACTGGAGATCACCACACCGCCGACACCGCTGGCCCGGCCGCTCGCCGCGCTGGTCGCCGAGCGCATCGGGTTGGCCATCGAGCGGGAGCGGCTGCGCCAGGCCGACCTGCACCGGCAGGCGTGGCTGACGTTCCTCGCCCAGGCCAGCGACCTGCTGGCCCAGTCCCTCGACGTCGACCTCACGCTGGCGTTGATTCCGCGGCTCGTCGTGCCCCGGCTCGGGCAGTGGTGCGCGGTGTACGTGATCGACGACGGGAACCGGCTGTCCCTGGCCGCGGCCGCCCACGCCGACGAACCCGCACTGCCCGCGTTGGTGGACCTGCTCGGCGCCGACGCGCCCGACGGCCTGCGCGACCGGCTGCGTGAGGCGGTACGCGGGTCCGGCGCGATGCCGCTCGGGCCGCCCGTCGAGGGGTTCGCCGTACCGCTGCTCGCGCGCGGGCAACGGCTCGGCGCGCTCGCGGTCGGACGCCACCATGAATACCGGCAGGATCCAGACGAGATCGCGGTGCTGGAGGACGTGGCCCGCCGGGCCGCGCTGGCGCTGGACAACGCCCGGATCCACGCCGACCGGCGCCGCATCGCCCACACCTTGCAGCAGTCGCTGCTGCCGCCGGAACTACCGCACATCGCCGGAGTCGGGCTCGGGGCAGAGTACGTGCCGACCGGAGACGAGATCGAGGTCGGCGGCGACTTCTACGACATCGTGCCGATGCCGGACGGGCGCTGGCTGTTCGTCATCGGCGACGTGTCCGGCAAGGGCGTGCAGGCGGCGTCGGTGACCGGGCACGTGCGGGACGTGATCCGCGTGCTCGTGGCCGACGGCCGCCCGCTGCCCTCGGTGCTCACCACGCTGAACGCGACGCTCGCCGAACGCGGCGGCGGACGGTACTGCACTCTGGTCCTGGCCGCCGTGCAACGGTTGCCCGACGGCGATCTCGACGTGTCGCTGCATTTGGCCGGGCACGACCCGCCGGTGCTCCTGCCCGCGCACGGACAGCCGTCCTTCGTGGGCGCGCACGGCACCGCCCTGGGCCTGCTGGACTCGGTGGCCACGCCGGTGTGCTCGGTCAGCCTCGGCCCCGGCGACACGCTGGTGTTCTACACCGACGGGGTGACCGAGCGGCGGCGGCGCGGCGAGTTCTTCGGCGTCGACCGGTTGCTTTCGGCCGCGGCGCCCCTGGTCGGCTACCCGGCGGACGTGGTCGCGGCGCAGTTGCGCGCGGCCGCCCTCGGATTCTCCGCCGAACCGCCCCGCGACGACATCGCGATTTTGGTCCTTCGCAACGACGCCGCCGCGGCGGCCTAGGACCGCGGCCCGCGCAGCGACGCGTCGAGAATCTGCACGGTGTGCAGAACGGCCGGGCGGGCCGGGTCCGCGGCGCTGGTCGGCGCGCCGGCCGCGTCGGCGGCGCGCAGGGACGCGGCGATCTGCAGCAGGCAGCCCGGGTTGCCGGCCGCCACGACGTCCGCGCCGGTGGCGCGCAGCGCAGCGGCCTTGCGCGCGCCCAACTCGGCGGCGGTGGTCGGTTCCAGAAGGTTGTAGACCCCGGCCGAGCCGCAGCAGACCTCGGCATCGGCCGGTGAGACCAGCGTCAGGTCCGGAATACCGGCCAGCAGGTCCCGGGGCTGGGTCCGCACCGACTGCCCGTGCGACAGATGACAGGCGTCGTGGTACGCCACGGTGATCGGCAACGGATGCCGCGGCGCCAGCGGCTCGCCCAGCGACACCAGCAGCTCGGTCACGTCCATCGCCGTCCACCGTGGAGGCTCGCCGAGCAGCGATCCGTACTCCTTGAGCATCGAGCCGCAGCCGGCCACGTCGGTCACCACCACGTCCACCCCGGCCCGGTCGAAGACAGCGGCGGTACGTCGGGCCAGCCGGCGCGCCTGCGCGTCCCGCCCGGCGTGCCGGGACAGCGCCCCGCAGCAGCCCTGGCCGCGCGGGATCACCACGTCGCAGCCCTCCAACGCGAGCACCCGCGCGGTCGCGGCGGACACGTGCGAGAAGAAGGCGTTCTGCACGCAGCCGGTCAGCAGGCCGACGACGGCCCGGCGCGCGCCCGGGCGGCCGCCCGGGCGCGCGCGTACCCGGGCAGGCAGCGGGACCCGGGGCCGCAGCGGCGGCGCGAGCGCCGCCGCTGCGGCCAGCGACGGGTGCACACGGGCCAGGAACTCCGGCCGGTCCAGGCCTGCCGCGCGGGCCAGCCGCAAC
>VSCG01000051.1:0-20033 GCA_047459115.1 Micromonosporaceae bacterium
CGATCGTGCGCAACCGGCTCAAGCGCATCCAGTACCGACCCGACCTGCTGACCGCGTTCCTCGCCCAGACCGGCCTGACCCTCGACCTAGAGCCACCGTAATCCTGACGATTCAATCTCTGTAGCGGATCCGATCAGGAGACGATGTGCAGGTCCCGGCTGGTGTTGTTCAGCCGCCGGCCGCCGTCGGTCGTGCAGGCCACGATGTCCTCGATGCGGACACCGAACCGACCGGGCAGGTAGATGCCGGGCTCGACCGAAAAGCACATGCCGGGCACCAGCGGCTGTGTCTCACCCTCCACGATGTACGGCGGCTCGTGCGTGGTGACCCCGATCCCGTGCCCCGTGCGGTGAATGAAGTAGTCGCCGTACCCGGCCTCGGCGATGATCTCCCGGGCGACCCGGTCGATGTCCTGGCAGGCGACCCCGGGCCGCACCGCCTCGAACGCGGCCTGCTGGGCCTGCCGCACGACCTCGTGCACGGCGAGCACCTCCGGCGACGGCTCGCCGACGTGCACCGTACGCGTGGTGTCGGAGCCGTACCCGTCCTTGAGCCCGCCGAAGTCCAGCACCACGGTGTCACCCGGCTGGATCACCCGGTCGCCCGGGTTGTGGTGCGGATTGGCGCCGTTCGGCCCGGAGGCCACGATCGTGAAGTCCACCCGTGAGTGGCCCGCCCGCGTCAGCAGTTCCGCCAGGTCCGTTGCGACGTCGCTCTCCCGGCGCCCCGCGAAGCGGACCGTGAGGATCTCCTCGAACGCGGCGTCGGCCGCGGCCCCGGCGGCCGCCAGCCGCTCGATCTCCTCGGCGTCCTTGACCGCGCGCAGCATCGGCAGCGCGTCGGTGAGCGCCGCGTACCGGGTGTCCGGCAGCACCCGCTGCAGGCCGAGCAGGTGCATCGCCCAGGCCGCATCCGACACCCCGTACCGGCCGTGCAGGTCGAGCAGCGTGGCGGTGAACGCGTACGGGTCGGTGCCGTCGGCCCAGTCGACGATGCGCACCGCACCGGCGGGGATGGCCTGCTCGGCGTCCCCGCGCTCCAGCCGGGGCACGACGAGCGTGGGCTCCCCGTCGGCGGTCAGCACGAGCAGGGTCAGCCGTTCGGTGACGGCGGTCGGGGTGTACCCGGTGAGGTAGACCAGGTCCGGGCCGGGCGCGATGAGCAGGCCGTCCAGGCCGGCGTCGAGGGCGGCCCGGCGGGCGCGCTCCATACGGGCGGTGACGGCGGCGGCACCGGTGGCGGCGGAAGCGACAGGGCTCATGGTCCGATCCTCTCAGTCGGCGAGCAGTTTGAGCACCGCTCGTTCGACGGCGGGCGGGGCGGGGCAGCCCTCGACCGGGCCGGGCACCGGGATCACCCGGCCGGCGTGGAACAGGTCCACCACCCGTGGATCCACATAGGATTTCCGGGCCACGGCTGGGGTGTTCCCGAGCTCCTCGGCCACCTCGCGCATCACCGCCGCGACCACCCTCTTGCACCGCGTGGGCGACCCGCCCGGCCCTTCGAGGGCCAGCATCACCGCCGCGAGCACCGTCGCGTGCCAGGTGCGGAAGTCCTTGGCGGTCATGTCGCACCCGGCGGCCTCGCGCAGGTAGGCGTTGACGTCGTCGCTGCGCACCTCCCGCCAGTCGCTGCCCCGCCGGTAGGCGAGCAGCCGGGGTGACGGGTCGGGCCGGCGGTGCAGCGCCCGCAGCACCGCCCGCACGTCCGGGTCGGTCACCGTCGCCGTGCGGGTGCTGCCGCCCTTCGCGAGGTAGGAGCAGACCGCCTGCCCGCGCCGGAACGCCACGTGCGAGCGCAGCAGGGTCGCCAGCCCGTACGTGGCGTCGTCCCCGCTGGCGTACTCGTCCCCGCCGACCCGGAACAGTCCACTGTCGAGCAACGCGACCCCGGCGGCGAGCACCCGCTCCCGGCCCAGGCCCCGGCCGCGCAGGTCGGCCCGTACCCGCGTCCGCAGCCTCGGCAGCCGGGCGGCGGCGGCGAGCACGTGGTCGAACTTCGCCGCGTCGCGCTGCGCCCGCCAGACCGGGTGGTAGAGGTACTGGGTGCGCCCGGCCGCGTCGACCCCGGTGGCCTGGATGTGCCCGCGGGGGTGCGGGCAGATCCACACGCCCCGCCACGCCGGCGGGATGACCAGCGCCTTGACCCGCTCGAGCTCGTCCGGGTCGGCCAGCGGGCGCCCGGACTCGTCCAGGTAACGGAAGCCGCGGCCGTACCGGCGCCGGGTGTACCCGGGCCCGTTCGGGTCGGCGCGCCGCAGCCGCACGCGAGCCCCTCTCAGAGCGCCGTGGCCGTACGCGACCGGGGGGCGGCGAGCACGCCGCGGGCCGCGGCCAGCACCTCGGGCACCGACACCGCGCCGAGCCCGTCGGGGTGGCGCAGCGCCCGGTGCCGCGGCCGGTCCGGCGGCGGGCCCCACACCTCCGGCGTGGTGGGGCCGAAGATGACCACCGACGGTACGCCGTAGCCGGTGGCCAGGTGCCCGACCCCGGTGTCGGAGGAGACGACGAGCCGGGCGTGCGCGACGAGCGCCGCGAGCTGCCCGACGTCGAACTCCCCGGCGAGGATCGCCGCGTCGGGCAGGCCGGCGTCGCGTGCCACGGCCTCGACGAGCGTGCGCTCGCTCTCCGACCCGGTCAGCACCACCCGGTGGCCGTCGGCGGCGAGCACGGCGGCGACCTCGGCGAACCGCCGCGCCGGCCAGCGCCGCTCGAAGCCCTTCACGCCGGGGTGCACGATCGTCACGCCGGTCGGCACGTCGTGTGCCCGGGCCAGCCGGCGCACCGGCTCGCGGGGCAGATCCAGGTTGGCCGGCTCGGCCGGCACGCCGTACCAGGCCAGCAGCCGACACCAGCGGCGGACCTCGTGCTCCGGCTCCCACTCGGTCCACGGTGGACCGTCGTGGTGGTCGGCCTCGGGGCAGGCGAACGCCCACAGCCGCCCCGGCCCGGCGGCGGCGAGCAGCCGGTGCGACTCGGGTCCCCGCCCGTGCAGGTTGACCGCGACCGTGGGCGCGGGCCCCGGCCACGACACCGGCTTCAGGTCGTCCACGACCACCTGCCGGTCCGCCACCCCGATCAGCGACACCAGCGGCGCCAGCCACTCGGGCGCGGCGAGCACGATCTCCTCGCCGGGGTGGGCGGCGCGCAGCGCCCGCAGCGCGGGCACCGCGGTGCACAGGTCGCCGATGCCGAGCGTGCGCAGCACCAGGATCACGGGTACGAGGGCTCCACCGCGGGGCAGACGACGAGTTCGCGCACCGCGCAGCCGGGCGGTTGGGTGAGCGCGAACACCACCGCCGAGGCCACGTCGGCCGGGTCGTTGAGCGCGGCGTCCGGCCCCGGCCGGTACCGCTCCTCGCGCTCGTCGAAGAACCGGGTGCGCATCCCGCCGGGCACGAGCAGGGTGACCCCGACCGTGCCGGCCAGTTCCGCGGCGAGCGCCCGGGTGAACCCGACCACCCCGAACTTGGCCGCGCAGTAGGCGGTGGCGTCGGGCAGCGCCTTGAACCCGAGCGTGGACGCGACCGTGACGATGTGCCCGCGGGAGCGCTCCAGGTGCGGCAGCGCGGCCCGGATCACCGCCGCGGTGGCGAGCAGGTCCACCGCCACCACCCGTTCCCAGTCCGCGGCCGGCACGTCCGACAGCCGTCCGGGGATGTCGATGCCGGCCGCGGTGACCACCGCGTCCAGGCCGCCCGCCCGCGCCGCGATCTCGCGGGTCGCCACCTCCGCCGCCGCCGTGTCGGCCAGGTCGCACAGCTGGTACGGCACCCCGTCGCCGCCCTCGGGCGGCACGCGGTCGAGCACGTACGGGCTGCCGCCGGCCTTCGCCACCGCCTGGGTGACCGCCTGGCCCAGTCCGCTCGAACCACCGGTGATCAGCACCGTTCCGGGTGAACTCATGTCGCCTGTCCTTTGTCCCGCGGCCGCTCGCCGCTACCTGTTTCGTTGTCCTCGGCACGGGCGGGGTGGCCGCGCCGGGCCGCCGCGATCAGCCTGGTGGTGGAGCGCCCGGCGAGATACGGCACGACCACGGTCTGGCCGCCCCAGCGGCGTACCAGGTCCGCCTCGGGTAGGGCCGGGGCGTCGCTGGCGTGTCCGGTGAAGCCGTCGGTGTAGTCGCCGCCCTTGACCCACACGTCGGGGCGCAGCCGGGAGAGCACGGCGAGCGGGGTCGGCTCGTCGAAGATCACCACCGCGTCGACGCAGCCCAGCGCGGCGAGCAGCCGGGCCCGGTCGGCCTGCGGCACGACCGGGCGGTCGCGGCCCTTGACCGCCCGTACGCTGGCGTCGGAGTTCAGGCACACGATCAGGCAGTCGCCGAGCCGGCGTGCCGCCTGCAGGGTCGCCACGTGGCCGGCGTGCACCAGGTCGAAGCAGCCGCCGCTGGCGACGACCGTTCCGCCCCGGGCGCGTACCGACCGCACCAGCTCCTCGGCGGCCCGCGCGCCGACCGGCGCCCCCAGGTCCACATCGGAGCCCATGGCGCCGTCCCGCACGCCGCGCACCGCGCTCGCCCCGCCCGCCGCGACGTACCTGCTGGCGCAGCCCACCGCTTCCTGCACCGCCTCGGAGACCAGTGCCCCGTCGGCGAGCGCGGCGGTCGCGGCGACCGCGAAGCTGTCCCCGGCGCCGCAGCTGTCCCCGTCCGCGGCGGCGGGTGGGGCCACCACGAGCGGGGTCGGGCCGGCGTGCGACAGCAGCGCCCCGTCGCAGCCGAGGGTGACCGCCACCGCGCCCGCCCGCCAGTCCCGACGCAGCGCGGCGGCGCCGCGGGCGAGCGCGGTGAGCCGTGGTTCGTCGCGGGCGGTGGGCACCAGGCGGCGCAGTTCGCGTTCGTTGGGGGTGACCAGGCGCACGCCCGGCACGGCGGCCGGGCCGTTGGGGTGGGGATCCCAGACCACCGGCACCGCGGCGGGCAGCCCGGTGGCGGGCAGCGCGCGGCGCAGCGCCGGCAGCCGGGTGACCCCCCGCCCGTAGTCGCTGACCAGCACCGCGGCGGCGCCGCGCAGCGCGGTGAGCGCGCCCGGGGGCACCTCGCCGTACGGCGCGCCGCTGCCGCCCCGGTCCAGGCGCAGCAGTACCCGCCCGTCGGCGCGCAGCCGGATCTTCTCCGGCATCGCGCCGCGCATCGCCGTGGCGTACACCCGCACCCCGGCGTCGGCCAGCAGGTCGCGTACGCGCGCGCCGGCCGCGTCCTCGGCGAGCGCGGTGACGAGCACGACCTCGATGTCGAAGTCGGTGGCGAGCAGGGCGGCGAGCGCCGCGCCGCCAGGTCGGTCCATGGTGGCGTGTTCGGCCAGCACGGGTGCCGGCGCGTCGGGGCACAGCCGCTCGGCCGTGCCGTCGACGTCCCGGTCGAGCAGCGCGTCCCCGACCACGACCAGCAACCTGCTCATACCTCCACTCGCCTACGCCGCTCACCTATGCCGCGGGCTCGCTCTCCCGACCGAACGCCTCCACGAGCGCGCGCGCCGGCTGCTCGGGCCAGCTCTGCATCCGGCGCACCGCCAGGTCGTTGTACTCGCACAGCAGGTGCACCCCGACCAGGTGCAGCTCCTGCACCACCTGCGGGTCGTCGGCGGGCACGGCCAGCACCTCGGTGCACCGCTCGGCGAGCGGGTTCGGGGTGGGGCCGGTGAACCCCCAGACGTGCATGTCCAGCGCCCGCCCGGTGTCCGCGGCGGCGAGCAGGTTGCGGCTGCGGCCGCTGGTGGACAGCAGCAGCAGCACGTCCCCGGCCCGGCCGTGCGCCCGGACCTGGCGGGCGAACACCTCGGCGTACCCGTAGTCGTTGCTGATCGCGGTGACCCCGGCGGTCTCCGCGCACAGCGCGATCGCCGACAGCGGTTCGCGGTCGTCGCGCAGCTTGCCGGTGAGCTCGGCGACCAGGTGCTGCGCCTCGGCGGCGCTGCCGCCGTTGCCGGCGGCCAGCAGCCGCCCGCCGCGCCCGAGCACGCAGGCCAGGTCGGCGCCGAGCCGGGCCAGGCGCTCGGCCTCCCGCCGGAACGGGATGAGCGCGCGGCCCAGCGCGTCGAGGTGCGCCTCGACCGAGACGAAGACGGGTTCGGTCACGACGCCACCGCCTCGGTCACCGCCGCCGGTGTCGCCGCCACGACGGGCTCGCGCAGTTGCGCGTAGACCACCGCGAGCCGCTCGGCTGAGCGGGTCCACGAGTAGCACTGGCGGGCCCGGTCCACGCCCGCGGTGGCGTAGGCGAGCCGGCGCACCGGGTCGGCGAGCAGGTGGCGCAGCGCCCGGCCGAGCGCGTTGGGGTCCCGGGGCGGCACCAGCTCGCCGGTGAACCCGTCGACGACCGTGTCCATGAGCCCGCCCACCGCGGTGGCGACCACCGGCACACCGCAGGCCATGCCCTCCAGCGGGGTCAGCCCGAACGGCTCGTACCACGGCGCGCACACCAGCACGTCGGCCGAGCGGTACCACAGCGGCATCTCGCCGCGCGGCACCGCCCCGACCAGGCGGACCCGGTGGTTGACGCCGCAGTCCACGGCGACCGCGCGCAGCCGCTCGGCCTCCGGGTCGTCGCGCAGCTCGTCGGCCGGCGGGCCGCCGACCACCACCACCTCGGCCTTGGGCACCAGCCGCAGCGCCCGGATCACGTCCTCGAACCCCTTGCGCTCCACCAGCCGCCCCACGGTCAGGATGCGCGGGCTGTTCGCGCTGCGCGGCGCGCCCGGACCGAGCGGGGAGAACGTCGCGGAGTCAACACCGGACGGTATGACGGAGATCTGGTGGCGTGGAATGCCCATGCGCAGCAGCTCGTCGACCTCGTCGCGGCACTGCGCGATGACCCGGTCCACGCCGCGGCCGAGCGCCCGCTCCAGGCCGATGCGGCTCGGCGGGCTGGTGTCCTTCTGCCGCTGGTAGCGGCGCTTGACCGAGCCGAGCGCGTGGAAGGTCTGCACCACCGGGACGGGGTGCAGCCGGCGGGCCACCAGCGCGGCGATGCCGCTCATCCAGAAGTGGGCGTGCACCACGTCCGGCGACCAGTCGCCGTCGCGCCAGGCCGTCGCCAGCCACCGCCCGAACGGCTTCATGTACGGCAGCAGGTGGTCCTTGGGCACCGGCTCGGGCGGCCCGGCCGGGACGTGCACCACGTCCACGCCGGGCGGCATGGACTCCACGGGCGGCAGGTCGAGCCGGTCGCGGCGAGTGTAGACCCGCACGTCGTGGCCGAGCTGGGCGAGCGCCGCCGAGAGCTCCGCGACGTGGAGGTTCTGCCCACCCGCGTCCACCGTGCCGAGTTGGGCCAGCGGGCTGGCGTGCTCCGAGATCATCGCGATTCTCATCGGCGTACCTCCTTCAACAGCAGGTCCCAGTCGGCGAGGAAGCGGTCCAGGCCGTAGCGGGCCCGGGCGGCTTCGCGTGCGGCGGCCCCGAGCCGGCGCGCTGCCGGCTCGTCGGCGAGCAGCCACCGCGCCGCCTCCACGAGCGTGTCGACGCGGGTGGACAGCACCCCGGCGCCGTCGGGCACGGCCGCCACCGCCTCGGTGGTGGCCAGCACGAGCACCGGCATGCCCATCGCCATCGCCTCGAGCAGGCTCAGGCCGAGGGAGGTCCAGCGGGTGAGGTGCAGGTACGCGCGGCGGTGCGCGAGCTGGGTGTGCATCCACGCCTGCGGCGGATCGAGGTGGACGCACATCCGGTCCGGGCCGAGCCCGAGCCGCTCGGGCAGCTCGGCCAGGCCCATCCCGTACACGTCGAGCGGGGCGACCTGCGCGAAGCGGGGCATCAGGTCGGTGCCGGTCACCCGCCAGCGGCGGACCGGTTCGTTGGTGGCGACCGCGAACCGGGGCAGCTCGCCGGTCCACGCCGGCTCGGGCGCCGGGATGCCGTGCTCGATGACCGCGGTGCGGGTCGCGCCGTTGTCCCAGAACAGCTCATTGAAGTGCGTGACGTGCACGAGCACCAGGTCGTCGCGGTCGGCCATCGGGTGGCGGGTGTTGGGCACGTCCCCCTTGGGGGTGTTGTGCTCCACGTAGACCGCCGGGACGTCCCGGCCGATCTCGCGGCGAAGCCACTGGCGGGCCAGGTCCAGCTCCTCGGGGCGCTGCAGCACCACGACGTCCACGTCGGCGTCGGCGAGCTGCTCGGGCGCGTACTCGACGACGGTGTCCGGCCAGGGGTAGGTGCGGGCCCGGCCGAGCCCGTAGGGGCCGCGGTCGGGTGTGGTGGGCACGATGTAGTTGTGTCCACCCTGGACGAATGCGGTGGTCCAGGAGCCGTGGACGTGCCAGAGCAGGATGTTCATGGCGCCAGCCGGTTGACGGCGCGGACCACCTCGTCCGCGGTGATGTCGGTCAGGCAGGGGTGGCCGGGGACCGGGCAGCGGGTGGCCCGGGTGTGCCGGCAGGCGGCGGTGGCGTCGCCGAGGCGCACGAACGGCACCCGGTACGGCGCCCACTGTCCGAAAGAGACTGTCGGGGCGAAGAGGCTGACCACCGGGGTGCCGACGGCGGCCGCCAGGTGCGCCGGACCGGTGTTGGCGACCACCGCGCAACCGGCGCGGGACAGCACGCCGGCCAGTTCCCGCACGCTGGTGCGCCCGCCGAGGTCCTGGGCGTCGTCACCGGCGACGAACGCGGTCAGGTCCCGCTCCTCGGGCGAGCCGGTGACGACCACCCGGTGCCCGGCGCGGGCGACCGCCCGGACCAGGTCCCGGCACCGCTCCGGTGGGCAGGCCCGCGCCGCCACGCTCGCCCCGGGGTGCACCACGACGTAGCCCGGCTCGCCGGCCGCGTACGGGTCCGCACGCACCCGCAGCCGGCCGTCGTCGTGCTCGGGCAGCGGATAGCCGGCCGCCGCCGCGAGCGAGCGGGCGCGTTCGGGCTCGGGCAGGCCGAGCGGCACCCGGTGACGCACGTCGAGCAGCGAGCCGGCGTAGTCGTCGCTGATCGCCGACACGCGGGGCACCCCGGCCAGGCGGAGCAGCAGCGCGAACGGCAGCGGGGACTGGTGGAACGACGTGAAGATGATGGCCTCGTCCAGAGCCGACCGTGCGATCCGGTGAACGAGGCCATGCACATCGGTGGGGTCCACGGGTGGCGGCTGGGGGTCCAGCCACGGCACCGGCCACTCGATGATGTCGGTGACGCCCGGCAGCGCCTCCGCGGTGGCGCGCCCGCGCGGCCCGCACAGCAGGGTTACCCGGCCGGCGCGGGCGGCGACCGCCCGGATCGCCGGACCGGTCAGCAGCAGGTCACCAGCCGAGTCGGCGCGCACGACCAGCACGTGCCGACCCCGGGGGGCGGCGGTGTCGGGCCCGGGGGCCGCCAGCCGCTGGCGGCGCAGGATCTGGTGCACCGCCTGACCGAGGTCACCGGCGACGGCGGGCGCGGCGGCGATCTCCTCCGTGCGGGTGACCGGGGTCGGCACCAGGATCGCGGCGGCGCCGGCGGCGCAGGCCGCGGCGATGTCCCGGCCGATGTCCCCGACGACCACGCAGCGTTCGGGGCGGGTGCGAAGCGCCCGCGCGGCCGCGAGGACCAGGCCGGGTGCCGGTTTGCGGCACGCGCACCCGTCCGCGTCGTCGTGGACGCACACCTGCCACGTGTCGAACGGGCCGAGCAGCTCCTCGACCCGGGCGTTGACCCGCGCGACGTCCTCGGCGGAGATCAGGCCCCGGGCCACGCCGGACTGGTTGGTGACGACCCCGAGGCGCAGCCCTGCGGCGCGCAGCCGGTCGAGCGCGGCGCGCGCCCCCGGCAGGGGGCGCACCTTGGCCGGATCGCCGTTGTGCGGCACGTCGGCGATGAGCGTGCCATCGCGGTCGAGCAGCACCGCGTCGAAGAGCGTCACGACGCTGAACTTCCCAACGGACTACCCGGTAAACATCAACTTCTGTCCCTGCCGAGGTAGCCGCGCAGCCAGTGTCCGACCGCGAGCGGCGGGATGAAAACGCTGGTCACGGCCATGGTCAGGATCTCGTCCGGGGTTCTCGGTCCGGGCCGGATCCTCGCCAGGGCGAACTCCGCGGTCCCGGCGGCCCAGACCGCGGCGGCGACGGCGCCGAGCAGCCGTGCCCCCGGCACCGGCAGGACGGGCGCGGCGAGCGCGGCGAGCCCGGCCGCAGCGATCACCGCGTGGCGGTGCCGCCGGCCGCGGCGGACCTCCAGCAGCGTGCGCCAGCGCCGGCCGTACCGGCGGCGCAGTCGCGCGTCGTCGGCGTTGCCGCGCTGGTTGCGCAGGCTCACCCAGCGGCTCTCCGGGCGCACCGGGTGCGCGGTGCGGCGCTGGCCGACGACGAGCCGCCATCCGGCCAGCCGCACCCGGTAGGCCAGGTCGGCGTCCTCGCGGTAGGCGCGGGGGAAACCCTCGTCGAACCCGCCGACCGCGTCCAGGGCCGCCCGCCGGTACGCCATGTCGGCGGTGGTCCAGCGCGCCTCGGCGAGCCCTGCGGTGGCGCGCTCCCAGTCGGTTGGGCGGCGGTGCGCGGGCAGCGGCACCTCGAGGCGGCCCTGCACCCCGCCGACGTCCGCGCCGGCGGCGGCCAGGTCGCGGCGTAGCGCGGCCAGCCAGTTGGCCGTGGGCACCACGTCGTCGTCGAGGAACGCCACCCAGTCGCCGCCGGCCGCCCGGGCGCCGGTGTTGCGCGCCGCGGCCGGTCCGGCGCCGCGCCCGTTGACCACCTTCGCGTGCGGGCCGGTGTCGAGCGGGGTGATCGGCTGGGGCCGGTCGTCCACCACGATGATCTCCGGTAGCCCGGCGGGCGGCGCCTGGGCGGCCAGCGCGTCCAGCAGCGCCCGCAGGCTCGTCCGGCCCAGCGTGGGGATGACGATACTGACGTCCATCAAGGACAGTCCTGGCGACGGACCGCGAACGGGCCGATCGCGAGCAGGTCGACAGGGCTGGAGCCGAACAGCTCCAGCGCCTCCCGTGGTGTGTCCACTATGGGCTGTCCGGCGGTGTTGAGTGAGGTGTTGACGAGCGCGGGTAGGCCGGTGCGGCGTTCGAAGGCGGTGAGCAGCTCGGCCAGCAGTGGCTCGGCGGTCTCCGCCACGGTCTGCACGCGGGCGGTGCCGTCGGTGTGCACGACCGCGGGGATGCGCTCGCGCCAGGTCGGACGGACCCGGTGGGTGAACAGCATGTACGGGCTCGGCAGCACGCCCTCGAACAGCTCGCCGGCGCGCGACGCGAGCACCATCGGCGCGACCGGGCGGAACTGCTCACGCCCCTTGATGTCGTTGAGCCGTTCGGTGTTGCCCGCGTCGCCCGGGTGGGCGAGCAGCGACCGGTGCCCGAGCGCCCGGGGCCCGTACTCGGCGCGCCCCTGGAACCAGGCGACGATCCCGTTGCGGGCCAGCACCTCGGCGGCCTCCTCGGCGATCGACGCCGGCCGGGTGTAGGGCACCCGCGCCCGGCGCAGCTCCGCCTCGATCCGCTCGTCGCGAAAGCCGCGGCCGAGGTCGGCGCCGGGCATCGGCTCGGTGTGCTCGCCGAGGTCGCGCGCCGCGTGCAGGGCCGCGCCGAGCGCGGTGCCGGCGTCACCGGCCGCGGGCTGCACCCACACCGTCTCGAACGGGCCCTCGGCCGCCAGGCGCGCGTTCGCCACGCAGTTGAGCGCCACGCCGCCGGCCATCGCCAGGCACCGCGGTCCGCCCGCGGCCTCGTGTGTCCACCGGGCCAGGTCCACCAGCACCTCCGCCAGCCGGGCCTGCACGCTGGCCGCCAGGTCCGCGTGGTCGGGGCCGAGCTCGCCGTCCGGCGCCCGGGGCTTGGCCAGGGTCGCCCAATCGAGTGGTTGTACGACGAAGCCGCCGCTGCCGGTCGCGTACACGGACTCGCGCAGGCGCGGCAGGAACCGCGGCTCGCCGTAGGAGGCGAGCGCCATCACCTTGTACTCGTCGCTTGCGCGCAGGAAGCCCAGGTGGGCGGTGAGCTCCTCGTAGAGCAGGCCGACCGAGTGCGGCAGCGGCTGGGCGGCGAGCGGGGTGAGGTGCCCGTCGCGGTACACCCCGGCGAGGTGGCTGGTCGCCTCGCCGCGCCCGTCGAGCACCAGCACCGCGCAGTCCCCGTGCCCCTGCCCCGGCGGCGCGGCCAGCGCGGCGGAGGCGGCGTGCGCGACGTGGTGCGGCACGTACCGCACGACGCCGGGGTCGAGGCCGGGCAGCGCGGTGGCGAGGAAGGCGGGGGCGCGGCGGGCGTACTCGACGCGCAGCCAGTCCCAGGGGTCGTCGAGCTCCAGGTCCGCGCGGCACAGGGCCGGGTCGAAGGAGTACGCCACGGCGTCGAGGTCGCCGGGCTCGATGCCACCCTGTTCCAGGCACCACGCGGCCGCCCGTTCGGGCAGTTCCCAGGCGGAGAATGCTACCGGGCGCTTGCCGTGCTTGCGCCGATTGAACCGTTCTTCCTCCGCGGCGGCGACTATGCGACCGTCCACGACGAGCGCGGCGGCCTGGTCGTGAAAGATGGCGTTGATGCCCAGGACACGCATGCGCGGGCTGGTACCCACCTATCGGCGCGTTAATCCGTATCCATAGTGGATGATCAGGAGGACATCATCCGTTTGGTTGAGTGGATCTAGTCGAATAGCTAAGCTGAACTAATCCGTGCAGGTAGCCACGACCCGGTTACCGGCGTCGTGTCCGGCTCGGACATGCGCGCGGACCAGGTGAGGGAGGGACACCGTGACCGCGAACCTGACCGCTGCCAAGCAGCAGATCCTCGAGGACCGACGGGTGGCCGACCACGACGCGACCGAACTGCTGCGCACCCTGGCGGTACTGCCCGCAACCCACCCGTCCCGGCCGTCGCTGCGGGCCCAGGCGATCGAGGCCTGGCTGCCGCTGGCCCAGCACCTCGCCCACCGCTTCAGCGGGCGGGGCGAACCGGTCGAGGACCTCATCCAGACCGCGACCGTGGGCCTGATCAAGGCCGTCGACAAGTACGACCCGACGCGCGGGGTGGAGTTCGCCGCGTACGCCGTACCGACGATCGTCGGGGAGATCAAGCGGCACTTCCGGGACCGCACCTGGGACGTGCGGGTGCCCCGCCGCCTGCAGGAGCTTCGCCTGGTCATCGGCGAGGCCGCCGGCTCGCTCGCCCAGCAGCTCGGGCGGTCCCCGACCGTCGCCGACCTCGCGGCCCACCTGAAGATGACCGAGGAGGAGATCATCGAGGGCCTGGAGGGGGCGCGCGCCTACCACGCCGTCTCCCTGCAGACCCCGGCGCCCACCGGCGACCGCGGGACCGAGCTCGGCGACCTGCTCGGCTCCGACGACAGCGAACTGGAGCTGGCCGAGCTGAGGGTCGCGCTCGCGCCGGCCATGGCCACGCTCGGGGAGCGCGAGCAGCGCATCCTGCTCATGCGCTTCTACGGAAACATGACCCAGTCTCAGATCGCCGAGCGCATCGGCATCTCGCAGATGCACGTCTCCCGCCTGCTGGCCCGGGCGCTGGCCGTGTTGCGCTCGGAGCTCGCCGGCACCGAGTCACCGGCGTAGCCTGAACGTACGGTATCCGGCCAAACGCGAAGTTTGAGACCGGGTAGGCCGGGTATCGGGAAGGCCTTGTGGCGCAAACGTGCGCCCCTGCCGTCGGGAGGCCGGCTCATGCCAAAGCAGGTCGACGAGGGATTACTGGTCACACTGAAGCGCGCCGCCTCGGTGCTCAAACTGGCCGACGTGCCGTTCGCGCTCGCCGGGGGATTCGCCGCGTACGCCCACGGCGGCACCTCCAGTGACCATGACGTGGACTTCCTGATTCGGGAATCCGATGTAGACAGAGCGTTGGAGGCGCTCGTCGAGGCGGGCTTCACCGCCGAGCGGCCGCCCGAGGACTGGCTGGTGAAGGTGTACGACGACGGGCGGCTGGTCGACCTCATCCACCGCCCGGTCGAGCGCCCGGTCACCGACGAGACCCTGTTGGACACCGTGGCGCGGCCGGTCAACGCGGTGCGCATGCCGGTGCTGTCGGCCACCACGCTGATGGTGCACAAACTGCTGTCCTACTCGCAGCACTACTGCGACTTCGCCAAAGGGCTGCCGCTGGCCCGGTCGCTGCGTGAGCAGATCGACTGGGCGCGGGTACGCAAGGAGACCGCGCACTCGCCGTACGCCGAGGCGTTCCTGGTGCTGCTGGACCGCCTCGACGTGGTGCCGCTCGCGGACACCGGGCCGGACGCCCCGCGCCTGGTGGCGGCGGAGGCGGTGGCATGAGAGCCGTTGACGAGTATGTGGAGGCGGCCGTGCACCGGCTGCTCGCCGAGCACGCCGAGATCGCCGAGCAGGGCATCGGGGTGCTGCGCCGCGACCACGTCCTGGTGCTCACCGGGGAGGTGGAGAGCTCCGCCCGGCGCGACGAGATCCTGCGCCTCGTGGCCGAGAACTTCCCGGACCTGAAGATCAAGAACGACATCGGGGTGAGCCGCACCCAGGCACCCAGCGAGGCCGAGGAGCTGACGTGATCCGCGTCGCCGCGGTCGGGGACGTGCACATGGATGTCGACGTCCTCGGCCGCTTCCGGCCGGCCCTCGAACAGCTGCCCGGTAAGGCGGACGTGCTGCTGCTCGCCGGTGACCTGACCCGCCACGGCACGGCCGCCGAGGCGCGGTGCGTGGCGCAGGAGTTCGGCGGGCTCGGGGTGCCGGTCATCGCCGTGCTCGGCAACCACGACTACCACTGCGACGAGGTGCCTGAGGTTTGCGACGTGCTGGAGTCGGCCGGCATCACGGTGCTCGAGGGCGAGTCGATCACGCTCGACACACCCGGCGGCCGGCTCGGCGTGGCTGGCGTCAAGGGCTTCTGCGGCGGGTTCGCCGGCCGGTGCGCCAGCGAGTTCGGCGAGCCGGAGATGAAGGACTTCATCCGCACCACGTGCCGGATCGCCGACCGGCTCGAAGCCGCGCTGCGCGCGCTCGACGCCGACGTCCGGGTGGCGCTCATGCACTACGCGCCCGTGCCGGACACCCTGGCCGGTGAGCCGCTGGAGATCTACCCGTTCCTCGGCTCGTACCTGCTCGGGCAGGCGATCGACTCGGCCGGCGCGACCCTGGCGATCCACGGGCACGCGCACCACGGCACGGAGCGCGGCACCACGCCGGCGGGCATCCGGGTGCGCAACGTCGCCCACCCGGTCATCAAACAGGCGTACAGCGTGTTCCACGTGCACGAGACCGCGTGAGAACCACGTTTGGCGTGGAAACGACCGGGGTACCCGGTTCCGCATGGAGTTCGCTCTCTGGCTGATCGCGGTCGTTCTCGTCGTGGCGGGCATCCTGGCCCTGTTCCGGCGTCAGGTGCTGTGGGGGATCGTGCTGATCATCGTCGGGCTGCTCGTGGGCCCCGGTGGGGTCAGCGTCTTCACCTGACGCCGATCGATGAGGCGGATGGCGCGCCCTGGGAGCCGGCCGGCTCCCAGGGCGCGCCTGTCCCACTGGCTACGCTGTGCACATGCGGCGTTTCCTGACACCGCGCTGGCTCGCCCTGCACGCGGTCATGATCGTGCTAGTCACCGCGTTCCTGGCGCTCGGCTGGTGGCAGGTGACGCGTGCTCGGGCCGGCAACACGATCAGCGTCGCCTACGCCGCCGAGTGGCCGGTCTTCGCGCTGTTCGTGTTCGGGATCTGGGTGCGCGAGGTCCGCGCCGAGCTGCGCTCGTCAGGCAAGCCGTCCGAACCCGCTGAGCCAACGCAGCCCCAGCCGCAGCGCCGCCGGCCGGTGGTGGTGCCGGTGACGCCCGTCGGCGGCGCGTCCGGAGCCGCAAACCACGACGCCGACGATGATCCGGCGCTGGCCGCGTACAACGAGTACCTGGCCTGGCTCGCGGCGAATCCGGACCGGCGCCCCAGCGAGTACCGCCCGGCGTCCAACCCCGCGTCCCACGCCGCGAACCGCCAGGGAGAATGAACTTATGCAGGCCGCGCTGCTCCGTTACCGTGTCGTCGCCTACGTCGTGGGCGTACTGCTGCTCCTGCTGGCCTTCGTGGCGATGCCGCTGAAGTACTTCGCCCACGAATCCGCGCTCGTCGAGATCGTCGGACCGGTGCACGGGTTCGCGTACATGGTCTACCTCGTGCTCGCCTTCGACCTGTCCCGGCGCGCGGGCTGGAGCCTGAAGCAGACCCTGCTGATCCTGCTCGCCGGCACGGTTCCGGTGCTGTCGTTCGTGGCCGAGCGCCGGGCCACCCGGTGGGTCCGCGCCGCGCGGGCCGCCCAGACCGAGCAGACCGTGCCGGTCGGCTAGCGCGGGGCCGGACGAATGGAGCTGGTGCACTCCGGCAAGGTCCGCGACGTCTACCTCGACGGTGACGACCTGATCCTGGTGGCCTCGGACCGCGTCTCCGTCTATGACGTGGTGCTGCCCACGCCCATCCCGGACAAGGGCGCGCTGCTCACCCAGCTGTCGCTGTGGTGGTTCGAACGGCTGGCCGACATCGTCCCGCACCACGTGATCTCCGCCACCGACGTGCCCGCGCAGTGGGCCGGGCGGGCGATCCGCTGCCGCCGGCTGGAGATGATCCCGATCGAGTGCATCGCCCGCGGCTACCTGGCCGGGTCGATGCTGGCCGAGTACGAGCGGACCGGGACGGTCGGCGGGGTACGGCTGCCGGACGGGCTGGTGGAGGGCTCCCGGCTGCCGGAGGTGCTGTTCACACCGACGACCAAGGCGCCGGTCGGGGCGCACGACCAGCCGATGACCTTCGACGATGTGGTGGCGACGGTCGGCGCGGGGACCGCCGAGGAGTTGCGGCGGATCACGCTGGAGGTCTACCGGCGCGGGGCGGCGCTCGCCGCCGAGCGAGGGCTCATCATCGCCGACACCAAGCTCGAGTTCGGCCGCGCGCCGGACGGCACTCTGCTGCTCGCCGATGAGGTGCTCACCTGCGACTCGTCGCGGTTCTGGCCGGCCGACGCGTGGGCGCCGGGTGGGCCGCAGCCCTCGTTCGACAAGCAGTACCTGCGCGACTGGGCCGCCGGCACCGGGTGGGACAAGCGCCCGCCCGCCCCCGAGATCCCGCCCGAGGTGGTCGAGGCCACCCGGGCCCGCTACGTCGAGGCGTACGAACGCCTCACCGGCCGCCGCTGGAGCTAGTCCACTTCGGACACACTCGGGTGCCGGCGGCCGGTGCGGCGCGGGAAGCTTACTGTTCGTCCTGCTGCTGTTCTCCCTGCTGCTGTTCCTGCTCGTACTTGGCCATCGCGTCCTCGTACTCGGCCACAGCGTCCAGGTACGGTGTGATCGCGTCCACGATCTGCTGCGCGACCGACTCGTGCTGGGCGTACGCGTACGGGAACGCGGAGACCTGCACCGACTGCGCCGCCCAGGTCAGCGCCATGTTCTGCCAGCCGGGGACCTGGGCCAACTTGTTGTAGAACTGCCGGGACGCGTACTCCGGGTCGAGCAGTTGCGCCGGGGTGCCCCAGCCGGCGCTCGGGCGCTGCTGGAACAGGCCGATGGAGTCGTGGTCGTACCCGACGCCCTGGCTCTTGA
This sequence comes from Micromonosporaceae bacterium, assembly GCA_047459115.1. Classification (GTDB taxonomy): domain Bacteria; phylum Actinomycetota; class Actinomycetes; order Mycobacteriales; family Micromonosporaceae; genus VSCG01. The sequence continues at coordinate 17,454 of VSCG01000051.1, forward strand.
TCCGAAGCGACTGCGGGACGGCCGGGTTGGCGAGGTTGAGCAGCTTGCTCTCCTGGATCGCGGTCGCCACGGCGATCACGTACGCCCGCTTGGGCAGGCCCACCTGCTGACCGGTCCGCACGATGACCTCGGCGTTGTCCATCTGCGCCTGGTTGAGCCACGCCACCGGCTTGGGCTTGGCAGGGGGCTTGGGCGGCTCGGGCCGCTTCGGCTGCTCCGACGTCTGCTCGCGGGGCGAAGGCGTGGGCGCCGGCGACCGCTCCTCGCCGCGGGAGGCCCGCGCGGCGGCCGCCCGCTCGTCGGTGGTGCGGTCCTCCGCGGCCAGCACGGAGGCCGTCACCGGGCCGCGGTCCGCGGGCGGCGGCGTCTCGACCGCGGTGGCGAACGCGAGGAATCCGAGGGCGGCGCCGATGATCAGCCGCCGGGACGTGCGGGTCACCGGGGCGGGGGAGGTGCCCCGGCCGGGGGAGGCGTCCTGGCCGTGCGTTGGGTGGCCGTGGCGCCGCAGGTGCTTCGGGGTGTGTGACTGCTTGGGGGTGTGCGACAGGCTCGGCCGCCGGCTGATCAGCCCGCGAAGTCGGCGGGCGGCGTGACCCAGCGTGTCGACAGCATGGACCTTTCGCATCGGGCCAGGTTAGGCAAAGGTCCTAGCTCATCTAAACATGTCAGGTTGGTGGGATAGGCCACATTTGAAGGTTTAGTACTGTACACACGAGTACGGCCGGGTCTGTGGTACCACAAGAGTTTCCTATCGGGATTATCTGGTTTTCCTACTGAAACCAGCCGATAGCCGGGCAAAGCCTGGTTGGCCTGCCACCGGTGAGCGCGGTCACCCTTCAGGCCCGCGGTAGGCTCGTACCGTGCTCACCATCCGTCAGGCGATCTTGGATGCGATCGTGGCGCACGCCCGCCGGGACCACCCCGACGAGGCGTGCGGCATCGTCGCCGGACCGGTGGGCAGCGACACGCCGACGCGGCACATCCCGATGACCAACGCCGCGCGGTCGATGACCTTCTACGAGTTCGACTCGATGGAGTACCTGCGGGTGTGGCGGGAGATGGACGCCCGCGACGAGGAGCCGGTGGTGATCTACCACTCCCACACGGCGACCGAGGCGTACCCGTCCCGCACCGACGTCGCGTACGCCGGTTGGCCCCAGGCCCACTACCTGCTCGTCTCCACCCGGGAGCCCGACGTGACCGAGATCCGGTCGTTCCGCATCGTGGACGGCACGGTGACCGAGGAGCCCGTCCGGGTCGTCGAAGCCCTCGGGTCGCCAGAATGCGACGCTGAGCAGCACCAACGGTCGAGCCACCCGGATCGGGAGGCGACCCTGGAGCCGACGGTGGACCCGCATGCCGTCCAGACCTACCTGTTCGGGCAGACCCCGGCGAACGTCGACTACGAGTGTTCCAGCTCCAACTGACACCCGTACGTCGTCACGTTTCCCACCTGTCCGACGAGGAGTAGATCTATGTCTGTCGAGGTCCGCATCCCCACCATCCTGCGCTCGTACACGGGCGGCGCGAAGGCCGTGGAGGGCTCGGGCGAGACGCTCCGCGAGCTGATCGACAACCTTGACGCGACCTACCCGGGCCTGCGGGACCGGCTCATCACCGCCGAGGGTGGCCTGCACCGCTTCGTCAACGTGTACGTCAACGACGAGGACGTGCGCTTCCTCGGCGCGCTGGACGCGAAGGTCTCCGACGGGGACACCGTCACCATCCTGCCGGCCGTCGCGGGTGGCGCCCCGGCGGCGGGCGGTACCCCGGTGTCCCGGCGCACGACCGGCTGAGCGCCATGGCCCGCTACGAGAGTCTGCTCGACGCGTGCGGGGGGACCCCGCTGGTCGGCCTGCCGCGGCTGTCGCCATCGCCCGAGGTGCGGCTCTGGGCCAAGCTCGAGGACCGCAACCCGACCGGCAGCGTGAAGGATCGGGCCGCGCTGTGGATGGTGCGCGCCGCCGAGGAGGCCGGCCGGCTGCGCCCGGGCGACACGATCCTGGAGCCCACCAGCGGCAACACCGGCATCGCCCTGGCCATGGTGGCGAAGCTGCGCGGCTACCGGCTGGTCTGCGTGATGCCGGAGAACGTGTCGGCCGAGCGGGTGCAGCTGCTACGCATGTACGGCGCGGAGATCATCTCCTCGCCCGCGGCCGGCGGCTCCAACCAGGCCGTGGCGCTGGCCAAACAACTCGCCGCGGAACACCCCGACTGGGTGATGCTCTACCAGTACGGCAACGAGGCGAACGCCCGGGCGCACTACGAGACCACCGGCCCGGAGCTGCTGCGCGACCTGCCGACGATCACCCACTTCGTCGCCGGGCTCGGCACCACCGGCACCCTCATGGGGGTCGGGCGCTACCTGCGCGAAAAGGTCGAGGGTATCGAGATCATCGCGGCGGAGCCCCGGTACGGCGAGCTCGTCTACGGGCTGCGCAACATCGACGAGGGTTACGTGCCGGAGCTGTACGACCCGAGCGTGCTCACCCGGCGCTTCTCGGTCGGCACCCGCGACGCGGTGCTGCGTACCCGGCAACTGCTCGAGGTCGAGGGGCTGTTCGTGGGCCTGTCCACCGG
>VSCG01000052.1:0-19583 GCA_047459115.1 Micromonosporaceae bacterium
CGGCTTGTCCGCTGGCGGCGGAAGCGAGATGACAGGCGCGTCGCCGCCCTCGTTGGCCTGCGCGACCGAGGTATCCGGCTTGCTGATTTCGGTGTCGGCTGCGCCCACCGACGGGCTCGCCGTGGCCAGGCCGGTCATCAGACCGAGGCCGACGATGGCCGCAGCCGCTCGACGGGTGGCCTCGGCATCAGGCAGCAGCCAACTGAGGACGTTGGTCTTCGCCATTGCTCTGGTTTCCCTTCGCATCGTGGACATACGAAGGGGTTCAACCGGACGCCGCGCAGCGCCATTCCGAATTTCGTTGGCAGATATGGAGATTCCTGTGGTGTAGGCCACGGACCTGGCGTGCCTGGTGCACGCGTTTGGGGTCGATCGCGCCCGGATGCGCACTGTGGGGTGACGCAGGTCTCGTCGGTCGTGCAGCCGATCCCGTGGGTCGTGCAGCCCGGTCCCGGTTTCCTGAATGTCGCGGGTCACGCGGCCCGATCGCCGCGCAGCTTTCGGTAAGTCGTGCTGTCCCGGTCCATGATCGACTCTGTTTCCCGGGAAGCGCACAATCCGGTGGCACCGGCCACAAGGACTTCATGGGGCTCGGGCGACTCTCGCCCGCTGACACCGCAACTTCCTGCATCTGGAGGCGGGCCAACCCCGCGATGTCGCGGAAAGCGTGTGGATCTTCCGCCCGGACGGCGGTCCCGGCGGACACTCGTCGCAGGTCCCGGTGTCGAACCGGGCCGTCCGCCCTTATGAGAGGCGGCTGGGCAGCCAACGCCCACCTGCGCCATCAACTCCACAATGGATGGCATGTGGGTTGTGACCGATGCGCCCACGGCAGGGCTCGAACCTGCGGCCTCCGCCTCCGGAGGGCGGCGCTCTATCCGCTGAGCTACGTGGGCCAGGGGTGCGTGCTCGTGGCACACCGTGCGGGCGGAGGGATTCGAACCCCCTGAGCGACAGCACCTGGGTTACAGCCAGGCCCGACTCTCCAACGTCGGCGCGCCCGCGTGGGGTGACTGCCCGGGGACGATCCGGAACCTCCAGGACCACAACCTGGCGTGCACAGCCGGTACACCACAGTCACCATGGTTTGCGGAGGGGGCGGGATTCGAACCCGCGAGCGCCCGTCAAGGCGCTGCGCCGTTTCCAGCGGCGCTTCCGTAGCCAGCCGGCCCCTCCAAACCGACTGACGGCGCACGGCGGAGGAGGGCGGGGTCGAACCGCCACGGGAGTTACCCCCAACCGTTTTCGAGACGGTGGCCGGCGCCGACTGTCGGCTGGCTCCTCCCTGGTCGGGTTGGCCGGATTTGAACCGACGACCTCCGCGTCCCGAACGCGGCGCGCTACCAAGCTGCGCTACAACCCGATGCCCGCGCCCCTGGAAGGATTCGAACCTCCGACCCTCGGATCCGTAATCCGATGCTCTATCCGCTGAGCTACAGGGGCAGTTGAGCAACGAGGCATGTCGTGTCGTCGGGTGGGATCGAACCACCGACCTCGGAGTTATCAGCTCCGCGCTCTGACCGACTGAGCTACGACGACGTGGCGGAGGGTGAGGGATTCGAACCCCCGGCAGGGCGCACCCTGCACGGCTTAGCAGGCCGCCGCCTTTGACCGCTCGGCCAACCCTCCACAGCGTGCCCGAGGAGGGATTCGAACCCCCAACCTCCCGGACCTGAACCGGACGCCTCTGCCAGTTGGGCTACTCGGGCATCGTGCCCTCGGCGCGACTCGAACGCGCACTGTCGACGTCCTCAACGTCGTGCCTCTGCCAATTGGGCTACGAGGGCGTGGGTACCCCGGGCGGGATTCGAACCCGCAACCTCCCCGTTTTGAGCGGGGCGCCTCTGCCAGTTGGGCTACCAGGGCGCACATCCGTCCGGCGGGCCCTTCGGCCCTGCCGGCATCCATGCCATCCACTGTGGAGTTGTCAAGATTCGTCACCGGAGGCATGCCGGTGTGTTCGCACGGGCGGAAGGACTCGAACGGTGTCGCTTCTCGCCGGGACAACAAAACGCCACCCTGCTCCCGGTCCGGGTGGGTGGCGTCGTCGCGTCTGCGTCACGCGTTATTCACGCCACCGGCTCCGGCGCAGGGACAGCATCGGGCGACCCCGGCGCGCCATTCGCTGCCGCGGGTGCCGAATCCGCCCTGATATCACCGGTGTCCCTCCCTGTCTGGATGAGCTGCGCCAGACGGTATGCAGAGATGACGTCATAGGCAACAGATTTGTCGGCGCGGGTGTTCCCGGGCGGACGGGGGTCTTCGGAAAGCTAGAGCATGAAAGCTAGGGCATGCCCGTGCGGCCAGGGGTTATCTCCCGCCAGTCGTCTTGGTCGTCGAGGAGCGCGCGGACGACATCCATCGCCTGATCCTCGTCGTCCAGCTCCCACCACCGGGAGCGGCCCTCGGATCCGCCCTCGCGTGCCTCGACGTACCACCGGTCGGCGTCGACCCGCAGGTAGACGTCACGCCGTGCGAGTCGGCCCCACCGCGCGTTCCACCAGTGCCTCCGCTGCTCCATGACGTGCAGGTTATCGAACATATGTTCTATCTATGCAAGCGGGGCCGGATGCTATAAAACAGACAAGTCGTGCAAATAGTCGAGAGGCTGGAAAAAACGGTTGTCGTGGCCGGCGGCACAACGGGTCTTGTGGATTTGTTACCAAAACGTAACCATCTCGGTGCTGATTACGTACAGTCACGGCCGCTGTCCAGGTTGGGCGATTGTCCCGGCTACGAGACGCAATCCCCGCCCCTTCCGTCGGGCCGCCGATAACCACGGGTGATCACCGAAACGAAGATCTATTACTCGTCAGTAGCAAGGGCCTTGTGGCGTGCGTTACTTGCGGGAAACATCTGGATCCATCGCAGCCGCAGCGACGTAACGCGCCTGCGGGATGGAACTCACCCGCTTCACCGGCGACGTCCGCCGGTGCACTCTCCCTACAAGGAGGGATCTGTGAAGGATTCGAAAGGCCACCTGGTGCAGGGGCGCACCAGGTGGCGGCGCTTCGCCGCCGTCTGTCTCCCGGCCGCCGTGCTCGGCGCCACCCTCATGGCCGGCGTCGCCAACGGCGCCGTGCCCGTCGTGGTCACGGTCAACGCGGCCGGAGGCACCTTCAAGGTGTCCGCGGACAGCCTGGACGGGGGCCCGTTCTCGCAGTACTCGGGCCTCATCACCACGAAGGAGCCCATGGACTTCCCGCCGTTCCCGCAGGGAACCAGGGGTGTGGTCGCGACCGCCATCGATGACGCGACGCTGAAGAACCTGTGCCAGTCGGTGAAGGTCGAGCCGCTGCCGGGCATCGTGCCGCCGGTGAGCCTGCTCATCCGGGCCGGGCAGGGCGCGAACGAGGTGCGGGCCCACGACCTGTTCATCGGCCTCGACGCCCTGTCCGGCAACGCGGAGTTCACCAACCTCGACATCGGTGTCGACGCGTCGACGGTGAAGACCATCAAGAAGGGGAACCCGGGAGATGGCGCGCAGCAGGCCGACCGGATCGTGATCACGGACCTGAAGCAGCGGGCCTACACCACGCACGCCGGCACGTTCACGCTCGAGGGCCTGACGCTCAGCCTCAACCTGAGCGGCCAGGAATGCTTCCCTGACTCGGACCTGCCGTAACCCATGGTCGAGGGCCCGCGACGGCCGGTGAGGCTGCCGCGGGCCCACCCTTGCGCACCCCTTGACCCGGGAGGATCCACGTGACATCGGCAGAGGCACCGGCGCGCCGCAGGACACTCGCCCGTGTCTGGCGGAACTTTCGTCGTTGGCGGCGCGGCCGGCCGTTCTGGGGTGGTCTGTTCACGATGCTCGCCGGCGTGGAGATCCTGGCGAGCGGCAACTTGTCCCTCGAGAACATCCAGATCAAGGTCGGGCTTACGGGCTTCCAGTCCTACCTAATCCCCGCCATGCTCATCCTCGCCGGGCTGTTGGCCTGGTTCACCCCCGCGCAGCGGATCTTCTACGGGGTGCTCGCCGCGCTCGTCTCGGTCTACTCGCTGATCGGGGTCAACTTCGGCGGCTTCTTCATCGGCATGCTGCTCGGCATCGTCGGTGGCTCGCTCATCGCGGCGTGGACGCCGGTGCGGTTGGAGTCGCCACCGGCGGCCGACACGTCCGATGAGACCGACGACGGGGACCAGCCATCTGCGGGTGGCGACGCGCGTGACGACGAGGCCGACGACCCGTCGTCCGAGGCCACCGTCGATCAGTTGCTCACCGGGCCGTTGACGGACGTGCTGCCCACCTCGACATCGTCGCCCATCCCACACCCCCGGCCCGGCGGGGGGCCGGTAGACCAGGCGGACGATGCCGCCGATGCCGGAGGGGGCGGTGAGGAGGCGCCGCCGACGGGTGGAGCTCTGCCTCGGCGCGGCCCGCGACTGTTCGCCATCACGCTCGTGCCGGTGGCCCTGACCGCCGCCGCCGTCAGCGCGCTGCCCGTGCCGCGGCCCGCACTCGCCGAGCCTGGCTGCCCCGTCCCGAAGCTCACGCTGCCCGGGACGGTTACCTCGACCGCGCCAGCCAACCGGGCCGCCCCGAACCCGGACGTCGCACCCAGCGTGGACGATGCGGCCGGCTCGGCCGCGAGCACCACTGAGGGCGTGAGCGGTCTGTCGACCGCCGACGACAGGCCCCTCTCTTTCGCTGCGATGCCGCTCGTTGCGGCCAGCCCGGATGCGGGTGCCACGGCGGATGCGACGGCCAGTCCGGACCCGACGCCGACGACGGAGCCGGACCCCACCCCCAGCGCGGACCCGTCACCCAGCGCGCAGCCCAGTCCGTCACCCACCGCGCAGCCCAGCCCGTCACCGACCGCGCAGCCCACCCCGTCGCCCACCGCCACGCCGACCCAGTCGCCGAGCGCGAGCCCTTCGGCGACTCCGAAGCCCAGTTCGCCCAGCCCTTGCCCGAGCCCTTCCCCGCCGACGATGCTGCAGGCTGACTCCGATCAGTTGATCGGCAAGCAGCCCGGCCGGATGACCGGAACACGCCTGAGCATGTTGGGCCTGGCGTTCGACGGGATCGTCGACCTGCCGACCGCCGACGGCACGATCCGCGTGCTCCAGTTCTCGATGAACAGGGCGACGACAACGAACTTCGAACTGCGAACGCCGCACAGCCACGGTGTGACCACAGCGATCAAGAGCCGCGAGTTGACCGTCGCGGGGAACGTCACGTTCCACACCAACCGGTTCAGTGGAAAGTTCGGCGGACTGATCCCCCTGGAGCTCACGCCCGACTCGCCTGAGCTGCTGCTCGCCTTGGTGGAGCTGCTGGAGCAACTCCCCGACTCCATCCCCGTTGAATTCACCGACGTGGACATCAGTCTGGTCCACATCAGCTGTGACACGCTGAAGGCGAACCTGAGGGTGTAATGCTGCGTAATGCTGCAGGGAGGGATCGGCCGAGGTCTGCGCAAGGCCATGTCCGCTGCCGGGCAAGCCGCAGACCTCGGCGCCCTGCCCGACCGCCTCGGATGATCGCCCCTGGAGACGCAGACCTTGGCAAGCGCAGAAGCAGCTGTACGTCCGTACCCGTTGGACAACGCCAAATCAAAGTCGAGCGAACATCACGCCGGACTCGCCGGCCTGCTCGACCCATTCACCAAAGCACGAATCACACACCTGGTCGACCTGGCAGGCAAGCGCTGCCTTGAGGTTGGGGCTGGCGGCGGCAGCATCGCTGTCTGGCTCGCCGAGCAGGTCGGCCCGGCCGGTTCGGTCGTCGCCACCGACCTCAAACCTCAGCACATCCCGCCACACGAGCGGCTGACGGTGCTGGCACATGACCTCACCGCCGAACCGATCCCAGGTGGACCCTACGACGTCATTCACTGCCGGCTCGTCCTTCACCACCTGCCGTCGCGACGGGACATTCTGCGCCGTCTGGTGCAGGCATTGGCGCCGGGCGGAGTGCTGATCAACGAGGACTGGGCCAGCGACCATCCCGAAGAGGTGCTGGCCACGGCGCCCACTGCCGAGGCCGCCGAGTTGTACACGCTGTACCTGCGAATCGCGGGTGAGAAGGGTTTCGCCGCTGCTGGAACCGACCGAGGCTGGGCCCGTCGTGTCCATGGCGTGATGGTGGAGGAAGGGCTGGTGGACGTCTCCACCCTGATCACGGCTACCTCGTGGACCGGCGGGAGCGTAGGTGCCCGGATGACAGCCGCGATCGCCGATCAGCTTCGCGACAAGCTGATCGCCGCGGGTATGACGGTCGAGCAGCTCGAACAGTTGCGGAATCTGCTGGACGACCCACGGTTGGCGGTGTTCACCTTCCCGCTCTACTCCACGGCCGGATGGGCCCCGCGGGGTGAGCACACCTGACGATCCCGACCGCGGGGCCCGATCTTGCACTTGATCGGGCCCCGCGTGCCGCGCCGTTGTGCCGGCCGCCAGCGTAGGAGAAGACCCGTTACAGCCGGCGGAGGGCCCGCTGCAGCGGGTCCAGCCCGAGCGCGCCGAGGTTCAGCGCCTCGCGGTGGAACTCCTTGAGGTCGAACGCCGCGCCCTTGCGGGCCTTGAGTTCTTCGCGGGCATTCAGCCAGATCCGCTCGCCCACCTTGTACGACGGGGCCTGGCCGGGCCAGCCCAGGTAGCGGTTGAGCTCGAAGCGCAGGTTCTCGTCCGGGATCCGGCAGTGCGCCCGCATGAACTCCCAGCCCAGCTCGGGCGTCCACCGCTTGCCGGGGTGGAATCCGAACGGGTTGTCGGCCGGAATCTCCAGCTCCAGGTGCATGCCGATGTCGACGATCACCCGGGCCGCCCGGAACGCCTGGCCGTCGAGCATGCCCAGCCGGTCGCCCGGGTCCTCGAGGTAGCCCAGCTCCTCCATCAGCCGCTCGGCGTACAGCGCCCAGCCCTCGCCGTGCCCCGAGCACCAGCACAGCAGGCGCTGCCAGCGGTTGAGCAGTTCGGCGCGGTACTTGGACTGGCCGATCTGCAGGTGGTGGCCGGGCACCCCCTCGTGGTAGACGGTGGTCACCTCACGCCAGGTGGAGAACTCGTTGATGCCCAACGGCACCGCCCACCACATCCGGCCCGGACGGGAGAAGTCCTCGCTGGGGTCGGTGTAGTAGATCGCGCCGTCGCTGGTCGGTGCGATCATGCACTCGATGCGGCGGACCGGCTCGGGAATGTCGAAGTGCTTACCGTGCAGCTCGGCGATCGTCCGGTCGGCGAGGTCCTGCATCCAGTCCCGGAACGCCTCCTTGCCGGCGATGGTGCGCTTCGGGTCGGCGTCGAGGGTCCTGACCGCGTCGTCGATCGTCGCGTCCGGGCCGGCGATCTGCACGGCCACCGCCCGCATCTCCCGCTCCAGCCGGTGCAGCTCCTCGAAACCCCAGGCGTACGTCTCGTCCAGGTCGATCTTGGCGCCGAGGAAGTACTGCGAGGCGAGCTGGTAGCGCTCGCGCCCGGCGGCCTGCTTCTCGCGCCCGCGTGGCGCGAGCTCCTCGCGCAGGAACCGGCCGAAGTCCGCGGTCGCCTCGGTCGCGGCCTCGGCGGCCCGGTCCAGTTCGTCGCGCAGCGCCCCGCTCGCGGTCAGGCGGCGGGCCAGCGAGCGGTAGAAGTCGTCACCCTCCGGGCTGGTCCAGATGTCGCACTGCTTGGCGACCTCCTCCATCTGGGCGCGCGAGCTGACGTGCCCCTTGGCGGCCGCATCGAGCAGCGTCGTCTTGTACTGCTCCAGGGCCCGCGGAAACTGCCCGAGCCGCGCGGCGATGTTGGCGACCGCCTCCTCGCCCTCGGTCGGCATGAGGTCGAACACCGCACGGATCCCGTGCAGGGCGCTGGCGATGACGTTGATCTCGCTGGTCGTCTCGCCCGCGTCGTAGCGGGCGAGCTCCAGGCCGAGGCGTTCCTGCATGGCCTCCTTGGCCACGCGCTCGCGTTCGTCGACCGGTTCGGTAGCGTCGAGTTCGGCCAGCGTCCGCCGGGTGAGGTCGGCCTGGGCCGCGAATCCGTCCGGGGAGAGGTCATCCAACGTGTCGTCGAAGCCCGAGATGCCGACGTAGGTGGCGCCGGTAGGGGTGAGCCGGGCCCATTCGTCGACGTACCGGTTCGCGAGGTCATCTACTCGTCTCACCCGCCCGACCCTACGCGACCGCACAACCGCCGTCACGCGAGAAATTCCCGGCTCCGGCCTCAGTAGAGGGCTCCTTGCCGGATGCCGGACAGGACGACCTCCAGCATCCGGTCGAACTGCTCCTTGGTGCCGAAATCGCGGTAGCAGGGCGTCAGCGCGGCCAGGATCGGGTACCTGGCCGGGTCGGCCTCGCCAGGTGCCTCGTCGCTTCTCGGTTCGTCGGGGTTGCCGAGGACCGCGAGCAGGTAGCCGTTGAGGAACCCGAAAAGGATGGTCTGCGCGTCGGCGATCGCCTGATCGGCGAATCCGGCGCGGCGCATCGCCGCCGCGAGCAGCTCCAGGGTCGACAGCGCCACCGGTGACCGCTGGGCGCGCGTGGTCAGCAGCGGGAAGACACGTGGGTGCCGCATCGCCATGGCGCGGTAGCCGTCGGCGAGCCACCGGACGATCTCCGCCCAGTCGTCCGGCGGCTCGGGGGCGGCGTTCACGGCCTCGGTCAGCACCGCTTCGGAGATCCCGTCGAGCAGCGCGGCCTTGCCCGGAACGTGGTTGTAGATCGACATCGGGTCGACGCCGAGCGCTGCGGCGAGCGGCCGTACACCGAAGGACTCCAGACCCCGCCGGTCCACGAGGTCGACGGCTGCCGCGATGATCCGCTCCCGGCTGAGCCCCGGTCGCCGTCCCGGCACGCGCTTCTGGGTGCGTCCTCGTGTGTGTCCCGCCACTGCCCGGTCCCGCTCCTTGTAGATCTACACCGTAGGTTTTACGATCTACGGTGTAGGTAATTACTGTCCTGGATATCGTACTGACCGGGGAGAACGCCGATGAGGCCGCTGGAGATCCTGCTGCTCGCCGCCGATCTGCTGGCCTTGGCCGTCCTGGTGGTCCCCCTGCCCGGCCGGGCGCGTGCGCTGCGCCGGCTGGTGCCGCCGTTCGTGCTGTTGGCCATCGGCGCGCACCTCGCCGTCGAGGGCCCGCGCTGGCAGATGATCCCGGCGTACGCGCTCGGCGGGCTGCTGTTCGGCGCCGGACTGTTCGGCGCGCGGGTGCGCAACGGGGGGCTGTTCGGCGCGGTGCGCACCGCGCCTCCGGTCGGGGGCCGGCGGGCCGCCAGGTTCGTCGGCGCAGGCCTCGCCGTGCTCGGGCTCGTGATCTCCGTCAGCCTGCCCGTGGCCGTCCCCGTCTTCCGCTTCCCGGACCCGTCCGGGCCGTACGGCATCGGCACCGTGATCTATCACTGGGTGGACGCCGACCGGGAGGAGGTCTTCACCGCCGATCCGGACGACCGCCGCGAGCTGATGGCGCAGGTCTGGTACCCGGCCGAACCGGAACTCTCGGCCAAGCGGGCGACCTACGTGCCCGATCCCCACGCCCTCACGCCGTTGACGCAGCTGCTCGGGATACCCGGGTTCATGCTGTCCCACCTGCGGCACGTCACCACCAACGCCGTACCGTCCGCGCCGATGGCACGCGGCCAGCCCCGCTACCCGGTGCTGGTCTTCTCGCACGGGCGCGGCGGATTCCGGCAGCACAGCACCCGGCAGATCGAGGACCTGGTGTCACACGGGTACGTCGTGGCGGCCGTCGACCACACGTACGCCGCGGCCGGCGTGGTCTTCCCCGACGGGCGGGTGGTGGCCATCGACCCCGGCATGACCGGCTCGGCGATGGACGAGGCGCAGGGCGCCGCGATGGACGCCACGCACCCGTACTTCGCGCGGGACATCGTCTTCACCCTGGACCAGCTCGCGGCCCTCGACCGGGCGGACCCGCAGGGCGTCCTGACCGGCCGGCTGGACCTGACTCGGGTCGGCGTGTTCGGCGTGTCGCTGGGCGGTGGCATCGCCGCGGAGGCCTGCCGTCAGGACGAGCGGCTGCGCGCCTGCCTGGTGATGGACATGCACATGCCGCCCGACCTGGTGCGCGCCGGGCTGCGGCAACCGACCATGTGGATCAGCCGCGACGCCGAGACGATGCGGCGGGAGGGCTGGCCGCAGACGTACATCGACGAGATCCAGACCTCGATGCGGGCGGTGTACGAGAAGCTGCCGGGCGACGGTTACCTGGTGCTGGTGCCCGGCATCTACCACAACGACTTCTCGGACGCCCGCCTGCTGTCGCCGCTGACCTCCCTGGTCGGTCTGACCGGGCCGATCGACGGTGAGCGGGCGCACGCCATCCTCCGCTCGTACAGCCTGGCGTTCTTCGACCGCCATGTGAAAGGCGACCCGGCGCCGCTGCTCGACGGCCCGTCACCGGAGTATCCCGAGGTGCGCTTCGAGTCCCGGCGGTCCTGACCCGGTGGGCGTCTGACCGGCGTGGCCGGCTACCCGTGGGACCGGGTCCAGGCCAGCAGCTCCTCGGCCGGCCAGGTGTTCACCACCCGGGCGGGGTCTACGCCGCACTGCGCCGCGCGCTCGCATCCGTTGCGCAGCCAGTCGAGCTGGCCGGGCGCGTGCGCGTCGGTGTCGATGCTGAACCGGCAGCCGGCCTCCACCGCCAGCCGCAGCAGCCGCTTCGGCGGGTCGAGCCGGTCCGGCCGGCAGTTGATTTCGACGGCCTTGTCGTAGCGGACACAGGCCTCGAAGACGGCGTCGGCGTCGAAGGCGCTCTCCGGGCGGGTACGGCCGGGGCGGTGCCCGCGGTCGGAGCCCGCTCCGGCCGCGGGCACCTTGCGCCCCGTGCAGTGCCCGAGCACGTCCAGGTGGGGGTTCGCGATCGCGGTGAGCATCCGCCGGGTCATCACGTCGGCCGGATCACGCAGACCGCTGTGCACGGAACCGACCACGAGGTCGAGCTGGGCCAGCAGCTCCGGGTCCTGGTCGAGCGAGCCGTCGGCGAGGATGTCGACCTCGATCCCGGTCAGGATCCGGAAGCCCTCCGGCAACGCCGCGTTGAGCTCCGCGACGTACGCAATCTGCTGGCGCAGCCGGTCGGCGGACAGTCCATTGGCGACCTTCAAACGGGGCGAGTGGTCGGTGAGCACCAGGTACTCGTGACCTAGTTCGACGGCGGCGAGCGCCATCTCCTCGATCGAGGATCCGCCGTCGGACCAGTTCGAGTGCGTGTGACAGTCGCCGCGCAGCGCCGCGCGCAGCGCGGCGGCCGCCTCGCTCAGGTCCAGACCCTCGGTGGCCAGCAGCCGGCGCAGGTAGACCGGCTCGGCACCGGCGAGTGACTCGGCGATGCACCGGGCGGTCACCTCGCCCACCCCCGGAAGCTGCCGCAGCGTGCCGTCCGCCACCCGCGCGGCGAGCTCGGCGGGGTCCAGCTTGGCGATCGCCGTCGCGGCGGAGCGGAAGGCCCGTACCCGGTAGGTGGCCTCGTTCGCCCGCTCGAGGAGGAAGGCGATCCGGCGCAGATCGGCGACGGGGTCTCGGGCGGTCACCCTCCCGACGCTAGCCCACGCCGCCGCGCCGGGGTCCACGCCGCCGCGCCCGGCCGCGATCAGGCCGGCACCGGCCGAGCGGCGGTCACGGTACGCCGGTCCGGCGCCACCGCGGTGACCCAGCCACCCACCCGGCCCAGGCGCAGCAGCGTGTCCGGGCGGGCCGGCAGCTCGACGGGCGGGCTCGGCGCGGGCGGCCAGCCGGACCGGACGGCGTGGCCGGCCGCGAGCCACGGGACCAGCGCGCGGATCGGATCGGGCTCGTCCAATGCGGCCCGGGCCGACCCCAACGCCGCAACGACCGTGTCCAGCGCCGCGCGTACCGCTTCCGCGTTTCCGCCGCACATGGCGGCGACCAGGTTCGGAGCGGTGGCTGCCACGCGGGTGCCGTCGGCGAAGGAGCCGGCGCCGAGCGTCAGCGCCAGCGGGCTGTCCGCCGCCGCGGCGGCCAGCGCGCTGGCCAGCAGGTGCGGCACGTGACTGATCGCGGCCACGGCCCGGTCGTGCTCGTCGGCGGTGGTGGGCACCACCCGGGCGCCGAGAGACGTGACGAGTGCGGCCAGCTCGAGCCAGTCGGCCAGCGAGGTGTCCGGTTCGAGGCAGAGCACCCAGGCGGCCCCCGTGAACAGCTCCGGGTCGGCCGCCGCGAACCCGGAGCGCTCCCGCCCGGCCATCGGATGCCCGCCGACGAACCCGGCGGCGCGGGCGTGTGGACCGCGCAGCCGGGCCGCGACGAGATCGCGTACCGGGCCTTTGACCGAGGTGACGTCCGTGACCAGTCCGGTGTAGAGGGAGTCGGCCAGTTCGTCGAGCACCGACGCCAGTGCGGGCAGCGGGACCGCGAGCACGGTCACCTCGCTGCCGGCGGCGGCGTCCCGCAGGCTGCTCGTCACCTGCCACCGGGCGCCCGCCGGGGCCCGGGCCGCCGCGGTGCGCGCCGTGGCCCGGGTCGCCGGGTCGATGTCGTACGCCAGCACCCGGTGCCCCCGGGCGGCGAGCGCGCGCGTCAGGGAACCGCCGATGAGCCCCAGACCGATCACCGCGATGTCCACGGGCAGACTCTGACACACGCGACGGTGACGAGTCCGGCCGGCGGACCGGGCCGGGCGCGCGCTGATCGGCTCATGTTCCACCTGACGAGCGGGCGGGGGTCGCCCCGACACGCTATCGTGCGGTCAATGGCCGCCGCACCAACCTTCAGGTCCCCGGGCGGGTCGCCGACACGTACGCCGTCGGGGCTCTTCCCGAGCGGTCCGCCGCGCCCGACGTACCGCGAACCGCACCCGGTACGCGGCGGCGCGGTGGCGGCCGGGTTCGGGGTGGGGGCGCTGTGGATGCTGCTGTTCGGCGTGCTCGGCACCTCGGTCGCCGGGTACGGCTGGTGGACGATCCTGGCCGGTGCGGTCGCCTGGGGGGTGGCGCTGCTGTTGGCGCGGGTCGGTGACCGCGGCGTGGCGGTCGGCGTGGCGATCGCGACCGGCATCGCGTGGGCGGCGGCGATGTTCGTGATCGAGGTGACCTGGGCGGTGCGTGGCTGGCCGCTGTGGTGACTTTCTGTAATTGACTGGCCGCGTGAAGTCCGATTTCGGGCACTGTTCGTAGGCGGACGGACGCGAGGTGCGACCGGGCTTGACGAACCGCACCCCGACTCGGCACTCTCTGCCCATGCCTCTGACGCTGCAGCGGCTGGACCCTGAGCGCCACCGTCGCCGGCTGCAACTACTCGCCGAACTCGCAGGTGCGAAGACGGCGCGGGATCGACTGCAGCCACGGCCGATCTACTCGGTCCGGCTGCGCGAGTTGATCGCCACACGTCGCCGACTTGCCGGCTGACACCCCGGCGCACCGACACCCCGAGCATCGGGCGGGCCATCCGGTCCGATCGTCTCCTCTTCGGGGCATTGTGCGTTCCGCGATGGCGTTACCCGATACCGTCCGTAACGAAGCGTTCCATCCGCCGTGAATAACCGTGGAGCGTGTCGTAGCGAAACTGCGGGGAGTGCCGTAAAAAGGCTGCGGGGACTGCCTGAAGAAACTGCGGAGACTGCCCTGGAGAAACTGCGGGGACTGCCTGACCAACTGGGGGGACACAGTGTCGTACTTCGCTGCGGCGGCGGTGCGCGGGCCCAAGGGCTGGTCCGCGGCCGAGCTGGACCTGTCCGGCGCCGCTGACGTGGAGGAGGTCGCCGACCGGCTGCGGGAGGTCGACCCGGATGCGGAGGTGTCGCTGCTGTTCGTGGAGGCGGACGACACCTACCTGGTGATCATGAGGCTCGATTACGGCGAGGATCTCCGCATCTTCGGCTCGGACTCGGTGTTCGCCGACGAGACGCGGCTGGGGGCGCTGCTGCTCGGCGACGTCGCGACGCCCGTCGCCCGGATCAGCGGCAACGACGTGCTCACCATGCCGGACGAGTCCGCCGAGGAGGAGCGCGCCGGCGCACCGGAGGAAGCCGAGGAGACCGCCGGGCCGGGCGAGTCGGGACGGCCGGCGGTCGAGCCCGACATCGACCCCGTCGGCGACGCCGACCTGCTCGCCGACCTGGACGTGCCGGCGAGCCGGCTGCTCGCCCTGTGCGCGCACGAGGGGATGCTGCCCTCGGACGTGACGGCGGAGATCTGCCAGGCGATCGGCTGCGGCGACGAGGTCGAGGAGCTGCGCGAGGTGTGAACGACCCTCGGCACGAGGCGTGGATGCGCCGGGCGATCGCGGTCGCGCGGACCTCCGCGCCGAGCCGGGACGTACCCGTCGGCGCAGTGGTGGTCGGGCCCGACGGCACCGAGCTGGGCGTCGGCCGCAACGAGCGGGAACTCACCGCAGACCCGAGCGCGCACGCCGAGATCGTGGCGATGCGCCGGGCGGCTGCGGCGCTGGGCACCTGGCGCCTGGCGGGCTGCACCCTGGTGGTCACCCTCGAGCCGTGCACGATGTGCGCCGGAGCGCTGGTGCTCGCCCGGGTCGACACGCTCGTCTTCGGTGCGTGGGAGCCGAAGACCGGCGCCGTCGGCTCGCTGTGGGACGTGGTACGGGACCGCCGGCTCACCCACCGTCCGGAGGTCTACGCGGGCGTGCTGGAGGCCGAATGCGCAGACCTGCTGCGGGACTTCTTCGGCCCGTTGAGATCATGACCCGGTGGAGCACGTCGTCGCCGCCCTGACCGCGTTCCTGGTCGTCGCGCCCATGGAACTGCCGGACAAGACCTTCGTGGCCACCCTCGTGCTCAGCACCCGGTACCGCGGCCTGCCCGTCTGGCTGGGCGTGGTCGCCGCGTTCGGCGTGCAGTGCCTGCTCGCCGTGCTGGCCGGCACCCTGCTGGCCCAACTGCCCGACCGGCTGGTGCACGGCATCGCCGCCACGCTGTTCCTGATCGGCGCCGTCGTGCTGGTCCGTGGCGCGCGTGGCGCGGACGCCGCACAGGCCGAGCAGGAGCACGAGTACGCCGCGAAGATCAAGGGCAGCAAGCACGGGTGGCGGGCGGCGGCGGCGAGTTTCGTGGTGCTGTTCACCGCCGAATGGGGCGACCTGTCCCAGGTGTTCACAGCGAACCTGGTGGCCAGCGGCGCCCCGCCGGTCGGCGTGTTCGCCGGCGCGTGGGCCGCGCTCGCCACGGTCTCCGGCGCCGCGGTGCTGCTGGGCCGGTGGCTGCTGCGGCGCATCCGCCCGTCGCTGGTGCGCTACCTGGCCGCGGCGGTCTGTCTGGTGCTGGCCGTGGCCACGCTGGTGGGCGTCTTCGGCGCCGGGTAGGCCGTGGCCGGACGGTCGCCGGAGCGCGGTCGGGCCGTCACGCGGTGTAGATCATCACAAGTTGGGCCAAGGCGGACGGCCGCCGAGCACTGCTGCGCGCCTGCCCGGTACGCTTGCCTCGCCCGTAGGGGCAGGTCCCTGGCCCGGGACGAGGCCCGGACCAGGCGGTTGGAAGGTCAGGAGTGCCCGTGGCTCGCGTCGTCGTTGACGTCATGCTCAAGCCCGAGATCCTCGACCCCCAGGGCCAGGCGGTCGCCAACGCGCTGCCGCACCTCGGGGTCACCGGCGTCACCTCGGTACGTATCGGCAAGCGGGTCGAGATCGAGTTCGCCAGCGAGGGTGGACCCGACGCGGACCAGGCGGCCGAGCAGGCCCGGGAGATCGCCGACAAGCTGCTGGCGAACCCGGTCATCGAGGATTATTCGGTACGGGTCGAGCGATGAACACGCGGATCGGGGTGGTGACCTTCCCCGGGTCGCTGGACGACGGCGACGCGGCCCGCGCGATCCGGCTGGCCGGAGCCGAGCCGGTGCGCCTGTGGCACGCCGAACCGAAGCTGCGTCAGGTCGACGCGGTCGTCCTGCCCGGCGGCTTCTCGTACGGTGACGCGCTGCGCTGCGGGGCGATCGCCCGGTTCGCCCCGGTCATGGAAGTGATCACCCTGGCGGCGCAGGACGGGCTGCCGGTGCTGGGCATCTGCAACGGCTTCCAGATCCTCTGCGAGGCCCACCTGCTGCCGGGCGCGCTCACCCGCAACCAGCACCTGCACTTCCGGGCCCGCGACCAGGTGATCCGCATCGAGTCCACCGACACCCCCTGGACCAACACGTACGCCGTGGGCCAGGAGCTGCTGGTCCCGGTCAAGAACGGCGAGGGGCGCTACGTCGCCGACCCGTACACGCTGGACCAGCTCGAGGCGGAGGGCCGGATCGTCGCCCGCTACGCCGGCGGCAACCCCAACGGCTCCGAGCGCGACATCGCCGCGATCCGCAACGAGGCCGGCAACGTGGTCGGGATCATGCCGCACCCCGAGCACGCGGTGGAGGAGCTGACCGGCCCGTCGACCGACGGTCTCGGCTTCTTCACCTCCCTGCTGAAGTACCTGGCAGGAGTGACCGCATGACCACCGTTGACCATCGGGTGGACACCGTCGAGCAGGCTGTGGCCACGCCGGACGAGCTCCAGCCGTACGCCGAACTGGGGCTGCGCGACGACGAGTACGAGCGGATCCGGGAGATCCTGGGCCGGCGGCCCACCCAGTCCGAGCTGGCCATGTACTCGGTCATGTGGAGCGAGCACTGCTCGTACAAGTCGAGCAAGGTGCACCTGCGCCAGTTCGCGGAGAAGAACCCGCCGTCGGACCGCCTGCTGGCCGGGATGGGCGCCAACGCCGGCGTGGTGCGGATCACGCCGCCGGGCGAGGTGCCCGGGCTCGCGGTCACCTTCAAGGTCGAGTCGCACAACCACCCGTCGTTCATCGAGCCGTACCAGGGCGCGGCGACCGGCGTCGGCGGCATCGTGCGCGACATCCTGGCGATGGGCGCCCGGCCGGTCGCGGTCATGGATTCGCTGCGGTTCGGCGCCGCCGACCACCCGGACACCGCCCGCGTGCTGCCCGGGGTCGTGGCCGGCGTCGGCGGCTACGGCAACTGCCTGGGCCTGCCCAACGTCGGTGGCGAGGTGGTCTTCGACCCGTCGTACCAGGGCAACCCGCTGGTCAACGCGCTGTGCCTGGGTGTGCTGCCCGTGGACCGGCTGCAGCACAAGGCCGCCGCCGGGCCCGGCAACGTGGTGGTGCTGATCGGCGCCAAGACCGGCCGGGACGGCATCGGCGGCGTCTCCGTGCTCGCCAGCGCCACGTTCGACGACGAGAGCGCCGAACGCCGCCCGTCGGTGCAGGTCGGCGACCCGTTCACCGAGAAGCTGCTTATCGAGGCGTGCCTGGAGCTGTACGCGGCCGGCCTGGTCGTCGGCATCCAGGACCTGGGCGGCGCCGGGCTGACCTGTGCGCTGTCGGAGACGGCCGCTGCGGCCGGCACCGGGATGCACGTCGACCTGGACCGGGTGCCGCTGCGCGAACCGTCGATGGCCCCGCACGAGGTGCTGGTCAGCGAGTCCCAGGAACGGATGCTGCTGATCGTGGCGCCGCACCACGTGGAGCAGGTCCTGGCGATCTGCGCGAAGTGGGAGGTGCTGGCCACCGCGATCGGCGTGGTCACCGACCCGGCGACCGACGGCGGCCGGCTGGTCGTCGACTGGCGCGGCGAGACCATCGTGGACGTCCCACCGGCCAGCCTCGCCGACGACGGCCCGGTGTACGCCCGGCCGATGCGCGAGCCGGCGGACCGGATCCTGCTGCAGGCGGACCGGGCCGAGACCCTGCCCCGGCCGCGTAGCGGCGAGGAGTTGCGGGCGACGCTGCTGCGCCTGGCCGGCTCGCCGAACCTGTGCGACAAGACGTGGGTGACCGAGCAGTACGACCGGTACGTGCTCGGCAACACGGTCCTGGCCCAGCCGGAGAACGCCGGCGTGATCCGGCTCGACGAGGGCACCCGGCTCGGGGTGGCGCTCTCGCTGGACGGCAACGGCCGGTACGCCCGGCTCGACCCGTACGCCGGCGCGCAACTGGCGCTCGCCGAGGCGTACCGCAACGTGGCGGTGACCGGGGCGACCCCGGTGGCCGCCACCAACTGCCTGAACTTCGGCTCGCCCGAGGATCCGACGGTGATGTGGCAGTTCGCCGAGGCGGTACGCGGGCTCGCCGACGGGTGCGCGACGCTGGGCATCCCGGTCACCGGCGGCAACGTCTCGTTCTACAACTCGACCGGTGCCGCGGCGATCCACCCGACCCCGGTCGTCGGCGTCCTCGGCGTGCTCGACGACGTGGCGCGGCGGGTTCCGATGGGCTTCAGCCACGACAAGGATGTGATCATCCTGCTCGGCGAGACCCGTGCGGAGCTGTCCGGCTCGGAGTGGGCGTGGGTGATGCACGGGCACCTCGGGGGCCAGCCGCCGCAGGTCGACCTGGCCCGTGAGCAGGTGCTGGCCGCGGTGATCCAGGAGGCGGCGCGGGTCGAGCACCTCTCGTCCGCGCACGACCTGTCCGAGGGCGGGCTCGCGCAGGCGCTCGTGGAGTGCTGCCTGCGCCGGGGGCTCGGCGCGCGGATCGCGCTGCCGGAGGACGCCGACCCGTTCGTGTACCTGTTCAGCGAGTCCACCGGCCGGGCGCTCGTGAGCGTGCGGCGCGGGCACGAGAAGGCGTTCGCCGCGCTGTGCGACGAGTACGGTCTGCCGTGGACGGCGGTCGGTGTGGTCGACGCTGTCGGCGGCGAGCTGGAGGTGCGCGACCAGTTCACGATCCCGCTCTACGACCTGCGCGCGGCCTGGAGCGGGACCCTGCCCGCGCTCTTCGATCCCGGGGCCGCTGCTGCGGCGGCGGTGGCCGACGACCGCCCGGCCGAGCCGGCGTTGTCTGACGACCGTCCGGCCGAGGTGCCTCCGGCGTCTGGGGACCAGCCAGAGCCGACGGCCTGACGGCCCGCAGGATCCACAGGCCCCATGACGCAGCCTGCCTAGGCGGTCGTCCATGTTGTCGAGGGCGTGACCCGCCGTAGCGCGCGGCCGTGGCCGGGAGGTAGTCTGCGCAGCCCTATTGCTCTGCTGCACGAACGCGAGCAGAACCAGAGCGAGTCGCTGAGGGCCGAGGCGACCCAGCCTGCCCGAAGCGAGCCAGCCGAGGCGCTCTGCTCTCCTCGATGGTGCAGAGCCTCACCTGTCATGGCGGGGCCTCTGCTCGCGTTCATGGTGCAGACCTCGCACTTACCGGCTCTGCTCGTGTTCATGCAGCAGAGCAATAGCACCGCGAACGCAACTCCTCGCCGCGGTCACACCGCCCGCTCGACGGAGGTAGTACGGCAGGCCCGCGAACGGGCTGCACCGCTCGCCACTACCGGTCTCGGATATCAGCGTGGCGTGGCCGAACCGACCAGACCCTGGTCCGTCCGACGCCGTACTGGGGTGCCCAGGCCAAACGGGGCGGTGGCCCCGTCAGTCGTCGAGCCAGTCCAGCGACCGACGCTGGCCCCGCCCGCCGCCTCCATGTGCGCCGCCGCGGCGGGAGCCGTCGTCGTAGTAGCCCTCGTAGCCCTCCGGCTGGCGCTGCCCGGGCGGGTAGCCGCCTTGCTCGTAGCCGCCTTGCTCGTAGCCACCTTGCTCGTAACCACCGTCGTAGCCGCCCTGGCCGGACCCGCCGTAGCCGCCGGGGTCCGCGCCGTACCCGGAGTCGTATCCGCCGTGCCGGCCGCCGCCGTACCCGACGGTGTCCTGGTCGTAGCCGCCCTGGCTCTGGTCGTATCCGC
>VSCG01000053.1:0-19547 GCA_047459115.1 Micromonosporaceae bacterium
CAGCGCGCGCAGCGTGGCCTGGCAGATGATCCGCCGGCAGGAAGGGCTCGTCGACAACGCCGCCTGACGCGGGTCGCCGACGCGGTCGGTCGCCGTACCATCCCGGATCTGGACGTCAGACCGACGCAACCGCAAGACTTGCGGGCGAGCGGGACAATTCAGCGTGAACGCGGAGGGGCAGTGCGTGCGGCGCCGATCGCCGGCCGGTACGAACTGGTCGAACAAGTCAGCACGGGTGGCATGGGCCAGATCTGGCGCGGCTACGACGCGGTCCTCGACCGGGAGGTTGCGGTCAAGCTGATCCGCCCCGACGTGGTCTTCTCCGCCGAACAGGCCGATGAGTTCGCCAAACGGTTCCGCCGCGAAGCCCGGATCACCGCGCGCATCCAGCACCACGGCGTGCCACAGGTGTACGACGCGGTGCTCGACCGCTCGTACGACCGGGTGTACCTGGTCATGGAGTACGTACGCGGCACCTCCCTGCGCGCCTTCATCGACCCGATCCGGCCGCTGCCCGTCGCCTGGGCGGCCGCGATCGCCGCGCAGATCGCCACGGTGCTCTCCCACGCCCACGCGATCCCTGTCGTCCACCGTGACCTCAAGCCGAGCAACGTCCTGATCTGCGACGACGGTGCGGTCAAGGTCCTCGACTTCGGGATCGCGGCGATCCTGCGCACCGACGTCACACGCCTCACCTCGACCGGCAGCCCGTTGGGCACCAGCCGCTACATGTCCCCGGAGCAGGTCCAGGGCACGCAGGTCACACCGCAAAGCGACCTCTACGCGCTCGGCTGCGTGCTGCACGAGCTCCTCTGTGGACATCCTGTGTTCGACGGCGCCACCGACTTCCAGCTCATGCAACAGCACGTGTACGACCAGCCCCGAGCGCTGCGTACGCTGCGCCCTGACGTGCCCGAGCCCCTGGAACGGCTGGTACTCGACCTGCTCGCCAAGGCTCCAGAACAACGGCCCGTCGACGCGTATGAGGTCTACGAGCAGCTGCTGCCGTTCCTGCCTCTGCCCGGCACCCCGCTACCGGCCACGGAGCACGCGCCCACCGGCATGCCCGACCCCACGCTGCTGTACCGGCAGCCCAACGCCCCGCACCCCCGGCCCGAGTCGATGCCGAAGACCGCTGCGCCGGTCACCGCCACCCCGCCGGCGCGGCCTGCGCCGGTGCTCCCCACCGGAGTCCGTGAGACGATCAACGCCGCCGTGGCGGAGTCCGACGACCTGCTGGCGGAGGAACGCTTCGCCCAGGCCGCCGAGGTCCTCCAACAGGCGATCTCCGTCGCCGCAGACGCGCTCGGCGCCGAGAGCCCGCGAGTGCTGGGCCTGCGCTCACGACGCGCCGCCATCCTCGTCATCGGTGGGGACTTCCGCCGTGCGTTGCCGGAGTTCGACGCCCTCGCCGATGCGTACGCCCGCACCGCCGGACCCACCAGCCGGGACGCCCTGGACTGCCTGCGGCAGGCGGCCCACTGCCGGGCCCAACTCGGGCAGACCACCGCGGCCCTGCGCCAGTTCCAGCAGGTGCTCACCCACGTACGCGCCGAATCCGGCGATGCCTCCCCCACCGCGCTGGACCTGCGCCGCAACATCGGGGCGCTGCTGGCTTCCGAGGGCAGGGTCCCCGAGGCGATCGGCGAACTGGACCAGTTGTACGAGGACCTCTGCATGGTCTACGGCGCGGACCACGAGGAGACCCGGGAGGTGGCCGGCATGCTGGCGCGCCTGCGGTTGGCGGAGGGCGATGCGAGCTGACGGTGGCGTGCGCGATGATGTCTGTCATGTGCCACACCAACGACAGCCGTCCCCCGGCTCCCCCTGTCTCCGGCCCGGTCGCCGAACACCGACCCGTCACCCTGACCTCCACCGACGGCAGCCGCCTCGCCGCGCACGTCGCGCTGCCCGACGGGCCGGCACGCGGCCGCATCATCGTGCTGCCCGATGTCCGCGGCCTGCACCCCTACTACCGTGACCTCGCCGTACGGTTCGCCGAGGCCGGCTTCGCCACCGTGGCGATCGACTGGTTCGGCCGCACCACTGAGGACGACGAGCGCCCCGACGACTTCGAGTGGCAGCCGCATGTCGCCCAGGTCGACCCGGCGAACGTGGCCGCCGACGTCGGCGTGGCGGCGGCGTACCTGGCCGAGCGCGGCGCCAGCGGCCCCGCCTTCACCGTCGGTTTCTGCTTCGGCGGCAGCCAGTCGTGGCGGCTGTCCGCCGGGGACGTCGACCTCGCCGGTGTCATCGGCTTCTACGGGCGCCCACGCCTGGTCCGCGACCTCGTCGGGCAACTGCGCCGCCCGATGCTGCTACTCATCGCCGGCGCCGACGCTGCCACCCCGCTCGAGGAGTTCGAAGCCTTCACCGACGAGCTCACCGCGGCCGGCACGCCATACGAGGCCCACACCTACCCCGGCGCCCCACACTCCTTCTTCGACCGCGCATACACCCAGTGGGCCGACGCGTGCACCGACGCCTGGCGGCGCATCCTGGAGTTCACCGATCGCCACGGCGCGGCGGTCCCTCCCGCCGCATGACGCGACCTGCGGGCCCCGGTGCGCGACCAGCCAGGCCGCGGCCGGCACGGATGGTGCGGGTGGGCGGTGCCTTCTACACTGCCTGCCCATGAGCATGAGCTCTATCTGGTGAAGGTCGCGCCCGTGACCGGCGAGCGCATTCAGGCTGATCCGAGGCTGCTCTTGCAGGTCTGGGGCGAGGTGGAGCGGGTCGACCCCGACCTCGCCGAACTCGACGAGGACCACGACAAGTTGAGGAAGGGTGGTGGCGACCCGGCGACAAGGTCGGCACCGTCGACCAGGCCATCGCGGCGTTCTACGCTGCTGCCGCCGATCAAGGCCGCACTGTCATGGGCGGCATCGGCTGATTCTTGAGCTGAGGCAAGCCACAGGATTCGACTGAAGGAACGTGTGATGGACATGAAAGCCGTGAACCCGTGGACCTGGCAGGACGCCTTCAGCTTCTCGCACGGGGTGGAGACCCGCGGGGCGGAACGCATCTTCTTCTGCGCGGGCCAGACGTCGGTCGATCCTGACGGTCGCGTGCTCCATCCCGGCGACATGGCCGCCCAGCTCAACCAGGCGTTCGACAATCTGGAAACGGTGCTCGCGCAGGCCGGCCTGACGATGGCGAACGTCGTCCGGCTGAACTACTACGTGACCGACATGGAGGCCTTCCATTCGGCACGGGAGACGCTCACCGCGCGGCTCGCACCGCTGGCTGTCAAGCCCTCGGGCATCCTGCTCGGCATCACCCGTCTCGCCCAGCCCGAGCTGCTGATCGAGATCGAGGCCACCGCCGTGGCGTGACGCCCTGCGTGCAGGCGCTATTCATGACCGGGAGCCCGGTGCGCGGATACGGACGGCGCAGGTGATCCGAGCACGGCAATGAGGCCATCGGCGAAGGTCCGTCGCCAGTTGACGTAGTCATGCCCTCCGGAGTACTCGGCGTAGCTCACCGGGTAGCCGTGCTCGACGAGCACATCGCGCAATCTCCGGTTCACCGTCACCTGGTCGATGTAGTTGCCGGGTGGGCTGATCGTCTCCCCATTACCCACATCCAGGTAGAAGCGCAGCGGCAGGCGTGGCCGACTGGCGTAGGCACGGGTCAGCCACTCGGGGCGGGCCGACGGAGATGCCGGCCACCAGAAGCTGCCGGACTGAGCGATGACGCCACCGAAGACGTGCGGGGCGACCAGCGCCACATACGCGGCGGCCAGCCCGCCCAACGACGATCCGGCGACGACCCGCCTGCGGGGATCCTCGCTGAACTCCCAGCGCCGCTGAGCCCACGGCATCAGCTCGCGAAGAACGAAGTTGCGGATCCGCGCCCCGGGCCGCAGTTCACGAGACCGCCGCTCGCCGCTGGGCGCGTTGACGAACAGCGCCATCGTCGGTGGGATGCGACGGGCGCCGATCAGGTTGTCCAGCGTGGTGGGCATGCGCAGCACAGCCCGCGAGCGGAAGCCGTCGAAGACGACCAGTAGAGCCGGAACCTCGTTCGTCACCGCGGCGGGCCGGTACACCACGATTCGGCGTCTACCTCCGAGAGCCTCGGTACGGATGCTCGTCGGCATCAGCGACCCACGGGCGACCCCCGGCCGTGGTCGGCTCCACCGGTCCGTGGGTGCGGCCGGCAGCTCCAGCAGTGATACGAAATGCGGGCGATCGTTCGGATCGCTGCGGTCGGCCGGAAACCGAACGTGACGGGGATTGAGAATGTCTATATGGGACGCTCCTGTGCCGCTCAGGCTGGTCGGGATGGCGTCGCCGCAATGGCGTAGGTAGTAGATCGTGCGTAGATCGACCGGCAGGCGCCGTGACCCGTACCACAGGTCGGTGCCGGGGATCCGCGACAGTTCCACCTCAATCCCCCAGGCCGTGGCCGTGTACGCGGCCTCGCCGCGCCAGACGAATGTCACCAGCGCGCTGCTGTCTTCGACCTCCTCGACGAGCGGTGCCCCCCGGGCCACCATTTCGCGCCAGAAGTCTTCGACGACCCGTCCACCGCCCTCGGCCAGGTCTCGGAGCAGGCGCGCGATACGTGGACTCGTCTCCGTCATGGCGTTTCCCATGCCCGCAACCGATTCGGTCAGCTCGCTCCGCATGGCGGGCGGCCGGGAGGCCGCCCGCCATGCGTCGTACGACCTTCGCCTGTGGATCAGGCGGCCGTCAACTGACCAGAAACACCGCGTACGCCCGCACAAGCCGGTCCGGATGGAAATTCGGTTGACGGCCGCGGGAGCGGTGGTGATCATGCCCCGGTGGACTTCACCGACGCGGACGCCGCCGCGCTCTACGACCTGCTGAACCCCTGGGATCCGACGAGCTGGCCCGGCGACGCGTTCTACACCGGACTGGTCATGGCCGCCGACTCGGTACTCGACGTCGGCTGCGGCACCGGCTCGATGCTGAAGCATGCCCGCGGGCTCGGGCACGCCGGGCGGCTGGCCGGCATCGACCCGGACGTCGCGATGCTGGAACGCGCCCGCACCAGGACCGACATCGAGTGGGTCGAGGGCAGGGCTACCGACATTAACTGGACCGGGGAGTTCGAGCTGGCCACGATGACCAGCCACGCGTTCCAGTGCCTCATCGCCGACGACGAGCTGCGGGCGTCGCTCGCCGCGATCCGCCGGGCGCTGCGCGACGGCGGACGGTTCGCCTTCGAGACCCGCCACCCGCAGGCCCGGGCCTGGGAGGAGTGGGCGCGGGCGGAGCCCTCGGAGGTCGTCGACGCGACCGGGCGGGTGCTGCGGCAGTCGCACGCCGTCGAGTCGGTCGTCGACGGGGTCGTGACCCTGACCGAGACCACAACCGACGCCGACGGCAACGTCCTGCGCGTGGACCGGGCCGGGCTGCGCTTCCTCGACGTCGAGCCGCTCAACGCCTTCCTGACCGAGGCCGGCTTCGAGATCGAGACCCAGTACGGCGACTGGCGCGGCGGCCCGATCACCGACGCCAGCCGCGAGATCATCACCATCGCCCGGGCCGCGTAGACCCGTCGCCACTGGGCTATCGCCCGGCGAACCCCCGCAGCCGCTCGATCACCTCGGCCTCGTCCCGCACCTCCGCGTACTTGGCGGCCAGGTCGAACAGGTTCGCCTCGTGCGGCCGGGGATCCCGGTCGCCGACCGCCTGGCGCACCACGATCGGCAGGAACCCGTGCTGGATGGCGTCCACCGCCGTCGCCCGCACGCAGCCGCTCGTGCTCACCCCGGTGATGACCAGGGTGTCGATGCGGTTGGCGGCGAGCGTGGCGGCCAGGGACGTGCCGAAGAACGCGCTGGCGTACTGCTTGACGATGACCGGTTCGTGCGGCAGCGGCGCCACCTCGGGCATGATCTCCCCGAGGCCGCCCGCGGCGTCGGCGGCGAAGTGGCGCAGCGCGGCCACCTTGCGGAAGAACAGGCCGCCGTCGACCCCGCCGGGCGCGTAGCCGACCCGGGTGTGCAGCACGAGCACACCCGCGGCGCGCGCCGCCTGGAGCACCCGGGCGGCCGACTCCAGGCAGTCCCGGCCGCCGAGGTACAGCTCCGCGCCGGGTTGGAAGTACGCCCGGACCATGTCGATCGCG
The DNA here is from genome assembly GCA_047459115.1 of Micromonosporaceae bacterium. Taxonomy (GTDB): domain Bacteria; phylum Actinomycetota; class Actinomycetes; order Mycobacteriales; family Micromonosporaceae; genus VSCG01. Next base: position 6,103 of record VSCG01000053.1, read on the forward strand.
ATGACCGCCGGCGACGTACCCCAGTCCAGGGTGCGCCCGAACCCGGCCGAGGCGTAGTCCCCGGCCAGGTCCGGCTGGTTGGCGCTCATCGCCCGACGGGTGGTTTCGGCGCCGGAAGCCCGGTCTCGGCCAGACAGTTGGCCAGGATCTCCGGCAGCGGCGGCCCCATGTTGAACACCGGCGGCTTGCCGGGCCGCTGCGCGCGCAGGTCGGCGCGCAGCTTGTCGGTCTCCACCCGGTCGAGGTCGCCGGCCGGGGACACCACCACCCCGTAGCGCCGCGCGCCCTCGGCGGTCACCAGCCCGCGACGCACCTCCAGCGCGACGAGTTCCGGGTCGCGGGCCAGCGGATCGCCCCATCCCCCGCCGCCCCAGGTGACGAAGTGCAGCACGTCGCCGCGGTTCACCACGACGTCGTGGACCTTGTTGGGCAGCACCTCGACCGTGCCGTCCGCCCGCTCGATCCACTTGCGGGCCCGCGCGCCGGGCTCGCCGCCGTTGACGCCCCACGGGTACGTCAGCCAGCGGTCGTCGTGGATGGCGATGGTGCCCGGCTGGAGGAACCGGTACGCCACGTCCACCCCGTTGCCGCCGCGGTGCAGCCCGGCCCCGCCGCTGTCCGGCACGGTCTCCCAGCGTTCGATGCGCAGCGGGTAGTAGGACTCCAGGTACTCGCACGGGATGTTGATGAACGACGGCCACAGCGAGTGGCCGTCCGGGCCGTCACCGATCGGCCGGCCCGGGATGCCGCCGAACCCGATGGAGTACAGCTGGAACCACTCGCCGGCGCGCTCGCCGTCGCGGTAGTAGCCCGAGTACATGAAGTGCGGCGAGGAGGAGAAGCCGGCCGCGTTGAGCAGGTCCGGGTTCTTCTGCCCGAGCAGACCGCCGAACAGGTCGAAGATCCGGCCGACCCCGTGGTTGCGGGCGTTGAGCGCGGCCGGGTAGTCCGGCTTCCAGAACGTCTTCTCGGGGATGTGCACGTCGACCAGCGGATAGAAGCCGTCGTTCCACAGGATCTGCGGATCGGCGACCGTGATCATGTAGATGCCGAAGAACATCCGGGCCAGGTTCTCGTTGAGGTAGTAGTTGATCGGCCCCGGGGACTGGGGCGCGCTGCCGGTGAAGTCCAGCAGCACCTTGTCGCCGGTGCGGGTCAGCGACACGGTCAGCTTGTACGGCCCGTAGCCGACGCCGTCGTCACAGATGTAGTCGGAGAAGCTGATCGTCTCACCGTCGGCGAACACCGTGGTGAGCAGCGTCTTCATCGCCTGGTAGTTGCGCTCGAGCAGCGCGTCGAGGGCCGAGACGTAGGTCTCGACGCCGAAGCGGGCGCACAGTTCCTGGATGCGCCGCGCCGCGGTGCGGCAGGCGGCCACGATCCCGTTGAGGTCGGCCCGGTTCCACTCCGGCTGACGCACCTGGTTGAGGATCACCCGCAGCACGTCCTCGTTGAGTTCGCCCTTGCGGTACAGCTTGACGGGCGGGATGACCACGCCCTCCTCGAAGATGGTGTGCGCGTCGGTCGGCATGGAGCACACCGTCTTGCCCCCGACGTCGGTCATGTGCCCGAACATCGACGCCCAGCCGACCACCCGGCCCTCGACGTAGATCGGCATGACCACCAGCCAGTCGTTGGCGTGGCTGATCGCGCCGTCGCAGGCGTACGGGTCGGAGGTGAGCAGCACGTCGCCGTCCTCGATCGTGCCCTCGTAGCGGTCGAGCAGGGCCGGGATGGACAGTCCGAACTGGCCCACCACCATCCGGCCCTCGGGGTCGCCGATCAGCGGGAACTCGTCGTGCTGCTCGCGGATGCCGGGCGAAAGCGCGGTGCGGAAGAGCACCTCGTCCATCTCGTACCGGATGTTGCGCAGGGCGTTCTCGATGATGTCGAGCGTCACCGGATCCACATCCACTTTGGCCAGTGGCCCGGTCGCGGTCTGGATGATCGACGCCATGGTCACACCTCCTCGCTGGCGATGGGACGGATGAGCAGGCAGCCGCTGGGGTGCACGGTCGCGGCGTGGCCGGGCAGCACGAGGGTGGTGGAGTCCATCTCGGTGACGATCGCCGGCCCGGTGATCACGTTGCCGGCCAGCAGCCGGCCCCGGTCGTAGACAGCGGCCTGCGCCGGCGCGCCGTCGACGTGCACCGGCGTGGTGCCGGTGCGCGCGTGGCCGGGGTCGGGGCCGCCGTCGGGCAGCACGGTGGCCGCCACGTGCGGGCGCGGTCCGCTGACCGCGGCGCGCATGCTGACCAGTTCGTGCTCGTTGCGCAGCAGGAAGGAGAACAGCCGCTGGTGCTCGGCGTCGAACGCCGCGCCGAGGGCACGCAGCCCGCCGCCGGCGCCGTCGAACGCGTCGAGGTCCACCGGTACGGCGATCTCGAAACCCTGCCCGTGGTAGCGGATGTCCACCTGGTAGGTGACGGTCTGCTCGGCTCGGGACACCCCCTCGGCCGTCACCGTCTCGGCCGCGGACGCGGCCAGCTCCAGCAGCATGCCGCGCAGCTCGTCGTCGGTGAGCTCGCTGAACCGCCGGATGTGGGTGCGCGCCGCCTCCTCCCGCACGCCCGTCGTGGCGTCGCCGTACGCGCACAGCACGCCGGGCGACGGCGGGATGATCACCGGCCAGGCGCCGGTGAGCCGGCCCAGCGCGTTGCCGTGCAGCGGTCCCGCGCCGCCGAAGGCGACCAGCGCGAAGTCCCGCGGATCGAAGCCCTGCTGCACGGAGACCAGCCGCAGCGCGCCGAACATGTTCTCGTTGACGATGTCGATGATCCCGGCGGCGGCCGCCTCGACGCTGGGCAGGCCCATCGCCTCGGCGACGGTGGCCACCGCGGCCCGGGCCGCCGCCCGGTCCAGGGTGATCTCCCCGCCGGCCAGTTCGGCAGGCAGGTAGCCGAGTACGACGTTCGCGTCGGTCACGGTGGGCTCCTTGCCGCCCTTGCCGTAGGCGGCCGGGCCCGGGTCGGCGCCGGCCGACTGCGGCCCGACCCGAAGCGCCCGGGTCAGCGTCGGCACGTGGGCGATCGACCCCCCGCCCGCGCCGACGGTGCGCACGTCCACCGACGCGGCGCGCACGGTCAGGTCACCGGCCTTCGTCTCCCGGCCGATCCGTGGCCGGCCGTCCTGCACCAGCGCCACGTCGGTCGAGGTGCCGCCCATGTCGAAGGTGAGCAGGTTGGTGTACCCGGCCTGCGCGGCCGCCCAGATGGCCCCGGTGACGCCGCCGGCCGGTCCGGACATCAGCATGGAGATCGGGTTCGCCGCGGCGGTCGCCCGGCTGGCCAGGCCGCCGTCGCTGCGCAGCACGTACAGCGGGCCGGCCACCTTGTGCTCGTCCAGCTTGTCGGCGAGGTTGTTCAGGTAGCGGGCGACCTGGGGCTGCACGTACGCGTTCGCGACCGTGGTGATGGTGCGCTCGTACTCGCGCAGTTCGGGCAGCACGGTCGAGGAGACGGAGACCGGGATGCCGGGCAGCTCCTCGGCGGCGATCTGCGCGATGCGCCGCTCGTGTGTCCCATCCACGTAGGAGTTGATCAGGCAGATCGCCAGGGCTTGACACTCCGCCGCGCGCAGCCGCCGCAGCTTGGCCCGGATGTCGTCCTCGTCCAGCGGGACGACCACCGTCCCGTCGGCCCCGATCCGCTCCACCGCCTCCACCGTGTGCTCCAGGGCGGCGAGCGGCTCGGGCTTGGGCCAGATGATCCACCCGGCCAGCCCGCCGGGGACGAACGAGCGGGCGATCTGCAGCACCTGCCGGAAGCCCTGCGTCGTGACCAGGCCGACCCGGGCGCCCTTGCCCTCCAGGATCGCGTTGGTCGCCACGGTGGTGCCGTGCAGCACCTGGCCGACCTCGTCCAACGAGATTCCGGCCTGCTCGCACACCTTGCGCACGCCGGTCAACGCGCCCACGGACTGGTCGTACGGCGTGGACGGGGTCTTGGCGCGGAAGGTCTGCCCGGTCTGCTGGTCGATGAGCAGGATGTCGGTGAACGTGCCGCCGACATCGACGCCCACACGGTAGCGCATGTGTGCCTCCTCGTCTCCCCCGTGCTCATGTCCCCCGTTGCCGTCTGCTGTCGGTTGGCGCCCGTGGGCGCCGGCCTGTCTAGATGGCGCCGGCCGCCGCCAGCCGGGCCAGTTCGTCGTCGCCGAGGCCGAGCAGACCGCGGTAGACCTCGTCGTTGTGTTCGCCGAGGGCCGGCCCGGCGTGGCGTACCGCGCCGGGTGAGGCGGTCAGCTTCGGGAACACGTTCTGCATCGCCAGCTCGCCGAACGTCGGGTGCGGCACCGTGACGATCGCCTCGCGCGCGGCGAAGTGCGGGTCGGCGAACATGTCCGCCGCGCGGTAGATCCGTCCCGCCGGCACCCCGTTGTCGTGCAGCAGCGCCAGCAGGTCGTCGGCGTCCCACCCCGCGGTCCATCCGGCGATGAGCTCGTCCAGCTCGGTCATGTGCTCGCCACGGGCGCCGTGCGTGGCGAACCGCTCGTCGCCGGCCAGCTCGGGGCGGCCCATCGCGGCGGCCAGCCTGGCGAACACGTTGTCCTGGTTCGCCGCGATGAGCACGCTCTGCCCGTCGCGGGTCGGGTACACGTTGCTCGGCGCCACGTTGGGCAGCACCGGCCCGGTGCGCTCCCGCTGGTACCCGGCCTGCTGCCACTCGGGCAGCAGCGACTCCATCATCGCCAGCACGGACTCGTAGATGGCCGCGTCCACCACCTGGCCCCGCCCGGACCGGGCGCGCTCGTGCAACGCCACCAGCGTCCCGATGGTGGCGTACGTCGCGGCGAGCGAGTCGCCCAGCGAGATGCCGGCCCGCGAGGGCGGCTGGTCCGGGTTGCCGGTGACGTACCGGATGCCGCCCATCGCCTCGCCGATCGAGCCGAAGCCGGCGCGCCCGGCGTACGGACCGGTCTGCCCGAACCCGGTGACCCGGGTGACGATCAGGCGGGGGTTGATCCGCCACAGGTCCTCGGGTCCCAGGCCCCAACGCTCCAACGTGCCCGGACGGAAGTTCTCCAGCAGCACGTCGGCGGAGGCGACCAGCCGCCGCAGCAACCCCTGCCCCTCCGGTGAGCGGAGGTTGCAGGTCACCGACTTCTTGTTGCGCGCGATCACCGGCCACCACAGCGACTTGCCGTGCGGCTTCTCCCGCCCCCACTCCCGCATCGGGTCGCCGCGGCCGGGGTCCTCGACCTTGATGACCTCAGCGCCGAAGTCACCGAGCAGCTGTCCGCAGAACGGGCCGGCGAGCAGCTGACCCAGTTCGATCACCCGGATGTCCCGCAGGGGCAGGGGGCGCTCGGCGTCGGTCATCGGATCTGTTCCTCCTCGGTGAGGTGGACCGTCGGTCGGGGCCGGGGCCCGAGCAGCGACGCGCGGGCCGACAGCAGGTGGGCCCGCATGACCGCCTCGGCCCAGTCCGGGTCACGGGCCCGCAGCGCGGCCACGATCTCCAGGTGGTGCGCGGCGCTGCGCCGCAGCGCGGCCTCGTCGAAGGAGTGCAGGGTCCGGTACTGGACCGAGGCGTGGATGAGCGTGGCGACTGTGCCGGAGACCACCGCGCTTGCGGCCAGGCCGTAGAGCGTCGAGTGGTACTCGAGGTTGAGGCGGTACACCTCGGCGAGCTCGCCGGCCTCGGCGTGGGCCTTGAGTTCGGTCGCGATCCGTTCGAGCCGCTCGATGTCCGCGGCCGTGGCGCGCTCCGCGGCGGCGCGCGCGGCCAGGCCCTCCACGTGGGCGCGGATCAGGAAGATGTTCTCCAGGTCCTGGCGCGGGTGGTCCACCACCCTGGCGCCCTTGTTCGTGGTGATCTCGACCAGGCCTTCGGCCGCCAGCCGGCGCAGCGCCTCGCGCACCGGGGTGCGGCTCACCCCGAGCTGCTCGGCGAGCTCCACCTCGCCGAGCCGTTCCCCAGGAGTGACCTTGCCGTGCAGGATCCACTCCCGCAGCACCTCGGCCGCCCGGTCGCTCGCCGTCGTCACCCGGACCACCTCCTGGGGAGGATTAGTTGCATACATCTAGTCGACTGACCGCCACCTGACAAGGGTCGCGCAGGCATTGTTCCTCGGTATTGCATACAAACGATGGCGCTGATACACAGGGGTATGCCCCGGCAGGTGCCGCGACCGCGGCTGCACATCGTTGAGGTCGGTCCCCGCGACGGCCTGCAGAACGAGGACGTTCTGGTGAGCACGGAGGCGAAGGTCGCATATATATCGGCACTTGTGGATGCCGGTGCGACCCGCATCGAGGCGACCAGCTTCGTGCACCCCGGGCGGGTGCCGCAGATGGCCGACGCCGAGCAGGTGATGGCCCGGGTCCCACGGCGCGACACGGTGAGCTACATCGGACTGGTGGTCAACGAGCGCGGGCTGGAGCGGGCGCTCGACGCCGGCGTCGACGAGGTCAACGCGGTGCTGGTGGCCACCGAGACGTTCTCGCGGCGCAACCAGGGCATGACGGTGGACGAGGCGCTCGCGGCGTTCGCCACGATCAGCCGGCGGGCGCACGCCGCTGGTCTGGCGGTGACCGCGACGATCGGCGCCAGCTTCGGCTGCCCGTTCGAGGGGGAGGTCGACCCGGCGTGGGTGGCCGAACTCGCCCGGCGCTGCGCCGACCAGGGCGCCGACGAGATCGCGCTGGCGGACACCATCGGCGTCGGCGTGCCGGCCGACGTGCAGCGGCTCGTCGACGCCGTACGGGAGGTCACCGACCGGCCGCTGCGCTTCCACTTCCACAACACCCGCAACACCGGGTACGCGAACGCGCTGGCCGCCGTGGCCGCCGGGGCCTCGGCGCTGGACAGCAGCTGCGGTGGGATCGGCGGCTGCCCGTTCGCGCCGGCCGCGACCGGCAACATCGCCACCGAGGACCTCGCCTACGCGCTGCGCCGCTCGGGCGTACGCACCGACCTGGACCTCGATCGGCTGATCGCCGCCGCCCGGCTCGTGGAGCGCGAACTGGGCCGCCAGGTGCCCGCGCTGCTCGGCCGGGCCGGCGACTTCCCCGGCGACCTGGGCGGTGAACCGGCTGGCCCGGCCGGCGCCAACCCATAGGCCGGCCGCATAGGATCGCATCGGACCTGCCGATTGTCGTCGGATCACACCAACCACTGTGGACGGGCCATCAGGTGCCGGAGCAGCAGGCGGTGACGAGAGGAGACGCCATGACCGAATCCCGACAGCTCACCTTCCGGGGCGGCTGGCTGGCGGCGTTTGTGCCGGTTATCGTCTTCTTGTTCTTCTGTGTGTTGTATTTCGTGGTACTTCAGGCCTTCGACCTGACGGCTCTGGCCATGGGCGGGTTCGTCGCTCTGCTCGTGGGCGCTCTCCTGTCGAGAAACTACGCCCGCTACTGGTCTGCCGTCATGGGCGGAATCAGCAGCCCGAGCGCGGTTGTGATCGTGGTCATCCTCCTCGTCATCGGCATGCTGGCCGAACTGATCAAGGTGACCAACGTCTCCCAGGGTTTCGTTTGGCTGGCACGGGAGCTTGGCATCAATGCCGGCCTGTTCACGTTCTTCACGTTTCTGACCGTCTGCGCGGTCGCGATGGCCACCGGGTCGTCCATCGGCACGATGTTCACCGCCTTCCCCATCTTCTACCCGGCCGGCGTCGTGCTCGGGGCCGAGCCCGCGCTCCTAGCCGGAGCGATCGTGTCCGGCGCCATCTTCGGAGACAACCTCGCCCCGATCTCGGACACCACGATCATCTCCGCCGCGACGCAGCGCTTCCGGCGCAAGGCCGGTGTGGCGGACATCGCCGGCGTCGTCCGATCCCGGGCCCGGTACGCGCTCGTCGCCGCGGGGATCAGCGGGGCCGCCTATCTGATCGCTGGCAGCCGGGCCTCGGGCACGACCGACATCCAGTCGGCGCTGCAAGGCGCCGCAAAGCCCGCCGGACTGGTCATGCTCATTCCCGTCGCCATCATGCTCGTGGTGGCCTTCCTCGCCCGAGACATCTTCAAGGCGGTCACCGTCGGTCTGGTCCTCGGGACCGTCGCCGCCCTGTGGAGCGGACTGCTCTCATTCGACGGTGTGATCGGCGTCTCCGACGGTGCCCCGACCGGCTACCTGGTGCTGGGTGTCGCTCACATGCTCCCCACGGTAGCTCTGGTGATCGCGGTCTTTGGCATCGTGGGTGTGCTCACCGACGCCGGTGTGCTCGAACGTACGGCGACCTGGCTGGTCAACAGCCGCTTCGCAAGCACCCCACGGGGAGCCGAAGCCAGTATCGCGTTCGGCTCGACCGCCACCGCGGTCCTCTTCGGCGGGGTCAACTCGGCATCGATGCTCGCGTTCGGTCCGGTGGCGGACGAGATCGGCAGCCGGGTGAACCTGCACCCGTACCGCAGGTCCAACGTCATGGACTGCTTCTCCATGGGGATCGCGGCCGTCGTCCCGTTCCTTAGCGCCTTCCTGCTCATCGGCGCGTCCCTGACCAAGGGCTACGACTTCGTGCAGCCGCTGGGCATCGTGACGCTGTTCACCGGGACGCTCTACCCACTGGTGCTCACGCTCGTCATGGCCGTTGCGGTCTTCACCGGCTGGGGACGCCGGTTCGAGGGTCCCGGTGGAGCCGAGTCCCCCACGTCGGAGCGCGTCGAGGAGGACCTGGCGCCGGCGGCGACGGTGGGCTGAGCAGGCGAAGAGGTCAGCTACGGCCTGACCTCAGCGATGGCCTGAGGAACGCGAGCCGTCACCCGTTGCTGTGGCGGGTTCGCGGCGCAGCAGGGGCAGCACCGCCGAACCGAGCAGCTCGACACCACGGTCGGCGGTGAGCCCGTGCGGCGTGCCGAACTCCACGCGGCGGACCCCGGCATCGATGAGCCGCTGAGCCTGGGCGGCCACCTGCTCCGGGGTCCCGGAGAACGCGAAGAGATCGAGCAGGTCATCGGGGATCAGCCGGCCGGCCTGCTCGTGCCGGCCCGCGTCGACGAGTTCCTTGATCCGGCCGAGCAGGTCGGCAGGGACCTCGACGGTCGGATCCAGGTCGGCCACCACCGCGAGGTACATCGCCACCTCGGTACGGGCCCTGGCCCGCGCGGCGGCCCCGTCTGTGTCGACCACGGTGACGGCGCCGAACACGAGGCCCACGTCGTCAACGGATCGACCGGCCTGGTGCGCACCGACCCGCACCCGGTCACGTATGACCGGGACCATCGCCGGATTCGCGCTACCCCCCACCTTGATCTCCTGGGCGATCCGGCCGGCCAGCGCGGCGCCCTTCGGCCCCCATGTGCCGAGCAGCAGCGGCGGCTCGGGCCGCTGCACGGGATAGCGGAGGACGGTGCCCGGCGCCAGCCGGAAGACCTTGCCCGCGAAGCCCTCCGGGTCGCCGCGCAGCAGCCGGTAGATCACCTGCACCGCCTCCGCCAGCACGGTCAGCGGCCGCGGCTGGTCGATCCCGACCGCGCCCAGCCACGTCCCCCGGGCGAGCCCCAGGTAGGCGCGCCCGTTCGAGGCCAGGTCGAGCGCGGCGACCTGGCCGGCTATCTCGTACGGGGCCATCGAGTACGGGTTCAGGCAGGCGGCGCCGAGCCGGACCCGTTCGGTGACCGCGGCCATCTCCAGCAGGGGGAAGATCGGCGGTTGGTACATCAGGTCCCCGAACACGCTCAGCACGTCGAAGCCCCAGACCTCCGCGCTGCGGGCCAGCCGCGCGTAGTCGCCCGCCCGCTTGTCGCTCTGCAGTCCCAGCCCGATCTCAACCCGGGTCATGCGGTGCTCCTCGCGCCCACTCTCAGGTCAGGTCGGCGGACTTCATCCGCCGCCGGCGGACCCGCTCCACCCGCATGATCAGCCGCTCTTCCGGATCGGGGCAGGCGAACAGCGAGTCCTGGGCCAGCCAGTCGCCGGCGGCCAGATCACGCTGCTTCGCGGCGAGGCACGGCAGCACCGAGGCGAGGGCGTACACGCAGAAGTGCTTCCCCTCGGGAATCCGCAGGTGTGCGCTATTGGTGAGCTCGAAGTAGTCACCGACGCTCATCCCGCAGACCGACCGGCCTTCAATACGCTCCACGCTGACCCGGAGGTCGTAGAGCTCCATGTCGCCGTCCGCATCGCCGACGACGTTCTGATCCGCCATGTCCACCGCTAGCACGCCCTTAGTCCCAAGGAACGGTCAGAGATCCCCACACGGTAACGGAGCCAGGCAGGCGGTCAGCTGTCCCGGCGCTTGGCGCGGCGCCGCACCTCGCGCTCGGCCTCCTTGCGGGCCTGCTTGGCCGCCCAGCGCTGCGGCTCGTCGCTCATCAGGCCCCGCACGGTCCCGACCAGCAGCACGACGCCCCACGGTCCGGCCACCCACCCGGGCCAGAAGTAGATCAGGTCACCGCCGAGCAGCGACGGGACCGCCCAGATACCCACGCAGATCGCCACCGCGCCGGCCCAGTCGCCCCACAGGTCGGCGAGCCAACGCCGGGTGGCGCGCAGGTAGCGGCCATCCGGCCCGTGCCGCCAATGTGCCAGCGCGCCGGTGCCCGGACCGGCCGGCTCGACCGCCGACTGTGGCCCGGGCGCGGGGCTGGGCAGGTCGGCGAGCAGCCCGTCGAGGTCGGCGTACGTCTTCGCGGCGTACGCGTCGCGCAGCCGCTCGTCGTACTCGTGGAGATTGAGCCTGCCCTCCTCCAGCGCGATGCGTAGGCGCTCGGCGACCCGGTTGCGGTCGGCGTCGCCAGCCCGGAGCTGACCTCGATCCATGCCTAGAGAATGCCAGCCGAGGTGGATCTGAACAAAAGCACCAGGGCTGGGGCCGTCAGGTCTGGCGGATCGCCTCGCCCGCGATCTCGATCCGCACATTCTTCCCGACGAGGACGCCTCCGCCTTCGAGGACGACGTTCCACACCAGGCCGTAGTCCTCACGGTCGATCTCGGCGGTCGCGCTGAATCCGAAGATGTCCCTGCCGTACGGGTCGCGCCGGGCGCCGCCGAACTCCACCTGCAGGTCGACCGGCCGAGTGATCCCCTTCACCGTCAGTTCTCCGGTCAACACGAATTGTGTGGTCGTGCCGGCGGGCTGCTGCGCGGCCCTGATGTACGCGTCGTTGTGGCGCGTGAGCCGGTTGTTGCGCAGGCGGGCCCAGAAGAAGATCGGGTCGTTGTTCCCCTGCCACTTGATCCCCGTGCTGCGGTACTCCAGCGTGGGGAACCGCTCCACGTCGAGGAAGTCCGGACTGCTCAGGTGAGCGTCGCGCTCGGGGTTGGCGGTGTCGATGCTCGCCGTCTGGATGGTGGCGGTCACCGAGGAGGCGAAGGGATCCTCCGCCACCACGATCCGGGCGGTGGCCTCGCGGAACTCCCCGCGGACCGGGCTGACCATCATGTGCCGAGCCACGAAGCCGATCCGTTTGTGCGCCTGGTCGAGCAGGTAGATGCCGGGGGCTGGGATGGTGAGGCCGTTCCAGGTCCGTGTGGCGGACGCGGTCATGGTTGTGCTATCCCCCCGGTGTCGTTCCCGAACAGTTGCAGCCGGCAGCCGCGGGTCTCGCGGACCCGCGGGTCGTCGGCTGGTCGTATCCCCCGCGGTCAGCATAAGAGGGCCGGTACACGGCCTCCGGGAACGCGGGTCCGGGTGAGCGGCCCGATCGGTGGCGGTCGAGGCGAAGGCACCGCTCAGGGGCAAGATGATATTTCGGAAATAAACCTACAGCCCGCCTGCTCCAGTCAGGAGCACCGGCCACCGTCCGTCGGTGGCGACGCGCCGGCCGGTACGGCGCCAAGCCCACCGGCAGTGAGGATTCTCACCGACGGGCCGCCCATCAGGTGAGCCGCAGCAGCGCCTCGGCGATCCTGGCGGCCTCAATCGTGGTCGGGCCGTCGCTCACCTGGCCGTGTCTACCGCCCGTACCCGCGCCACGCGACGGCCACCAGCCAGAGCTCAGCGAGGGCGAGCAGCACCGCCCCGACCGCCCACCAGCCGGCGAAGTTGCCGAACGCCGAGGCGATCAGCAGGCCGAGACCGAAACCGGCGGCGCAACCCAGCCCGAACAGGACCCGCGGAGCCAGCCTGAGGGACGGCATCGCGCGGACCAGGACCGCGATGAGCCAGAATCCGCCCGGCGTGAGCAGCGCGATCCCGACCAGGTCCACCGCCGACGGTCCGTGTCCGGGCCCGAACTCGACCAGCCGGGGGCCTTCCAGGCTCGCGGGCAGCGCGAGCACACCCACACCGGCCAGGATCAGGATCAGCGCGAGGAGCAACTGACGGCGCACCGACATAGGACGAGTCATCCCTCATCGTCGACCCGGACGTGCAGCACGTCCTCGGCGCGCGGGTCCCGCGCCTGGGCCAGCACCTGGCCACCGGGGCCGAGGATCAGCGACGGCGCCTCGAAGACGTTGTCCAGCACCGTGCCGACCAGTTGCGGGTTGACGGCGTACCGCACGTTGACCAGATCCCGCATCTGGCGCGCGAACCCCTCGACGAACCACTGCTCGCGGCGCAGCAGCGTCTCGCCTGGCTCGTTGAACACCCACGGCCCGTCCCACGGCCACGCGTTCGCCGACGGCTGCGCCACGATCGTCGCGCCCAGCCGGTCGAGCACGGGAGCGCACTGCACCCACCCCGGCTCCCGGCTCGTGTGCGGCTCGCGGAAGCCGTCGTAGCAGATCAGCGTGCCGACCCGACCGAACGGGGTCTCGACGACACCGAGGTCGTCCGGTGAACCGGAGGTCAGGCCGAGCACGTCCTCCTGGGTGGGCACGAGGTTGACCTTGCGGGTAACCCCGACGATCTGCCCGTCCGGATCGAACATGTAGGAGGTGTTGTACACCCGGGCCGTGCCGGCACGGGGAAACAGACCGCTGCCCGCCACCACCCACAGCCCGAAGTCACGCGCGATGTCACGGAACGTCCGCACGTAAACGTCGTGGGCACGCGGGGCCAGCATGGTGAGCACCGCTGGCGTGACCCTGACCGTACGGTGCCGAAGGAGCGTGGCGAGCAGTCGCGGCATCCGGCGCGTCACGATCCGGCGCAACGCCTGGTCGGTGGTCGTGCAGCCGCTCACCACCGCGCCCTGGCCGACGAGGACGAGGAACGTGCCCACCTCCTCGGGCCATACGGCCAGCGCGTGCGGGCTGGTGCGCATGCCCGCGATCCGCTCGGCGAGCGCACGGTGGTGCGCCGCAAACGCCTCCTCGGTGAGGTACTCGTCGATCGAGACACGCGGCTGCACGGCGAACAGGTCCACTGCGGCCACGCCTTCGACACCTCCTCGGTCGCCTGATCGTCGCAGCCTACCGGGTGGTCGGACAGGTCACCGCCGGCCAAGACCGGCGGTCCGGCGGCGCTTGGCACCGCCACCCCGATCAGCGCGCGGTAGTCAGCGGATCGGCGCGCGTCGGGGGCAGCGCGTACGGAGGTCAGCGCGTACGGAGGTCAGCGCGTGCGGGGGAAGCCGAGGTCGATCCGGGAGGTGGCCGGATCCGGCCAGCGGG
>VSCG01000054.1:0-18934 GCA_047459115.1 Micromonosporaceae bacterium
GGGTGCGGCCGGGCGCGGCCCGGCCGGTGGCGGCGCGGCCCGCCGAGGCCCGGCCGGTGGCGGTGCGGCTGGCCCCGGCCCGGCCGGCCACGGCGCGAACGGCGGCAGCCCGGGTCGTCGAACCCTGACCGGTCGCGGTCCGGCCGCCGGTGGCCCGGGTGGTCGAGCGCCGCGCGCCCGTGCCGGTCGCGCGGCCGCCCTTGACCACCTCGAGCGCGGGCCGGAACGGGTCGGCGCTGCGGCCGGCGCGGCGCTCGTCGCCCAGCTCGCGCACCGTACGCCCGCGGGGCGTGTACCGCCGGGCCTCGGCCAACCCGCGGCGTCGCGAATTGGCCGACTCCCCGCCGCGACCCGTGCCCATCCGTCACCGCCCGCCGGTCTGGCTCGTCACGCTCGGCCGCCCGGTCGCCGGCCGCGGTACCCCGAACACCTGGCCGTCCGGCATCCGCACGTAGGCGGGGTCGCCGGCCGGCACCAGGCCGAGCTTCTTCGCCGCCGCCTCCAGACTGCCGGAGGCGGCCTTGTCGGCCAGCTCCCGCTCCAGCCGCGCCTGCTGCTGGTCGAGCATGGCCTGCCGCTGCTGCAGGTCGTTGAGCCGGAACGCGTTCTCGGCGATCTTGGTGTGCAGCAGCAGGATGCCGAGCACCCCACCGATGACCAGCGTGAGCACCAGCAGCACGAACGGCGCCCGCGGCACGGAGACCGGGGCGGGTGGCGTCACCCGCAGCGTCGGCGCCGACTCGGGGGCGGGCGTCGGCTGCGGCCGCAAAGCGAGGCTGCCGTCGACCGGCAGGCCTCCGCCCATCCGGCGACCACGCGCAACCCGGCGGCTGGTCGACGCCGCCGGCGTCGCCGGCGACCGGCGCACGCGCTCAGCACGGCTCCTCGCGCTCATGTCCCCTCCCCCGATTCGTCACGTCGCACGGCCGTCCCCCGCGGCTCGCGCAGGGCATGCGCCCGGCGCGGTCGCCCGGTGGCCATCCGCGGGCGGCCGGCGGTGGCGGTGCCGTCGATGCGCTGCGCGGCACGCAGCCGGGCCGACGCCGCGCGCGGGTTCGCCAGCACCTCCGCATCGCTCGGCAGCTCCGCCCCCCGGGTCAGCAACCGCAGCGTCGGGCCGGTACCGGGCAGCTCCACCGGCAGGTCGAGCGGCGCCGTGGAGCGGGCGCGAGCGGCCAGCGCCCGCTTGACGATGCGGTCCTCCAGGGAGTGGTAGGACAGCACCACGATCCGCCCCCCGACGTCGAGCGCGTCCACCGCAGCCGGCACCGCGCTTTCCAATACGGACAGTTCTCGGTTCACCTCGATGCGTAGGGCCTGGAACGTCCGTTTGGCTGGATTGCCTCCGGTTCGCCGGGCCGGCGCCGGGATGGCCTCGCGGACCAGTTCGGCCAGGCGGGCCGAGGACACGATCCGGGCCCTGCGGCGTTCCCGCACGATCGCCGCGGCGATCCGGGCCGCGAACCGCTCCTCCCCGTACTCGCGCAGGATCCGGGTCAGCTCGGCCTGGTCGTACGTGTTGACGACCTCCTCGGCGGTGACACCGGCGGTCTGGTCCATGCGCATGTCCAGCGGCGCCTCCCGCGCGTACGAGAAACCCCGGTCGACGGCGTCGAGCTGCAACGACGAGACACCGAGATCGAACAGGACGCCGTCGATCCTGGATATGCCGAGCCGGTCGAGCACCGCCGGCAGTTCGTCGTACACCGCGTGCACGAGATGGGTCCGATCCGCGTACGCCGCCAGCCGGTGCTCGGCGAGGCGCAGCGCCTGCGGATCCCGGTCCAGCCCGACGAGCACGACGTTCGGGTGCGCGGCGAGGACCGCCTCGGCGTGTCCACCCAGGCCGACGGTCGCGTCCACGTGCACCGCGGCCCGGTCCGCACGCACGGCGAGGGCAGGGGCGAGCAGCTCCAGGCATCGCTCGAGCAGCACGGGCACGTGCGTGCCACGCAGCTCCCCCATGTCGACCCCCTCGCTATGGTGAGCAACGGCCGCTCGTCGCACCGCCAGATCCCCATCCGCATCGGCGCCTGGCGCCGGGGAAGAAGCGTCAGGTGCCAAGGCGGCTGGAGATCTCGCGGTACGGCGGGCGGCCGGTGTGTGCGACCCGTGGCGTTCGCGGCGCCACCGGTTACAGACCGCCGGGTAACACCCCCTCCTCGATGGCGGCGAAGTCCTCCTCGCTCTCCGCGAGGTAGGTGTCCCACGCCTGCCGGTCCCAGATCTCCACCCGGGTACTCGCCCCGATCACGACGAGTTCGCGGTCGAGCCCGGCGTACTCGCGCAGGTGGCTCGGGATGGTCACCCGGCCCTGCTTGTCGGGCACCTCGTCGTGAGCGCTGGCGAAGAACACCCGGCTGTAGGCCCGGGCGGCCTTGTGCGTCACGGGTGTCTGGCGCAACTGCTCCGCGATCCGCTGGAACTCGGCCATCGGGAACACGTACAGGCAGCGCTCCTGCCCTTTCGTGATCACGACACCTCCCGCCAGCTCGTCCCGGAACTTCGCCGGGAGGATCAGCCGACCCTTGTCGTCCAGCCGCGGAGTGTGGGTGCCGAGAAACATGGCCCCACCCCCCTTTGGTGCTGTCCCCCCGGGGCCGACAGGACCCCCCGGTCCCGCCACAAGGCTCCACTGTACTCCACTCCGCTCCACCCGCAATGGAAAACGAGCCGAACCTGGCGCTTTCCCTCCAAAGAAGTGCAGGTCAGGAGCGGTGGGGACCGGTGGAGGGGCGACGCGCGTCGGCAACCGGACAGCGTGTCGCGGGTCCGAGGCGCGGATTCGCGCACGGACTCGTGCCGTTCACGGTTGCCCTTCTCGGCCCACGTCACCGACGCCTTCGTCCACGGCTACCGACGCCTTCGGCACCGGCGGTACGCGCGATGGCGTACCCTCGCGTCCGTGACGACCCCCTCTCCCGATCCCAGCCTGCCGCTGCGGACCAAGCTCGCCGCCACCGTGTCACGCGGTGTGGGCGCGCTGTCGCGCGCCACCGGACGGGGGGACGGATCGGTCATCGGCGGGCGGATCGGGCTGATGATCGACCCGCACCTGCTCGCCAACCTCGCCGCCGGCCGGCGCATCGCACTGGTCTCCGGCACCAACGGCAAGACCACCACGACCCGCCTGACCGCTGCCGCGATCGGCGTCCTCGGCAAGGTCGCCACCAACTCCTTCGGGGCCAACCTGCCCACCGGGCACACCTCGGCGCTGGCCCGGGCCGGCCACACCCCGTACGCCGTCCTGGAGGTCGACGAGCACTACCTGCCGCAGGTCCTCGCCGCCACCCGGCCCGAGGTGGTCGCGCTGCTGAACCTCAGCCGCGACCAGCTCGACCGGGCCAAGGAGGTGGCGATGATGGCGCGGCTGTGGCGCGACGCGCTGGCCGGGCATCCGACCGTGCACGTCATCGCCAACGCCGACGACCCGATGGTGGCCTGGGCGGCGTACCGCTGCCCGCACGTGACCTGGGTGGGAGCGCGCCAACGCTGGCACGAGGACTCCTGGGTGTGCCCCGAGTGCGGCGCGCACCTGGAGCGGTCCGGCGACGACTGGCACTGCACCGGCTGCCTGCTGCGCCGGCCCGATCCCCAGTGGACGCTGAAGAACGGACACGTGGTGGACCCCTCGGGGGTGGCGCACACCGTCACGCTGCAGCTGCCCGGCAGCATCAACCTGGCCAACGCCGCCACCGCGCTCGCCGTCGGCGCCGCCTTCGGGGTACCGGTGGCCGACGCGCTCCCCCGGCTCGCACAGGTCAGATCGGTCGCCGGCCGGTACGCGACGGTCGTGCGCGGCGAGCACACGATCCGCCTGCTGCTGGCGAAGAACCCGGCCGGCTGGCTGGAGGCCTTCGACATGGCCGAGGAGGCGCCCACACTCCTCGCCATCAACGCGCGCGACCCCGACGGCCTGGACACCTCCTGGCTGTTCGATGTGGACTTCAGCCCGGTACGTGGACGCCACGTGCTGATCACCGGTGACCGGGCCTACGACCTGGCCGTCCGGCTGGAGGTCGCCGACGTGCCGTTCACGCACGTGCGCCGCTTCCGCGACGCACTGGCCGCCGTGCCGCCCGGGCGGCTCGAGGTGATCGCCAACTACACGGCATTCCAGGACATCCGAGCGGAGCTGGATCGTGTCGAGTGAACCCAATGCCCGGTCGGAGTCGGCGCTGCGCGTCGTCTGGCTCTACCCGGACCTGCTGTCCACCTACGGCGACCGGGGCAACCTGCTGATCCTGGCGCACCGGGCGCGGCGGCGCGGCATCGCGGTGGAGACACTGGAGGTGCGCTCCGACCAGGCGGTGCCGGATTCGGCCGACATCTACCTGATCGGCGGTGGCGAGGACGGGCCGCAGGCGCTCGCCGCCCAGCGGCTGATCGCCGACGGCGGGCTGCACCGGGCCGTCGCCCGGCGCGCGGTCGTGTTCGCCGTCTGCGCCGGCTATCAGCTCCTGGGCTCCTCGTTCTTCGCCAAGGGCGCCAAGTGCGGCGGGCTGGACCTGCTCGACGCCCACTCCGACCGCGGCGACTCCCGGGCAGTCGGCGAGCTCGTCGGGGAGATCGACCCGCGGCTCGGCCTGCCCCCGCTGACCGGGTTCGAGAACCACGGCGGGCGCACCCACCTGGGCCCGGCCGCCGCGCCGCTGGCCCGGGTGCGCGTCGGCATCGGCAACGACGGCGTCACCGAGGGCGCCTGGCAGGGCAACGTGCTCGGCACGTACGCCCACGGGCCGGCCCTGGCGCGCAACCCGGCCGTCGCGGACCTGCTGCTGCGCTGGGCCACCGGCCTGGACACGCTGCCCGACATCGACGACCAGTGGCCGGACAAGCTGCGCGCCGAACGGCTGGCCGCCGTCCGGTGATCCGCCCGGCGGGCCCCGCCGTCCGGGTCCTGGCCCTCACGGGCACGGTCGGCGTGCTCGCCGCCACCGGCTCGCTGGTTCCGCTGCGCGACGTGCCGCAGGCGGTCGCCGGGCTCGGCCCGGCCGGCCCGCTCGCCGCGGTCACCGGTGCCGCGTTGCTGCTCGCCGCGCTCGTCCCGCGGACCGCCGTCTCGCTGGCCCTCGGCGCGCTGTTCGGAGCGTGGGCCGGCGCCGCTCTGGCGGTGGGGGCCGCGCTGCTGGGCGGGGCCGCGACGTTCATCGTTGGCCGGGCGCTGGGGCACGAGTACCTCGCCAGCCGGGGATGGGTCCGGTGGGAACGGCTGGACGCCTGGCTTCGCCGACAGGGCCTGCTCGCCGTGATCGTGGCCCGGCTGATGCCGCTGGCGCCCTTCGGGCTGGTCGGGTACGCGCGTACGGCACCACCTCGGTGCGGGCGCGCCACTACCTGCTCGGCACGCTGATCGCCGCGATCCCGTCGGCGCTGGCCTACGCGGTCATCGGCGCGGCGGCGGTCGCACCGTCCCGGGTGGACGCGGTCGCGTTCGTCCCCGCCGCGCTGGGCCTGCTCGTCAGCGCCGCCGCGGCCGTGCGATGGCGGCGGTCCGCACGCCCGGTCGCGCTCTTGCCGAGGAGAAAGACCTCGCTCAACGCCAGGCCCCGGACATGACCTCGTCATCGGCGACGTCCGGGGAGCCGAGGCTGTTCAGCAGTCGCTGCCGCCGCCTAATCGCGACATGCTGAATATCGGGGTATCCCGACCGGGATCAGCGGCACCAGTTCCATGAAGTCGGGGTGTCCGCCGCCTTGATCGACTCGGTTTGCCGGCATATGGCGGTGTCGTTCGGCCGCGGACAGCGCGACATGCAGCAAGTCGCGCGGTGAACGGGCTCCAACACCGCGACTTCCTGCATGTCGTGACCGGCGGACGCCGCGATATCCCGGGATCTCGTGTCGATCTTGACGGGCATCCCGGACGGCGCAGCGAAACCGCGCGGAGTGACGCCCGGACCCGGGACCGCCGACCGGCGGGCAGGCGAACGTGGGGGCGGCCGTCGACGGGCGGAACGCGGGCGCGAGGCCGGGCCGAGGGACGGACAGATGGACGTGGGGCCGCCAGAAGGCGGCCCCACGTCGACGCCGACGCTGGTCAGACCACCACGCTGACCATCCGGCCCGGCACGACGATCACCTTGCGCGGCTCGGCGCCGCCGGTGTGCTCGGCGACCGCCGCCAACGCCGCCGCGCGTACCTCCTCCTCGGCCGCGTCCGCGGGGACCTCGATCCGGGCGCGGACCTTGCCGCCGACCTGGACCGGGTAGGTCACCGTCTCGGCGACCAGCCAGGCCGGGTCCGCGACCGGGAAGTCGACGTACGCCAGCGAACCCTCGTGGCCCAGCCGCTGCCACAACTCCTCGGCGATGTGCGGGGCCACCGGGGCCAGCATCAGCACCAGCGGCTCGACCACCTCGCGCGGCGCGCCCTCGCGGGACGCGATCGCGGTCGCCCGGTTGGTCAGCTCGATCAGCTTGGCCACCGCCGTGTTGAACCGCAGCGACTCCATGTCCTCACGCACGCCGGCGATCACCCGGTGCAGCACCCGACGCGTCTCGTCGTCGGCCGGGGTGTCCACCACCCGGGTGGCGCCGGTCTGCTCGTCCACGACCAGCCGCCAGACCCGCTGCAGGAACCGGTACGCGCCCACGACGGCCCGGGTCTCCCACGGGCGCGACACGTCCAGCGGGCCCATCGACATCTCGTACACCCGGAACGTGTCCGCGCCGTACGTCGCGCACATCTCGTCGGGCGTCACCACGTTGCGCAGCGACTTGCCCATCTTGCCGTACTCGCGCTTGACCTCGATGTCGCCGTAGAAGTAGCGGCCGTCCCGCTCGACGACCTCGGCCGCCGGCACGTAGACCCCGCGGGGATCGGTGTACGCGTACGCCTGGATGTAGCCCTGGTTGAACAGCCTGCGGAACGGCTCGTGCGACGACAGGTAGCCCAGGTCGTACAGCACCTTGTGCCAGAACCGCGCGTACAGCAGGTGCAGCACGGCGTGCTCCACGCCGCCCACGTACAGGTCCACCCCGCCGCAGTCCCCGTCGAACTGCGGGCCCATCCAGTACCGCTCGTTGGCCCGGTCCACCAGCTCCGCGCTGTTGTGCGGATCCAGGTAGCGCAGCTCGTACCAGGACGAGCCGGCCCACTGCGGCATCACGTTCGTCTCGCGGCGATACCGCTTGGGCCCGTCGCCCAGGTCCAGCTCGACCTCGACCCAGTCCGTCGCGCGCGACAGCGGCGTCTCCGGCTCGGACGCCGCGTCCTCCGGGTCGAACGTCCGCGGCGAGAAGTCCGCCACGTCCGGCAGCTCGACCGGCAGCATCTCCTCGGGCAGCGCCACCGGCAGGCCGTGCTCGTCATACACGATCGGGAACGGCTCACCCCAGTAGCGCTGCCGGCTGAACAGCCAGTCACGCAGCCGGTAGGTGACCGCCCGCTCGCCGTGGCCGTTGGCCTCCAGCCACTCGATGATCCGCTCCTTGGCCTCGGCCACGCTCAGACCGTCCAGGCTCAGGCCGCGCTCCGGGTCGCTGCTGTTGATCGCCGGGCCATCGCCCGTGTACGCCTTGCCGGCGAAGTCGGCCGGCGGCTGCACGGTGCGGATGATCGGCAGGTCGAACGCCTCGGCGAACTCCCAGTCCCGCTCGTCCTGCGCGGGCACCGCCATGATCGCCCCGGTGCCGTAGCCGGCCAGCACGTAGTCCGCGATGAACACCGGAATGCGCGCGCCGTTGACCGGGTTGGTGGCGTAGGCGCCGATGAAGACACCCGTCTTCTCCCGCGCGTCCGCCGTGCGCTCCACGTCGGTCTTGCCCGCCGCGAACTTCCGGTACGCGTCGACCGCCTCGCGCGGGGTGGCGTGCCCGCCGGTCCACTGCGGCTTGGCGCCCTCCGGCCAGGCGTCCGGGACCAGGGCGTCCACCAGGTCGTGCTCGGGCGCCAACACCATGTACGTGGCGCCAAAGACCGTGTCCGGCCGGGTGGTGAAGACGCGGATCGGCCCGGCGCCGGTCGGGAAGTCGATGTGCGCGCCGACCGAACGGCCGATCCAGTTGCGCTGCATCGCCTTGACCTTCTCCGGCCAGTCCAGCAGGTCCAGGTCGTCCAGCAGCCGGTCCGCGTACGCGGTGATGCGCAGCATCCACTGCTTCAGGTTGCGCTTGAAGACCGGGAAGTTGCCCCGCTCCGAGCGACCCTCGGCGGTGACCTCCTCGTTGGCCAGCACGGTCCCCAGGCCCGGGCACCAGTTGACCGGGGCGTCGCTGACGTACGCCAGCCGGTGGTCGTCGACGATCCGTCGACGCTCCACCTCGGACAGCTCGGACCAGGGCCGGCCATCCGGTGTCGGGCGCTCGCCCCGCTCGAACTCGCCGATCAGCTCCTCGATCGGGCGAGCCTTGCCGGCCACCGGGTCGTACCAGGAGTTGAAGATCTTCAGGAAGATCCACTGGGTCCAGCGGTAGAACTCGGGGTCGGTGGTGGCCAGCCAGCGCCGGTCGTCGTACGCCAGGCCCAGCCGGCGCAGCTGGGCGCGGTACCGGGCGATGTTCTCCTCGGTCGTCGTGCGCGGGTGCTGGCCGGTCTGCACCGCGTACTGTTCGGCCGGCAGACCGAACGCGTCGAAGCCCATCGGGTGCAGCACGTTGCGCCCGACCATCCGGAAGTAGCGGGTGTAGCAGTCCGTGCCGATGTAGCCCAGCGGGTGCCCGACGTGCAGCCCCTGCCCGGACGGGTAGGGGAACATGTCCATCACGTACAGCTTCGGCGCTCCGGCGCGCGGGTGGTCCGGATCGGCGAGCGGGCCGGTCGGGTTGGGCGCACGGAAGGTCCCGTGCTGCTCCCAGTAGTCCTGCCAGCGGGCCTCGATCTGGCCGGCCATCTCCGCCGTGTAGCGGAACGGCGGAATGTCCGCCTCGACCGTCTCGCTCATCGGCGTCACCTTTCGCTCGTCTCGCTCGTCGGGATCCGGTGGCACGAAAAAACCCCTCGCTCAGGAGGGGTCGCCGTGCTGTCGCTGCCTCAGCGCGTCAGCACGGCTCGCGAAGGAGCAGGAAGCCCCGGGCCATAGCTGCAGTGTACCCCTCGCACCGCCGCTCGGAGCACCCAGATTCCCACCGCCCGGCGCACCTGTCTGCGGCGGGCCGGACAGAACCGCTTCGATGTGATGGGCGGCCCGCTGCTACCCGGTTCAGCCGTTCGGCCACCTCGCCCCAACGAACGTCGGGCGAAGGAGGCGACTCCGGTTAGCCTGTGAGGAACCAGACAGTCCGGTGCGGGGGGACAGGCAAGGGACACCCTCGCGAACCTTCCGGGGGGCTCGCCGCGTCTAACTGAGCGAGCCGCGACCGCGGAACGACGAGGAGGAGGCACGTGACCACCACCCAACGCACCATCGGCGACATCGGTCAGCCGTTACCGGGCGACGAGTTCCGGACGACCACGGATTCGATCGTCGCCAACATCGAGCAGGTGATCGAAGGCAAGACCGCCACGGTCCGGCTGGCACTCGCCGTCCTCCTCGCCGAGGGTCACCTGCTCATCGAGGACGTACCCGGCGTGGGCAAGACGAAGCTCGCCAAGGCGCTGGCCCGCTCCATCGACTGCTCGGTGCGGCGCATCCAGTTCACGCCGGACCTGCTGCCCAGCGACGTGACCGGGGTCAGTGTCTACAACCAGGAGACGCGCGACTTCGAGTTCAAGCCCGGCGCGGTCTTCGCCAACCTGGTCGTCGGCGACGAGATCAACCGCGCCTCGCCGAAGACCCAGTCGGCGCTGCTGGAGTGCATGGAGGAGCGGCAGGTCACGGTGGACGGCACCACCTACGAACTCCAGGTGCCGTTCATGGTGATCGCCACGCAGAACCCGATCGAGATGGAGGGCACCTATCCGCTGCCGGAGGCGCAGCGGGACCGCTTCACCGCCCGCATCGCGATGGGCTACCCGGACGCCAGCGCCGAACTGGAGATGCTCGACGTGCACAGCGCCGACGACCCGCTGCACGACCTGCGCCCGGTGGCCGACGCGGCGGTGGTGCGCCGGCTCATCGCCACCGTGCGCGAGGTGCACGTCGCCGACGCCGTCAAGCAGTACGCGGTGAACCTGGTCAACGCCACCCGCGAATCGCCCGACCTGCGGCTGGGCGCGTCGCCGCGGGCGACCCTGCACCTGCTGCGCACGGCCCGCGCCGTCGCCGCCCTGGAAGGACGCGACTACGTCGTCCCCGACGACCTGCAGGCGCTCGCCGTGCCGGTGCTGGCGCACCGCATCATCCCGACCGCCGAGGCGCAACTGTCCCGGCGCACCACCGACGCGATCGTGGCCGACCTGGTCCACCGGCTGCCGCTGCCCGGCGAACGCCAGCAGCAGCGCTCGCCGTACGACACCCGGGCCGTGGCGCCGCGCACCAACGAGTACCGGGGACGCTGACGTGCGCGAGGCGCTGAGCGGGCTGACCACGCGCGGCCGGTCGTTCTTCGCCGCCGCAGGGGCCGCCGCGCTGTCCGCGCTGATCGTGGGCGAGAAGGACCTGCTGCGGGTCGCGATCCTGCTGGCGATCCTGCCACTGCTCGCCGCCGCCTATGTCGGGCGCAGCCGCTACAAGCTGGCGTCCAGCCGCAGCCTGCAGCCGCACCGGGTCCAGGTCGGCGCGAGCGCCCGCATCGTGCTGCGGCTGCAGAACCTGTCCCGACTGCCCACCGGCACGCTGCTGCTCGAGGACCGCCTGCCGTACGCGCTGGGCAGCCGGCCCCGGCTGGTGCTGGAGCGGCTGGGTGCCGGACAGGCCAGCTCGGTGGCGTACACGGTGCGCGCGGACATGCGCGGGCGCTACGACGTGGGCCCGCTGGTCGTCCGGCTGACCGATCCGTTCGGGCTGTGCGAGCTGGTGCGCTCCTTCCCCACGGTCGACCGGCTCACCGTCATCCCCCAGGTGGTGCCGCTGCCGTCGATCCGCCTCGCCGGGGAGTACTCCGGCACGGGGGACAGCCGGGCCCGGTCGGTGGCCGTACACGGTGAGGACGACGCGGCCACCCGCGAGTACCGCCACGGTGACGACCTGCGCCGGGTGCACTGGCGGTCCACGGCCCGGGTCGGCGAGCTCATGGTGCGCCGGGAGGAACAGCCGTGGGAGAGCCGGGCGACCGTGGTGCTGGACACCCGCGCGTCCGCCCACCGGGGGGAAGGCCCGACCGCCAGTTTCGAGTGGGCGGTCTCGGCGGCCGCGAGCATGGCCACGCACCTGCGCCATGCCGGTTACCGGGTGCGGCTGGTCAGCGGCGACGGCATCGACGTGGACGCCAGCGATTTGGTCGGCGACGGCGAACTGCTCGACTACCTGGCCGAGGTCAAGCCCGGCCAGCGTGGCGAGATCTCCACGCTGGTGGACCTGGTGCGCCGCCGCTCCGACGGCGGGCTGATCATCGCGCTGCTCGGCGCGTTGGACCCGGCCGAGGCCGAGTTGCTCGGCGCGCTGCGCGCCAACAACGCCACATGCGTCGGCTTCCTCATCGATACGAGCACGTGGCTGGCCCTGCCGACGGCCGCCCGGGAGGCGGCGGACACGGCCCATGGCGCGGCCGCGCTCGGCCTGCTGCGAAGCGGCTGGCGCGTGGTCGGCGTCGAGCACGGCGCGAAGCTGCCCACGCTGTGGCCGCAGGTCGCCCGCGGCTCCCAGGGCTTCGCGTGGCGGGCGGCGCTGGCCGAGACCGTTGCCGGAGGTGTCCGATGACCTGTGAGGTGGGGCCGTGACCAGCCGCCGGCACCTGGGACTCGTCGCGGGGGCGGCCACGCTGCTCGCGGCGCTGCCGCTCGCGACGGTCTTCGAGGAGTGGACGTGGTTCGTCCGGTGCCTGATCACCGTCATGGGCGTGACGGGCGCGGCGATCGGCGCCCGCGCCCTGCGGGCCCCGGCCTGGGGGCAGGTCGCTGCGATGACCGGCGCATTACTGGTCGTGCTCACGTTCCTGACCCCGGACAGCGGGGCGGTGCTCGGCCTGCTGCCCACGACCGAGACGTTCGCCCGCTTCGGTGAGCTGCTGGAGGAGGCCGGCATCGCGACCCGGGAGATGGGCGTGCCGGTCAGCGACCACGACGGGCTGCTCCTGCTGACCACACTCGGCGTGGGCGCGGTGGCGATCTGCGTCGACGTGTGCGCCGTCGTCCTGCGTCGGCCAGCCGTCGCCGGGCTGCCCATGCTCGCGATCTACTCGGTGCCGGTCGCCGTGCACCAGGACAGCGTGTCGATCCTGCCGTTCATCGCCGGGGCCGCGGGATTCCTGTGGCTGCTGGTGGCCGACAACGTCGACCGGGTACGCCGGTTCGGTCGCCGGTTCACCGGTGACGGGCGCGACATCGAGGTGTGGGAGCCGTCGCCGCTGGCGGCCGCCGGGCGGCGTATGGCGATCGTCGGCGTCCTGGTCGCCGTCGCCGTGCCGCTCGCCATACCCGGGATGACCACCGGGCTGCTCGACCGATTCGGCAGCGGCGGCGACGGACCGGGCAGCGGCTCGGGCCGGGGCGGCCGCGTGAACCTGTGGGCGATGCTCGAAGGCACCCTGAAGCAGGACGAGGAGATCGAGATGCTTCGGGTCGCCACGGGCGATCCGAACCCGGGTTACCTGCGCTTCGGCGTCGCCGACGAGCTCAGCCGGGAGGGGTTCCGCAACCGGCCGCCGGCCGGGCGGCAGACCACGGACCGCCTGCCCGACCCGCGCCGCCAGGCCGGCGAGGGGGTCCAGTTCCACGAGGACAAGGCCACCGTCGAGGTGGTCAACTTCAACATGAACCTGCTGCCCGTCTACAGCGAGCCGCTCGAGATCACCAAAGGCGTCGACTCGAGGTGGTTCTACGACCGGCGCATGCAGGTGATCTTCTCGCCCAGCAGCACCGTGGCCGGCCGGACGTACGAGTTCACCTATGCCCGGGGGACCTACGACGTGGCGGCGCTGCAGAAGGCGCAGCCGCTGCCCGAGGACCACGAAATCCGGCTGCGGAACTCCGCGGTGCCCGAGGGGGTGACCGCGGTGGAGACCGAGGTCGCCAGGCTGACCGCCGGGAAGACGAACGACTACGACAAGGTCCGGGCGCTCTACGACTTCTTCTCCAGCAAGAACGGCTTCACGTACACACTGGACGCGGAGTCGGAGACCGGCGGCGAGGCGATCGTGGAGTTCCTCACCCGCCGCAGCGGCTTCTGTGTGCAGTACGCGGCCGCGCTCGCGTGGATGGTGCGGGAGGCCGGCATCCCGGCCCGGGTGGCGTTCGGTTTCACCCGCGGCACCCGGTCCGAGGGCGGCGTCTACCGGCTGACCAACCGCAACCTGCACGCCTGGACCGAGGTGTACTTCGACGGCTTCGGCTGGGTGCCCTTCGACGCCACCCCCTCGACCTACGTGGCCGGCTCGGTGGATCCGGCATGGGCGCCGAACCCGGACGCGCCCGAGGTGACGCCGACCGCCCCCGGGGCGACCCCCGACCCCGGCTCCTCGACCGATCCGAACTCGCCCGACGGCGGCCAGATCGACGGGGGCCTGTTGCCGGAGGACGACGACCTCGGCTTCGCCCCCGTCACGCCGGCGGAGCCCAGGTGGCCCAGGTACCTGGCGGTCGCCGTGGCTGTGGTGGTGCTCCTGCTCGCGCTGCCGGCCCTGCGCCGGGCGCTGCTGCGGCGGGGGCGGCGGCCCCGGGCGAGGGCGACCGGCACCACGGTGGCCGTAAGCGCGGCGCGGCCGGGCGAACCGCACGTGCTGGTGCCGGGCGGCGCGGATGCGGCGAAGGCCCGGCACGAGGCGCACGCGGCCTGGGCCGAGCTGCTGGACACCCTCGTCGACTACCGGTTGCCGGTCGACCTGGCCGAGACGCCGCGCACGACGGCGCAGCGGCTCGTCCGGGACGTGGATCTGGGCGACGAGGCCGCACGCGGAGCGCAACTACTCGGGCAGGCCGAGGAGCGCGCGCGGTACGCCCGGGAGCCCCTGCTCACCGCGGAACTCGGTCCGGCGCTGTCGGCGGTACGGCGGGCCGTGGCCCGTCAGGCCCCGACCGGGGTGCGGCTGCGTGCCCTGCTGCTGCCGCCGTCCGTGCTGCTCGCGTGGCGGCAGGCGATCGTGTCGGGCGCCACCGCGGTGGCCACCACGACCGGCCGGTGGCGCGACACGGTAGTCAGGGCGGTGAATCCGCGCCGGCTGCTGGCGTCCCGCGTCTCCCGCTGACAACGAAGCGTGGCGGTCAGAAGCCGCCTTCGGGGCGGCGGCGCCAGCGCTCCTCGAGGCGGTCGATGAACGGCAAGCGCCGGGTGCGCAGGCGCCGGGAGGCGGTCCCGCCGACGACATGCAGGTCGCCGCCCTGTGCCCGGCGGCGTGACTGGAGACCGAACGCCGCAGCGCCCAGCATGACCACGAAGCCCGCCACGCCGAGCAGCGGGCTGCGCTGAACGGCGCCGTACACGACCAGCGCCAGGCCGACGAGGACAACACTGGCGGCGATGAGGAGACGGCGCCGCGCATGGAAGCGCGGATCGTGTGCGCGTACCGCCGAGGCGAACTTGGGATCCTCGGCAAGCGACCGCTCGATCTGCTCGAACAGCCGCTGTTCGTGCTCCGAGAGCGGCACGGTACTCCTCCCCGGTCAGCGAGGGCCGACCCCGGTAGGGGTGGCGACCGTGGCAGCCAGGTAGCTGCCTACCTGCCAGTCTACGAGGGGGTTTGCGGGTCGGAAAGCGGGACGATGGGCGGGCCGTCGGGTTCTTCTCGCGTTTCTCGATTCGGCGGGCCGAGCAGGCTGGCCGGACGCACCGCAGTTTTCCCAAAACGGTCCGTAGCGGCATCCGCCGCCCGCTCGGCTTCCCGCCAGCCGCGCTCGGGCGCGCCGAGCACGAGCTGCCGAGGTGTGCTGGCCGCTGGTACGAGCCCTTCGACGCGTACCCCGACGAGCCGGATTCGGTCGCCCGGCCGCAACGCCGCGAACAGCACCCACGCGACCTGGAAGATCTCTCTCGACACGTCGGTGGCCGCCGGCAGGGTGCGGGACCGGTTGACGGTGCGGAAGTCGGCCAGCCGCACCTTGATCGCTACGGTCCGGCCCAGCTGGCCCGCGTCGCGCAGCCGCCGGGCTGCCTTGCCGGCCAGCGCCAGCAGCGTGCGGCGGATCACCTCCGGATCGGCGACGTCGGTCTCGAAGGTCGTCTCCGCCCCGATCGACTTCTCGACGTTTTCGGGGGTCACCCGCCGGGGGTCACGGCCCCAGGCCAGCTCGTGCAGGTGCGCCGCGGTCGCGTCCCCGACCGCGGTGCGCAACATGCCGAGCGGGGCGTGGGCGACGTCGCGCACCCGGCGCAGCCCGAGGCGGCGCAGCACCTGCGCGGTGCGCTCGCCGACGCCCCACAGCGCGTCGACCGGCAGCGGATGCAGGAACTCCAGCGCAAGATCGACGGGTACGACCAGCAGCCCGTCGGGCTTGGCGCGGGTTGACGCGAGCTTGGCCAGGAACTTCGTCGCCGCCACCCCGACCGAGCAGGGCAGGTGCTGTTCAGTGGCGATGCGCCGGCGGATCAGCCGGGCGATCTCGGCTGGCCGGCCGAACAGCCGCACCGCCCCGGCCACGTCGAGGAACGCCTCGTCCAGGGAGAGCGGCTCGACCAGCGGCGTGACGTCGCGGAAGA
Source organism: Micromonosporaceae bacterium (assembly GCA_047459115.1). Lineage (GTDB taxonomy): Bacteria > Actinomycetota > Actinomycetes > Mycobacteriales > Micromonosporaceae > VSCG01. The sequence goes on from VSCG01000054.1 coordinate 15,610, forward strand.
TCGACATGATCGCGCGGGAGGCTTCGGCGTAGGCGGCGAAGTCAGGCGGCAGGAGCACGGCGTGCGGGCACAGCCGCCGGGCCAGCGCCACGGGCATGGCGCTGCGCACGCCGTACCGCCGGGCCTCGTAGCTGGCCGAGGAGACCACGCCACGGTTACCGGTACCGCCCACGATCACGGGCCGGCCGCGCAGCTCGGGCCGGCGGCGCACCTCGACCGAGGCGTAGAAGGCGTCCATGTCGACGTGCAGCACGACGCAGCCGGTGTCGTCGGCGTCCGGCCCGAACCGCCCGTCCCCGGCGCCGCCGGCCCGCGGCACCGCCTGGCTGCGCCCCACGGCCGCAGGGTAACCCGGCCGACCGACACTCCCGCTCGTCCGCGCCCGCGGATCAGCCACGTACGAGCAGCAGCGGCACCTCCATCTCGGCCGCGGTGTAGGAGCCGTGGTAGGCGACCAGACGCGACTCCATCAGCGGCGGGGTACGCGTGGCGAGGACTACGAACCGGCCGTGGCAGGCGACGACGACGTCGCCGACGCGCTGCAGATGGGCCTCGGGGACCGGGCCGAACCACCCGGCGGCCACCGCCTCATCGCGCTCCGCCACCCAGGCCGCGTCGCCCAGCACCGCCCGCCAGGTGGCCACCACGTCCGCCGTCGCGCCCGGCTCGGTGTGCAGGTAGCGCACCCGCGGCTCCCCCGCCACGATGTGTACGCCCTGCCGCAGACGCGGGTCGGCGTCGATGTCGAACCGGTGGCCCGCGGGCACGTCGAGCTGACCGTGGTCGGCGGTGACCAGCAGGGCCGCGCCCACCGGCAGGCCCTCGACCAGCCGGGTCAGCAGCCGGTCCACCTCGGTCGCCGCCGCCCGCCAGGCGTCGGAGTCCACCCCGTACAGGTGCCCGGCGCGGTCGAGATCGGGGTGGTAGCCGTACACCAGGGCCGGGGGCGTGGCCCCGGCTAGGGCCGCGAGCATGGCCTCAGCGACCTCGTCGACGCCCGCGGCCCCCCGGTACACGCCACCGCGGTTGGCGGCGAGCGTGAGGCCGCTGGTGGCGAATTCGGGGCGGCTGACGACGGTGACCGCGACCCCGGCCGTGGTCGCGAGGTCGAACTGGGTGTGCAGCGGCTGCCAGCGCAGCGGATCCGGCTCGCCGTCCCAGTCGATGTGGCAGAGCATCCGGTCGGTGCCGGGCACCCGGACGGTGAACCCGAGGATGCCGTGCGCCCCCGGCGGCGCCCCGGTGCCGACGGTGGCCAGGCTCGTCGGGGTGGTGGAGGGGAAGCCGGCGGTGAGCGTGCGCAGTGTGGGCGCCCCGGCGCCGACGAGCCCGGCGAGGGTCGGCGCGTACGGCGCGGCCACCGGCAGCAGGTGCGCGCCGAGCCCGTCGACGAGCAGCAGCCCGACCCGGCGCACCCCGTCGAGCGCGGCCCGCAGGCCGAGCCGATCGGTGGCGCCCGGCACGCCGAGCGCGGCGAGCACGCTCGGAACCAGGTCGGCGAGGCTGTTCGTCCCGTACGCCGGCGGCACGGTGGCGAACGGGTCCGGCGTGATACCCGCGCCGATGCTCACGCCGCCTCCGCGGTGTCGGTGGGGCGTGCGGCGTCGGTGGGGTGGGCCGCGACGTCCGGTCGGCGGGCCAGTAGGTGCAGTTGGGCGGCGATGTCCCGGTACGGCGTTCGGTTGGAGACGGCCACCTCGAAGGCGATCAGCGCCTGCGGATCGGCGTCGGCGACGATGCCCGGCACGAGGTCGGCGACCACGCGTACGCCGTGGATCTCCTCGACCACCAGGCCCGCGTCGCGAAGCAGATTTGTGGCGGAGGCGGCGTCGAAACGCCGCCGTAGGCCGCCCGCCGGTGGGCGCGGCGCAGTGGAGCCCCCGCCGTCCGGATCGGCCAGCAGTGCGGCCGCGGCCCCGAACTGCCCGCTGATCGCGCGGGCGAGCACGGCCGCGGCGCGGTTGGCGACGAGCACGCTGGCGGCACCGCCGGGTCGCAGCACCGCGGCGAGCGCCTGGGCCACGTCGCTCGGGGAGTCGACCACCTCGAGCAGGCTGTGGCACAGCACCAGGTCCACGCTCGCCGGGTCGACCAGGTCGGCGATCCGGTGGGCGTCGCCCTGTAGCGCGGTGACCCGGCCGGCGACCCCGGCCTCGGCGGCGCGGCGGGTCAGCGCCGCGAGCGCGTCCGGGCTGGCGTCCACGACGGTGACCAGGTGCCCGGACCGGGCCAGCGGCACGGCGAAGCCGCCCGTGCCGCCCCCGACGTCGAGCACCCGCAACGTGCGCTCGCCCGCCCGGTCGAGTTCCCGGCGCAGCGCGGCCCAGACGACGGCGGTACGCGCATCCTGCGTTCGATCCACGCCGCAAGGTTAGGGCACACGGCGCGCAGGCGGCGTCACCGGCCGGCCCGGCCCAGCCCGTCTCGGCCGCCGCGTCCCCTGCAGAGCACGTGGCCTGGACGTCGTCGCGTGCTGAACGCCGGTGAGAAGCCCGATTATCCGGGAGGCTCGGCGAACCATCCGGAGGATGGGCGAGCAGGCGGCAGCGGCGCTGAGGGCTCCGGGTCCGATTGCGGTGGCCAGAGCACCTGACTGCGCTCGGCTGCGGCGCGAATGGCCGCGCCGTCGACGACCGCCCGGGACTCGGGCATGCCAAAGGCCGGCCAGCTGAGGACGAAGGTCACCTGCCCTTCGGGCGGCAGCGGCGACACCCAATAGGTCTGGTCCACACTCCGTTCACTGCCGCCCCCACCGTGCGAGGCGAGGATCAGTTGCTGGCCACTCGTGGCTGCGCCGGGCCCCAGCACCCGCCAATCATCCAATGTGGATGTACGATGACCGTTGGCGTACTCAAGCCCGAGCAGAAGGCGCTCCTCCAGAGGGATCTGGATGCCTGGCGGGGCGTGGGGGCCGATGAGCGTGAACAGCCCGCCGCCGACGAGTTCCCGTCGAGCCTGGCGGAGCCGGACGGCCAGCGTGAACCGGAAGCCGGTGGAGAACGCCTCGATCTGCGTGATCCCCACCGCCGCGTCGTCGGACCGGCCGAGCAGGACCGTGAATCCTACCCCCGCCGGAAACTCGTTCTCTGGCGGCGACATCCGCCGATGCCACTGGTGCACCTGCTTTGGCGTCGGCGGCTCACCAGTCGGCCCGGAATAGCTCCGCATGGCACCACTCTGCCATGTGAGCGCATGAGTGGCGGGCGGGGAAACGTCCGCGATGACGTCCACGAGCAGGTGCTGGGGTCGCTGCTGGGTGGAGTCCGCCAGGGTCAGCGGAAGTCGCGGGAGGTCGAGCGGACCGGCAGGTCGATCGGGTCGAGCC
>VSCG01000055.1:0-18888 GCA_047459115.1 Micromonosporaceae bacterium
CGCAAACCCCGTTCTGCCACGGCGATCCCGGGTCGATGAACGCCGGGTCGACCCCGGCGAACCGGCACCAGTCAGCCAGGGCGTGGGCGGTCAGTTCTGGCCCGTTGTCTATGCGGATGTGCTGCGGGCGTCGACCCAAGCTGGTGACCAAGTCGTCGAGAACGGCGACGGTGGCATCGGCGGTGAACGAGCGGGCGGCCCTGGTGGCCAGGGCTTCGCGGGTGAACTCGTCGATGACATTCAACAACCGCACCTGCCGGCCGTCGACGGTGACGTCGACCTGGAAGTCCAACGCCCACATCTGATCGGCACGCTCGGCACGCATCCGCTGGTGGCGGCCCGGGCCGCACCGCTGCTTCTTGCGCACCCTGACCGGACGCTTGAGTCCTTCCTCGACCCACAGCCGGTGGGTGCGCTTTTTGTTGACGACCAAGCCTTCCCGGGCCGCGATCGTGTGCGCTTTGCGCCAGCCCCACCGCGGATGCTCAGCCGAGATCTGCCGCAACCTGGCCGCAACACCTTCTCGGCGTCAGACGCGACACGGGCCGGGCGACGCTGACCGCTACGGTGCTGGCCCACCACCGTGCACGCACGCCGTTCAGAAACCCCGAACCGCTCCCGCAGCACCGTCACAGCACGGCGGCGACGGTCCGGGCTCACCAGTTTCCCTTGTTCAGCTCCTTGAGCAGGTCAATGTCCAGCAGCTGATCAGCGACGATCTTGCGCAGCCGGGCGTTCTCCCGCTCCAACTCCTTGAGCCGCTTGGCGTCATCGGCCTTCATCCCGCCGTAGCGGGCCACCCACCGATGCCAGGTGGGTTCGGAGATCTCCAGTTGCTTACACACCTCGACCAGGGCAGCACCCTGGCCGATCAGCTTCGGATCGGCGCAGGCAACCCCGCCGCGGTAGGCGTGCGGTTCGGCGGCGCGCAGATGTTCCTGCTGCAGGACGTGGACATCCACGTCGGCGACGGGTACGCCGGCATAGACCACAACGCCAACCTCGTCCAGCGCGTCAACGTCTACGGTGGCGCGGTCGGCCTGCTGGCGTATGCCGCCTCACCGGGCTGGCAGACGACGGTGCTGGACTCCAGCTTCGTCGGGCAACGCGAGGCGGCCGTCCGGCTGCACACCGATAGCAAGCTCAGCCTGATCCGCGACCGCTTCGCCGACGCCCCGGCCGGCATCGTCGCCACTCCCGGCCAGACCCAGCGCCTGTACGTGCAGGATTCGGTGTTCGAGAACATCGGCGGGGCGGCCATCACGTTCAACGACAGCGAGTCGATCCCGGCCAGCAGTGAGCCCGAACTCGTGCGCGCCCAGAATCAACTCAACGTCGTCAGCACCGGCGTGGCGGGCACGGGTGCGCTGCTGACCACCCTGCCCAGCGGGCGCACCTGGACCGGCCCGGGCCCGTCGTACCTGGTCAGCGACGCCACTCTCGGCCTGCGCGTCACCGACGCGCTCGGCGACAACGAACGGCGTGCAGACGAGGTGTTCGTGGCGGCCCGGCCCGCCGCACCCGCCAGCTTTGCCCGCCTGCTGCGGTCGGACATCCCGCTGCCGCCGGACAGCGGCGGTTGGGTGAACATCGTCGAGTACGCCGCCCGCAAGGGCGTCACGGTCGGCACCGGCACCAGCGACGACCACGCTATCTTCCAGCAGGCGATCGACGAACACGACACGGTGTACGTGCCGATGGGCAGGTACCTCATCGGGGACACCCTGCGGCTGCGGCCGCGAAGCAACCTGATCGGCCTGCACCCGCGCCAGACCTGGCTCGCGCTGCCCGACGCCGACCCGGCCTTCGCCGACCCGGACCGTCCGAAGGCGATGATTCAGACCCCGCCCGGCGGGGTGAACTACGTCGTCGGCCTCGGCCTCGACTCGGCCCGGCAGACCCCCGGATCGGTGCACGTGCACTGGCGCTCCGGTGCGCACAGCCACCTCGCGGACATCGCGACCCAGTTCGTCAAGTGGCACCCGGAGCAGACTGAACCGGGCGATCCGGGACCGGGAGATCCGGGTTACGCGTACCGGGGCCGGCACAAGTACAGCTTCTGGGTGCAGGGCGGCGGCGGAACCTTCGCCAACATCTGGAGCGTGGCCGGATGGGCCGACAACGGCTTCCTTGTCGAGGACACCGCCGTGCGCGGCCGCATGTACGAGGTCTCGGTGGAACACCACGAGCACCGCGAGGTCGTCATGCGCCGGGTGCGCAACTGGGAGCTGCACGCCCTGCAGACCGAGGACCACATCTACGGGTGGCGCTCCCAGGCGGTGGAGCTGGAGGACGTGCACGATGTGCTGTTCGGCAACACCGTGTTCTTCCGGGTGGCGACCGTCCTCGGGCCCTATCCGTACGCCGTAGGCGTGAAGGACAGCAGCGGCATCGTCATCCGGGGCACCCGTGGCTACCGCCCCGACAACGTGGCCAACACCCGGTGGGGCGCCACCATCGCCGACGTGGCGACCGGACGCACTGTCCCTGAACTCGACGTGGCCTATCTGGCCGTTGGGGTCACCGGACCGCCACCCGCCCCCGCCGGCGTCGTCGCCGGGCTCGACCAACCGGAGATCACCGTCCTGCCCGGCCAGGCGGGCGGCACTGAGCTGCGGGTACGCAATGACGGGCCTGGCCCGCTGACGCGGCTCGCCGTGACCGCCGAGCCGCCGTCCGGATGGCAGGCGTCGGCAGGCGGGAACGTCGAGCGCGTGCCCGTCGGCGGGACCGCGTCGGTACCGGTCGAGGTCCGCGTCGCCGGGGACGCAGAGACGGACCAGTCGGTCCGGGTGGTGGTCTCGTTCACACGGGGCGCGCACCGCCAGAACCTGCCGTTGACGTTACGGGTCAGGGTGGCCGGCGAGAACCTGGCACGCGGCGCCGCCGTGCGGGCGAGCTCGGTGCTGTCTGCCAACGTCGCGGTCAACGCCGTGGACGGCAACCGCACCGGCGCCCGGTGGATCTCCGGGTCCGCAGACCCGGAACCGACGCTCACCATCGACCTCGGCCAGCCCGCGGAGCTGTTCCGACTCGACCTTTACCGCGGGGTGGCGGGCTCGGACGCCCTACGGGTGCGGGCGTTTCGGGTGGAGGCGCTCGTCGACCATGCGTGGATCCCGATCGGCGCGGTCGAGCAGAACACCGCAAGCCCGGTGCGCGTCGCCCTGGCCGCGCCCGGCCGGGTCCACGTGGTGCGCCTGGTATTCACCGAGCCGAGCCCGACCGACGGGCTGGCCAGGGTGTTCGAGGTGGAGGTCTACGGCATCCGGTGAGCGGACTCACGCGCGCGTGAGGCGCGGCACCACGGTAAGGACGGCGGCTCCGATCAGGGCGATGCCTGTGGCGACGAGCGTCTCGCGCGGATCGAAGGCGAGGGCCGCGATGCGCCGCGGGGCCGGCAGCAGAGCCACGGCCGCGAAGCTCGCCGCCATCGCGGCCAGCAGGGCGAGCCGCCACCCGCGGTACGGGCGGGCGACGAGCACGAGCACCCAGAACGCGACAAGGAACAGGGTCAGTGTCGCGGCCGAACGGTCCGCGACGATATCCGAGGCCGGGTTGGCCCGGGCCACGGCGTACGCCGCGAAGGTCGCGAGCGCGCACACCAGGCCGGCCGGGACGGCGAAGCGCAGGACCCGGGGCACGAAGCCGAGTCGCGCCCGTTCGTCGCTGGCGGCCAGCGCGAGGAAGAAGCCGGGTATGCCGATCGTCAGCGTGCTGACCAGCGTGAGGTGGCGGGGCAGGTACGGGACCGGCACCTGGGCCACGCCCACGAGCAGCGCGAGGATCATCGCGTACACGGTCTTGGTGAGGAACAGGTTCGCGACGCGCTCGATGTTGGCCAGCACCCGGCGGCCCTCGGCGAGGACGCGCGGCATCGCGGTGAAGTTGTCGTCGAGCAGCACGACCTTTGCGACCGCGCGGGTGGCCGGGCTGCCCGAGCCCATCGCCACGCCCAGGTCGGCGTCCTTGAGCGCGAGCGCGTCGTTGACGCCGTCGCCGGTCATCGCCACCGTCCGGCCCCGCAGGTGCAGCGCGGCCACGAACTCCCGCTTCTGCTGCGGCGTCATCCGACCGAACACGGTGTGGTCGGCGACCACGTCCGCGAGCGCGGCCGGATCGTGCGGCAGTGTGCGGGCGTCGATCACGTCGTCCGCGCCGGACACCTCGACCTGCCGGGCGATCGCCCCGACCGTGGCCGGGTTGTCACCGGACAGCACCTTCACGTCGACGCCCTGCGCGGCGAAGTACCGCATCGTCTCCGGCGCGTCGGCCCGCAGCCGCTGTTCCAGTGTGACCAGCGCGGCCGGCGTACGGTCGCCACCGTCCAGATCGGACGCGCGGGCGAGGGCGAGCACCCGCAGGCCGGACGCGGCGAGGTCGTCGGCCTGCCGGCGGGCCGGGTCGCCGTCGGCGAGCAGCACCTCCGGCGCGCCGACCAGCCACGCGCCGTGCTCGGAGAAGGTCGCGCCGGAGTACTTTCGTGCCGACGAGAACGGCCGCGTCTCGTCCGGGCGCCAGCCCTCGTCGGGCAGGCTCGCCGCGATCGCCGCCATCGTCGGGTTCGGCTTCTCCTCGATGCGGGCGAGCGCGCCGAGGGCGCGGCGGGCCGTCTCGGCGGCGACGCCGTCGACCGGGTGGACCTCCTTGACGACCATGCGGGGTTCGGTGAGGGTGCCGGTCTTGTCCACGCACAGCGTGTCCACCCGGGCCAGCAATTCCACCGCCGGCAGTTCCTGTACCAGGCACCGGTGCCGGGCCAGCCGGACCACGCCCAGCGCGAAGGCGATGCTGGTCATCAGCACCAGCCCTTCGGGAATCATCGGCCCGACCCCGGCCACGCTGCCCACCACGGCTTCGGACACGGGAGCCCCGCTGGTGAACAGGCGTACGACCAGCAGCGCGCCCACCGGAACGATGATCCAGGTGATCAGCCGCAGGAAGCGGTTGATCCCGGTCATCAGGGTCGAGTTGGCCAGGGTGAAGCGGCTGACGTCGGCGGCCAGCCGGGCGGCGTAGGATTCGGCACCCACGCGGGTCGCGACGAACGCGCCGCCGCCCGCGGCCACGAAGCTGCCCGACCGGACCTCGCTGCCGTCCGGCTTGGCGACCGGCTCCGACTCGCCGGTGATCAACGACTCGTCGACCTCGAGGCCGTCGGACTCCCGTACCTGCCCGTCCACCGGCACCCGTTCGCCGGGGCCGACCAGCACCAGGTCGTCGACCACCACCTCGTGCGGCGGCACGACGACCTCCCGGCCGTCCCGGCGTACCCGCACTGGTGACTCGGCGAGCACGGCGAGCCGGTCCAGGATCCGTTTGGCCCGCAGTTCCTGGGTCACGCCGACCGCGCTGTTGACCACGAGCACCACCCCGAAGACCGCGTCGATGGCCTGGCCGAAGATCAGGATCAGGACGAAGAACGTCGCGATGATCGCGTTGAACCGGGTCAGCAGGTTGGCGCGCAGTATGTGGCGGAGCGGGCGGCTGGTCCGTCGCGGGGTGGTGTTCACCGCTCCGCGCGCCATCCGGTCGGCGACCTCGGCGCTGCTCAGGCCCGCGTGCATGGGGCGATCTCCGCGGCGGGCCGGGTGCTCACACCTGCGAGCCTAGGGATCGGGTGACTGCAGGACCCACGACTACGCTGGATCAAACAACCGCGGGCGTACGTAGGGAGGGCCGATGTGGCAGCTCGGTGTCAACACGTGGGTGTGGGTCGCCCCGCTGACCGACGAGGCGCTCGCCCGGCTGGCCCCGCACATCAGGGAGCTGGGGTTCGACGCGATCGAGCTGTCGCTGCAGCGCCCCGGTGACTGGGATCCGGAGCGGGCGGCCGAGCTGTTCGCGCAGCTGCGGCTGGCCCCCACGCTCTGTGCCGGCCTGAAACCCGGCCACGACCTGCTCGCCGAGGATGACGAGACCGTCGAGCGCACGCAGGAGTTCCTGCGCGAAGCGGTCCGGGTCGCGCGCCGCATCGGGGCGACCGTGGTGGCCGGCCCGCTGTACGCCCCGGCCGGGCGCAGGTGGCTGCTGGACCCCGACGCCCGACGTGTCGCGGTCGACCGCCTGCGGCAGCGGCTGCGGCCGTCGGCGGACCTGGCCGCCGCGCACGGCGTCACGCTCGCGGTCGAGCCGCTGAACCGGTTCGAGACCAGCCTGCTCAACACCGTCGACCAGGCGCTGGAGCTCGTCGACGGGATGCCGGGGCTGGGTATCGCGCTGGACACCTTCCACATGAACATCGAGGAGCGTGATCTCGCCGCCGCGGTCCGCGCGGCGGGTGCCTACTTGGCGCATGTGCAGGTGTGTGGCAACGACCGCGGAGCCCCAGGTGGCGACCACATCGACTGGCCGGGGCTGTTCACCGCACTGACGGACATCGGCTACCAGGGACAGGTGAACATCGAGTCGTTCACCGCACCGGCCCTGGCCGAGCAGATGTCGGTGTGGCGGCCGCTGGCCAGCAGCCCGGACGATCTCGCCGCCGAAGGGCTGGCGTTCCTCCGCGCTCAGTTGGCCTTGTTGTCGGCGGCGGCGTCATCGGCATCCGCGACGCCGGCCTGACGCGGGCTCGCGCACGCCCTCGCGCAGTCTCTGAGGGTTTCCAGGACGGTGCGGCCGGGCGGGGTGGTCTCGACCGAGGGCTGCACCAGGGCGTAGATCGACCGTCTCGGGGTCGGGCCGGTCACCGGCACGGCCACCACGCCGGTGGGCAGGTTCCGGGCGCCCAGCCGGGGCAGCACGGTCAGGCCCAGCCCGGCGTCGACGAACGCGATCGCGGTCGGGTAGTCGTGCGCCTCGACGTGGAAGCGTGGGCTGAAGCCGGCGGCCTTGCACGCCTCGATGAGGTTGCGTCGGCACCAGCCCTTGGCGATGTCGTTGTCCACCCACGGTTGGCCCGCCAGTTGCGTCAACGTCACCGCGTCGTGCTCAGCGAGCGGATGGTGTCTCGGCAGGATCGCGACGTAGGGGTCGTCGAGCAGGTGGTGCGCGCGCGCTCCGGACAGTGTCGTGAGCCCGTCCCGCTCGACGATGACCTGGATGTCCGGGCGATCGCCCGGGTGCGCCGGCAGGTCGTCGCGCAGGCGCAGGTTCAACCGGATGTCCGGAAAGTCGCGCGACAGCCGGCGTACGACCTGCGGCATCCAGGCCGACCCGACGGACGCGAAGTACGCGATGGACAGCGACCCGGTGCGGCCCGCGCGCAGGTCGGCGACGAGCGACTCGAGATCGCCCAGTTGGTCGAGCAGACCGTCGATCCGCTCAGCCAACGCCAGCCCGGCCCGGGTCGGCTCGATGCCGCGCCCGACTCGGCTCACCAGCATCAGGCCGGTCTCCCGCTGCAGCGCGGCGACGTGCTGGCTGACCGCTGAGGGGGTGTAGCCGAGGTTGGCGGCGGCCGCCTGGATCGATCCGTTGGCGATCACGGCCCGGAACACATGCAGCCGGTGGACGTCGAGCATGGGTCCCTACAATACAGCGGAACTAAACAATGCGTAAGAAAGCTTCGCTTGTACTTACGTGTCCCGGCTACGACGATGACAGCGTGAGTTTGACGACCCGGGCTGCCGTACCGTCGCCTGCGCGCAACGGTGGCCTGCCGACGGCGGCGGCCGGGGTCACGATGGTCTTCTGGGCGTCGGCCTTCATCGCGATCCGGGTCGTCGGCGCGCACTACTCCCCGGGCGCGATGGCCCTGGGGCGCCTGGCTGTCGGGGCGCTCGCGCTCAGCCTCGTCGCCCTGGCCCGGCCGGTACGCCTTCCGCGCGGCCGTCCGCTACTGCTCGTGGCCACGTACGGGGCGCTGTGGTTCGGGCTCTACGCGGTGCTGCTGAACACCGCCGAGCGCCACCTCGACGCCGGCACGGCCGCGCTCCTGGTCAATGTGGCGCCGATCGTCGTCGCCGTGTTCGCCGGACTCCTGCTCGGCGAGGGCTTCCCACGCATCCTCCTGCTCGGCGTCGGGGTCGCGTTCACCGGTGTCGTCGCCATCGCCGTCGCGACCTCGACCGGGCGGTACGACATCGCCGGAGTGCTCCTCGCGCTCGGCGCCGCGGTCCTGTACGCCGTCGGCGTGCTGCTGCAGAAGCAGGCCCTGCGCCATGTCGCCCCGTTCACGTCCACCTGGCTCGGCTGTGTCGCGGGCGTGGCGCTGTGTCTGCCCTTCGCGCCCGCCCTGGCCCGCGAGGTCGTCGCCGCGCCGCTGGCCGCCACTGCCGGCGTCGTCTACCTCGGGCTGTTCCCCACCGCGGTCGCGTTCGCGACCTGGGCGTACGCACTGGCGCACACCAGCGCCGGGCGTCTGAGCTCCTCCTCGTACCTGGTGCCGGCGTTGACCGTGCTGATGTCGTGGCTGCTGATCGGTGAGGCACCGGCCCCGCTGGCCCTCCTCGGCGGGGCGCTGTGCCTGGCCGGCGTCGCGGTCACGACGCTCCCCGCGCAGCGTCCGACCGTGCCCCCTGGGATGCACGAGTAGCTGCGCGAGCCCGTATCGGTCAAAGTGTCGGGCACGGTGCGCAGAATCCGCTCATGGGGATGGTCATTGAGTACGCGCGGCTGCGGCCGGACGAGACGCTGACGGTCCGCCGACTGCTCGACGCTGACCCGGAACAGGCGTTCGAGTACATCGAGCAACTCGGTATCTGGATGGCCGACGACGACGCCGGCGCAACGCCGCGCGGTCTCGACCTCGACAAGGCATGGGACGGGATCCGGTATCTGCTCGACCGGGCGGGACCACCACCGGTCGACATCATCGGTGGCGGGGACGTGATCTCCGACGAGCCATGGGGATACGACGCGCCTCGGCTGCTGTCGCCGGCTGAGGTGGCCGCGGCGGCCCGCTTTCTCCAAGCCACCCCGTTCGACCGGTTGGCCGCGCACTTCGATCCGGAGAAGCTCACGGCCGCAGGGGTGTACCCGGACATCTGGGAGCACGACGACGCGTTGGAGTACCTGGCCGGCTGGTACCAGCCGCTCGTCGAGTTCGTCATCGCGGCGGCCGACCAAGGGGACGGGATGCTTGTCAGGCTCACCTGATCGCCGTCAGGCCATCCTCAGTAGACACGGGCGTCGATGTAACCGGTTGAGTGCGCACAGTTACCGACTGCCGACAAAATGGTGATCCTCGGCACCCGGTGCCGTATGTGCGCGACCCGACGTTGCTTTCGCGCGTGTCGTCCTTCATCATCCTTGCGCATGAGTGAGACCGCGCGCATTCGGGTGGCCAGGCCGCTGGCGATGCTGAAGGAACTCAGCGCGGACAACAGCCTGGCGGATCCGGTCGTGCATGGCGGCGCCGACCGCAGCGTGCCATGCGGCCGGGTGTCAGGGCAGGGCGCCTCCCTGCGGGACGTCAGGATCGGTGTCGGGTGGACGTCGCGTGCGCAGGGAACGGTGGCGGGCCTGGCCGGTTGAATCGGGCGGCCCATGTCCTTTACCGAATACGTCGCACGGAATTCCGATCGCCTGATCTTCCTGGCCCTGCAGCATGTCCAGGTCGTGCTGCTCAGTATCGGGTTCGCCGCCGTGATCGGAGTCGGGCTCGGCATCGCGACCGGGCGGTTTCCCCGGCTGCGCCGGATTCTGCTCTCCGTGACAGGGACCCTGCTCACCATCCCGTCGTTCGCGTTGTTCGGCCTGCTGATCCCCGTCTTCGGCCTTGGCCTGGCGCCGATCGTGGTGGCGCTCACGGTGTACGCGGTCTTCCCGATTCTGCGCAACACGGTCACCGGGCTGGAGACCGTGGACCCGGCAGTGATCGACGCCGCCCGGGGAGTGGGCCTCGGCTCCTGGCAGCTGCTGTGGCGAGTGCAGCTTCCGATGGCCTGGCCGGTGATCCTCAACGGCATCCGGGTGGCCACCATCATGGTCGTGGCCATCGCCGCGATCGGGGCGGCGGTCCGCGGGCCTGGGCTCGGTGAGCTGATCTTCCGCGGCCTGTCCCGCATCGGTGGCGCCAACGCCCTCAACGAAGCGCTCAGCGGCCTGGTCGGTGTCGTCCTGGTCGCCCTCGTGCTCGACCTGTTCTTCCTGCTCGTCCGCCGGTTCACGACGCCGCGAGGTTTGCATGTCTGAGGTCTCCACGCTCACCCCACCCGAGGACGTGATGATCCGTCTGGAGGGGGTCAGCAAACGCTACCCGGGCCAGTCCACCGACGCGGTCGCCCCGCTGTCGATGGACATCCGGCGTGGCGAGCTCGTCGTCCTCGTCGGCCCCTCAGGCTGCGGCAAGACCACCACGCTGCGCATGATCAACCGGATGGTCGAGCCGAGCGGCGGGCGTATCTGGGTCGACGGCACGGACGTCACCCGCGTCGACCCGGACAAGTTGCGCCGGGGTATCGGGTACGTCATCCAGCAGGTCGGGCTGATCCCGCACCTTACCGTCGCCCAGAACGTCGGGCTGGTGCCCCGGCTGCTCGGCTGGGAGAAGGCCCGCATCCGCGACCGGGTCGACGAGCTGCTCGACCTGGTCCGGCTCGACCCCGCGGCGTTTCGGGACCGGTACCCGAAGCAACTGTCCGGCGGGCAGCAGCAGCGGGTGGGCGTAGCCCGCGCGCTCGCCGCCGACCCTCCGGTCATGCTCATGGACGAGCCGTTCGGCGCGATCGACCCGATCACCCGGGAACGGCTGCAGGACGAGCTGCTGAGCCTGCAGCAACGCATCCGCAAGACGATCGTGTTCGTCACCCACGACATCGACGAGGCGCTCAAGCTCGGTGACCGCATCGCCATCTTCGGGGACGGCTCGCGGCTGGCCCAGTTCGCCACTCCGCTGGAGATCCTCTCCAACCCCGCCGACGACTACGTGCGCGCCTTCGTCGGCGCCGACGCCGCCATCCGCAGGCTCGGCCTCATCCGGGTCGCCGATATCGCGGACGCGTCGCCCGGTCCGGTCCCGGGGCAGGCGGTGCGGGTGACGGCGGACGCGACCGTCGCCGCAGTGCTCGAGCGAATGCTGCGGAACGGCGCCGACCGGGCGGTGATCGAGGTCGACGGCCCCGGCCGCGAACGGTCGCTGGCCCTGCGCGACCTGTTGGTGGCGGCGGCTCAGTCGGACCAAGGACGCCGATGAGCTACCTGGTCAGTGTCGGGACGCCGAGCCCGAAGGGGTGGGCTCGTACCTGGCCGCTGCCGGTCATCGCCGTCGCGCTCGCCGCGGGGATGCTGACCTACGTGCGGCTCGCCCCGCTGGACTCCATCGAGGCGCGGCTGCTGACCACCGACGCGATCCTGGCCCGTACCGTCGAGCACATCCGGCTCGTGGGGGTGTCCACCGTCGCCGTGATCGTCATCGCGGTGCCGTTGGGCATCCTGCTGACCCGCCCCTGGGCGCGGCTGGTCGGCGTGCCCATCCTCGCGGTCGCCAACGCTGGTCAGGCGATCCCGTCCATCGGGGTGCTGGTGGTGTTGGCCATCCTGTTCGGCGTCGGATTCTGGATGGCGGTCATCGCCCTGGTCGCCTACGCCCTGCTGCCGGTGCTGCGCAACACCATGGTCGGCATCAACCAGGTGGACCGGGCGGTCATCGACGCCGCGCGGGGCATGGGGATGAGCCCGCGGCAGGTGCTGATGACGATCGAACTGCCGCTGGCCGTACCCGTGATGATGGCCGGGATCCGGCTGGCGCTCATCCTCAACGTCGGCGTCGCGACCCTGGCCACCTACACCAACGCCGGCGGGCTCGGCTCGCTGATCGAAAGCGGCATCGTCTTCAACCGCACGCCGGTCCTCCTGACCGGCAGCGTCCTGACCATCTCCCTCGCGCTGATCGTCGACTGGCTGGCGGGCATCGCAGAACAGATGGTCCGACCCCATGGTCTCTGACCATTCGGATAGCAGGAGGTGATGATGCGCGTACGTGTTGCGCGGATCGCAGTGGTTGGCCTGGCCGCCCTGACGGTGGCCGGCTGCACACTCGGGCAGGACCCGGGCGGGGAGACAGCCCGTGGCTCGCTGGCCGACAAGGGAACCCTCGACGGCGCGACGTTGAGCGTCGGCTCCAAGGAGTTCACCGAGCAGCTGGTGCTCTGCGAGATCACGGCGATCGCGCTGGAGTCGGTCGGCGCCGACGTGAAACGCAACTGCGGGATGTCCGGCTCGACCACCGTCCGCAACGCGCTCACCAGCGGAAGCATCGACATGTACTGGGAGTACACCGGCACCGGCTGGATCACCCACCTGCAGCAGACCGAACCGATCACCGACGCCGCGCAGCAGTACGAGGCGGTCGCCAAGGCCGACCTGGAGGACAACGGTATCCAGTGGCTCGCCCCGGCGTCAGCGAACAACACGTACGGCATCGCGGCGAGCAGCGAGAAGGCGGCCGAACTCGGCGTTCGGACCATCTCGGACTACGCCGCGCTGGCGAACCGGGATCCGCAGCAGGCGACGTTCTGCGGCGCCGCGGAGTTCTTCGGCCGGGACGACGGCTGGCCCGGTCTGCAGGAGGCGTACGGTTTCGAGCTGCCGCGCTCGTCCGTCGCCGAACTCGCGCTCGGCGCCATCTACAACTCCATCGACAAGTCCGACCCCTGCATCTTCGGGGAGGTTTTCGAAACCGACGGCCGGATCGAGGCGCTCGGCCTGACGGTCCTCGAGGACGACAAGAACTTCTTCCCCGTCTACAACCCGTCGCTGACCGTGCGTAAGCAGATCATGGACGAGTACCCGCAGCTCGCCGCGATCATCGAGCCGATCTCCGCGGCGCTGGACGGCGACACGCTGCGCAAGCTCAACGCCAAGGTGGACGTGGACGGCGAGAACGAGCAGCAGGTCGCCCGCGACTGGCTGGCGGAGAAGGGCTTCATCGGCAGCTGATCGGCCTTTGATTAACGAATGCCGGTAAGCCGGGATCGGCTGGGTTGACGCCGGTGGCGGAGCGGCGAGCCGCTCCGCCACCGGCGTCCGTGGGCCTCGGATCAGGTCCGGACGCGGTGGCAGCCGAAGGCACCGTCCTCGTCGGCGACGTAACCGTCGAGTGAGGTGATCATCGAGTAGATGAGCGTGCCCATGGCCGCCTCCCCGGTGTCCGCTTGCATTCCGCAACCAGCAGGAGCATAGGCAGACCGGTCCCCGGTCGATCACCCGTCCGCGATCACCCTGTTGTGTGAACCGCCCCGTGTGCCGCAGTTACCCGGGATTCTGGTGGTAACCGGTTGGTCGGTGCGGGCGCGACGCGGAACGTGGTGGGGCGCCGCCGGAGACGGAGGGGGATGCCGGGGCCGGTGAGCAGGGACGGTGAGGAAGCCTCCGGCGGGCCGGCGGAGGGCGGCGAACGGAAGAACGCATTCGCGCCGTTCCGGCACCGCGTCTTCCGCGGGATCTGGATCGCCCAGTTCGTCAGCAACATCGGCACCTGGGCGCAGACGGTCGGCGGGCAATGGCTGATGGGCGACCTCGGCGGGGGCGCCTTCGAGGTCGCGCTGGTCCGCTCTGCAGACGCCAACCTTCTCGGCCATCCAGCCGGAGTTGGTGCCACGCGACGAGGTCCGCGACGCCGCGCTGCTCAACGGCGCCAGCGTGAATGTCGCGCGCGCGGTCGGTCCGGCCCTCGCCGGCCTGCTGATCAGCGTGGTCGGGGTCGGCGCCACGTTCGCGCTCAACGCGCTCTCGTTCGTCGGGGTGATGCTGGCCCTGCTGGCCTGGCGGCGCCCGCCGGACCGCCGGCCGCCCGGCACCGAGCAACTCATCGACGCAATCAAGGCCGGGGTCCGGTACACCCGCAGCGCACCCGAGTTCCAGGCGGTGCTCGGCCGGTCGATGCTGTTCATCTTCTTCGCCAGCGCGCTGTGGTCGCTGCTCGCCGTTCTGGCGCGCGGCCCGTTGCGTCTCGGCGCCAACGGCTACGGCGTGCTGCTGGCCAGCGTCGGGGTCGGCGCCGTGCTCGGCAGGGTCGTCGTCCCCCGGGTCCGCAACCGGCTCACCGCGAGCCGTCTCGTCGGCGCCGGCAGCCTCGCCTACGGCGGGGCGTTGCTGGCCGCCGCCGCCAGTACGTGGGTCCCGCTGACCGTCGTCGTCCTGCTGGTCGCCGGGGTCGGTTGGATCTCGGTGACCTCGACCGTCAACGCCCACGCGCAGCTGCTGTTGCCGAACTGGACGCGCGCCCGCGCGCTGGCCTTCATGAACGTGACGTTCCAGGGCGGGCAGGCGCTCGGCAGTGTCTCCTGGGGGGCACTGGCCGGGTGGCTGAACGTGCGGGCCGCGTTCGCTGTCGCGGGACTCGGTGCGGTGGTGGGGGCCGTGGTCGGCGTCCGGTTCCTCGCGTTGCGCAAGCTGGCCAACGTGGAGCCGGTGAACGACTGGCCGGAGCCGCACGTGGACATCGAGATCGACCCCGCCGCGGGGCCGGTTCTCGTCATCGTGGAGTGGCGCATCGATCCGGATCGGGCCAAGGAGTTCGCCGACGTGATGCGCCCGGTTCGCCGGACGCGCCGCCGGACCGGGGCCACGCGCTGGGGTCTGTTCCAGGACACCGGGGATCCGGCGGTGTTCGTCGAGACGTTCACCGTGCAGTCCTGGTCGGAGCATCTGCGCCAGCACCTGGAACGCCGCACGGTGGCGGCACAGGAGGTCGAGGCACGGGCGCGGGAGTTCCTGGTCACCGGGCAGCCGCCGCGCGTCTACCACCTGCTGTGGGCCTACCGTTCCTGACCGCCACCGTTGGTGTCCGCTGGTACAGCTCGGGACACGTGCCTCCGCCTGCGCAGCAAGCGCAGGATGCCCTGGTGCACGAGTACGCTGAGGGCGGTGTTGGCCACGGCGAGCCCGGACGCGGCGAGCAGATTGGGCTCCACGCCCATCACGTCGGTGGCGACCAGCAGGATCGGCCATCCCACAGCGGCGGCGGCCAGGGAGAACCGCCACCAGTGACCGAACACCAGACCGAACACGATCAGCGTGGGGATCACGTCCACCTCCCGGTCGCGGAGCGTCTGGAGTTGATTCCCCCGCCGGACGGATCAGAGCACGTACGTGGCGAGCGTGCGGCCGATCTGCGTGATGTCCGCGCGGCCCTTGAACTCCAGCCGGACCTTCCCGAGGCCACTGAACCACAGTTCCAGTTCCGCGTCGAGATCGAAGGTGCCCGCGGTCTCTACCGAGAACGCCTGGATCTTGCTGTACGGCAGGGAGGTGAAGTCGCGCTTCCGGCCGGTGATCCCCTGCACGTTCACGGCGATCAGGCGCTTGTCGGTGAACACGACGAAGTCCCGCACCATCTTGAAGCACGAGATGATCCGCTCTCCGGGGATCAACAGCGGTTCGATCGACGAGGCGATGTCGGAAGGGGAGCAGGGGCTGAGTTTGAACACGGAACCGTTCGCGAAGTCGATCATGGCATCCACTGTAGCCCTGCGGGAAAAGGTGTCGCCTGCAACCGGGGCACCGGCTAGCATCGCAACCGCTATGGAGAGCTGACACCACCCCAGGCCCGCGCCCGAGGCGTACGCCCGGAGGGCTCTCTCCTCTTCTCCGGTGGTGTCACGTGTCCGCGATCCGGTGCCGGCGGCTGGCGCTGGCCCTGCTGGTCGCGCGGGCACCGAACCTGCTGGCGCTCGACGAGCCCACCAACCACAACTCGCTGGCGTTGGCCGACGCGCTGCGCCGGGCGCGTCGTGGTCGCCAGCCACGACCGGTGGCTGCGCCGCGGCTGGAAACCCCGCGAGTGCGGCTCCACCGCTGACCGCCGAGGATGTGCGGGGCGTCGCTTGCTGTCGTGACGGCTAGACGGCGAAGCCGCCGTCGACGTCCAGCTTCTGTCCGGTGATGTAGCGAGCCGCGTCGCTGGCGAGGAAGCAGACAGCGGCGGCGACGTCCTCAGCGGTGCCGAATCGGCGCAGGGGGATGTTGGTGCGCACGACCGCCAGCGCCCGCTCGTCGAAATCACCGCTCGCTATCAGTCTCGCCGCCATGCCGTCGGTGAGCATGCCCGGCCCGACGCAGTTGGCTCGCACACCGAAGCGCCCTTCCTCGACGGCGATGCCGCGCACCAGGGCCTCCACTGCGGCCTTCGGGGCGGTGGAGAGACCGTCGCGTGGCGCGTGCCGGCGGGTCGCCGCGCTGGTGACGGCGACGAGGCTGCCCTGGCTGGCGCGCAGGTGGGGGAGCGTCGCCTGGACCAGGTTGAAGAAGCTCGCCGTGTCCTGCTCGAACTGGTCGCGCATGTGCCCGGGTTCGATGCGGCTGAGGTAGCGCTGGGGCACGTGCGGGCCGGCGGCGTACACGACGGTGTGTAGGCCGCCGAAGGCCTCGGCCGCTTCGCCGGCCACCGCGGCACACGCCCGCGCGTCGGACAGGTCCAACCGCCAGGCGCGTGTCCTGGCGTCACCCAGCTCCGCGACGAGCGCGTCGGTTGGAGCGGGATCGCTGCGCCAGGTCAGTGCGACTGCGCTGCCGCAACGCGCCAGGGTGCGGGCGATGGCGGTGCCGATGCCACCACTGGCGCCCGCGACGAGGGCGGCGCCGGAACGTGTGGAGAAGTCGATGCGCATGGAGTGCAGGTTACAAGCGACCGTTTGGTAGGCGCTCACGCACGCCTCCTCGCCGGATCGGACCGGCAGGGCGAACCCGTGGTCAGCGGTCGCCGGCCGGCCGGGTCACGGCGGCGATGTCGCGCACGAACCTGGTGAGGAGATCGGCGAGAGCGGCCCGCTCGGCCACCGTCCAGTCGCGGGTCGCCTCGGCGATGACGCGCTGGCGGAAGGCGCGGATCCGCTCGAGGGCGGTGCGTCCCTGCGGCGTGAGCACCAGCAGTGAGCGCCGCCCGTCGTGCTGATCGGCGCCGCGGCGCACCAGGCCGGCGTCGACGGCCTGCGCGGCGAGGCGACTCGCCCGGGGCTGGTCCACGTCGAGCACCGCCGCGACCTCGGTGACCGTGAGGGCGTCGGCCCGCTCGGCGGCCGCGTCGAGTGCGTCGAGCAGCTCGAAGACCGCGTCAGGCAGCGCCGCGTACGCTCCGGCACGCTCGCCCCGGCGCTTCGATAAGCGGGAGATTGCCCGGCGGCGGTAGGAGCGGCGCAGGGCGACGACGGCGGCCTCGATGGCCGCGATCTCCGGCGGCTGTCCGGTGCGGTCGGTCTTCGGTTTGGTGGCCATCGTCCCCTGGAGTATAATCAGGCACAACTAGATGTCACCCTACATGGAAAAGGGGGAAGGGTCATGTCGCCGGCGAAGCCGATCGGTGACTGGCTCAAGCACCTGCACAACCTGCTCGAGGCGCAACTCGCCTCGGCGCTCGCCGAGTTCGACCTCACCCGGCGGCACTGGCAGGTGCTGGACACCGTCAGCCGTCGCCCGCTGACCCGCCACGAGCTTCGTGAAGCGCTCACTCCGTTCTGGACCGATGGTGCCCCTAACCTGGCTGAGGTGCTGGACGACCTCGCGGCCCGCGGGTGGACCCACGACCCCGGCGAGACGATGACCCTGACGGCGGAGGGCCGGGCCGCGCACGCGGCGGCGGCCGAGCGGATCGGCCAGGTGCGCGCCGCGGTCGTCGACGGCCTCACCCCGGAGCAGTACGCCGGAACCATCCACGTGTTGTCGCACATGGCGCGCAATGTCGAGGCCGACCTCGCGCGGCGGTCCTCGGCCGCATGATCCGGGTCATCGGCTAACGGGACCAAGGACCCACGCGTACGGGATGTTCGCCCCTGCCCGTCGGCCTGCACAAAGGAGACCGTTGATGCGGGACCACCGAGGGAGGTCACGGTGATGCACTGGGGATACGGCACGGGCGGCTGGAGTTACCTGCTGATGGCGCTCAACATGGTCGTGTTCTGGGGCCTGCTGATCACGGGAGCGGTGCTTCTGGTGCGCTACGTCGCTGGTGGGCGGACCCGCGTGGTGCCGGTCACGCACGCCGACCCCGAACGGGTGCTGGCCGAGCGCTACGTCCGCGGTGAGATCGATGACGAGGAGTATCGGCGGCGCCTGGACACGCTGCGCGATGTCTGATTCATCCCATCGTTGGGTGGCTGTCCACCCCTCGTGATCGTCGGCTCGATGCCCCACGACATGCGCCCTCCGGTCAATCATGATCGCTACTTGATGATCCGGGATGTGTGCAAAGCGACCCGGTGTTTGGCGGGTATGTCTGATTTGCCGGTGGGGCGGTTTCTCCTTGGCCGGGATTGTCCGGGCCGGGGTGGGGGTTGTGTCCGGCCCGTATCCAGGCCGGCGGGGCCTGGTCGGCTGTGGCGCCGGTCACGGCCGGGTCGGAATGCCCGGGGGGCCGGGTGTGTTGTATATGGTTCCGCGCGCCGCGGTAGCGGCCTGGTAGCCGCTCCTCCGGGCTGGTTGGAATGCCGGGCGGGCCGCGGGTGTTGTTATCTGGTCCGCGCCCCGGTCATGGGGCCGCCCCCCGAGGTGAGGGGGTCGGTGGAATGCCGGGTGGGTGCGGGTTGTTGAGGACTGTCTCCGCGGGTTGAGCCGCGGGTGGCCGCGCGTGTCGCGCGTGGAGTCTTCTCTTCTTCTTCTTTTTCAGGCTTTGTTTCTGTGCCGGTGGGCGTGTCCTGTGTGGATCGCGTCGCTGGCTTTTGTCGTCCCTTGAAAGGGGTTTTGATCATGACTATGTTCAAGCGTTGGCTTGATGCCATTACTGATACCGCTATCGGCCGCAAGCTCGTGGTGGGTGCTGCTGGTGTGGCGCTGACCGGTGGTGTGGCCGCCGGCCCGGCTGTGGCCGCTATCGACACCACCCCGCCGGTGACCCCGGCGACGGTGGCCGCCGCGGTGACCGCCGAGCAGCCGGCCGACAAGCCGGCTGACAAGCCGGTCAAGGACAAGTCGGCCAAGCCGGTTAAGGATAAGTCGGCTAAGCCGGCTAAGGACAAGCTGGTCCCGCACGGTGTGCAGGGCACGCAGTCGCACGTGGCGCTGACCGATGAG
>VSCG01000056.1:0-18751 GCA_047459115.1 Micromonosporaceae bacterium
TCGCGACGTTCCTGACCCTGCGCCTGGGGTTCGGCGCCGGGCCCGAGGTGTTCCGGACCGGCTGGTTCATCGAGTCGACGGCGACCGAACTCGCCGTCCTGCTGGTACTGCGCACCAACCGGCCGTTCTTCCGCAGCCGGCCGGCGCGGGCGCTGCTGGTCAGCAGCGCGCTGCTGACCGTGGTGACCGTCGCCATCCCGTACACGCCGCTGGCGCGGCCGCTCGGTTTCGTGCCGATCACCGCGGCCGTCCTGGCCGCGCTCGCCGCCCTGACGATCGCGTACGTCCTGGCCAACGAGGTGGTCAAGCGGCGTTTTGCGCCGAACCGGACGTGACGCGCAGGGGTGTCCACCCCACCCGCGTGTCTGGTTGAGTGTGTCCATGCCGGACGTGACCGTGCCGCGGATCGTGGGACTGCACGACGTCGCCCAGCACCACGCCGTAGCCGACCTGTTCCGGCGGATCTGGCTCGCGGAATCGGTCGAGGCGGTGCTCAACCCGCACGTGATCCGGGCGCTCGCGCACGCTGGCAACTACGTGGTCGGGGCGTACGCGGGGCAGCGGCTCGTCGGCGGGGCCGTCGCGTTCTTCGGCACCGACCACCTGCACTCGCACATCGCCGGGGTGGACCCGGCCTGGCAGCGCGCCGGCGTCGGTTACGCGATCAAGCAGCACCAGCGGGCCTGGGCGCTGGAGCGCGGCATCACCCGGATCTGCTGGACCTTCGACCCGCTCGTGCGTCGCAACGCGCGCTTCAACCTGCACCGGCTCGGCGCGCTGGCCACCGAGTACCTGCCCGACTTCTACGGGGCGATGACCGACGGGCTCAACGCCGGACAGCCGTCGGACCGGCTCTGGGTGACCTGGGCGCTCACCTCGCCGCGGGCGGCCGCGGCCGCCCGCGGCGAGGTCCCCGAGGTCGACACCGGGGCGCTGCGCGCCGCCGGCGCGGCCGTGCTGCTCGACCGGGCCGGGCAGCGGCCGGTCGAGCCCGTCGAGGCCGGGGACCTCCCCGCCGACGGGCGGCCGGTGCTCGTCGCCGTACCCGAGGAGGTCGAGGCGCTGCGCGCCGAAGACCCGCCCGCCGCGACCGCGTGGCGGTACGCGCTGCGCGACGCGCTCGGCGCGGCGCTGGGCGCCGGCTACCGGATCACCGGGATGTCCCGCGACGGCTTCTACCTGCTGGAGGTGCCCGAGCCGTGAAGCTGACCGGGTTCGAGCTGCGGCGCGTCGCGATGCCCCTGGTGGCGCCGTTTCGCACGTCGTTCGGGGTCGAGCACGAGCGGGACGTGCTGCTGGTGCGGGCCGTCGCCACCGACACCGACGGGTGGGGCGAGTGCGTGGCGATGTCCGCGCCGCTCTACTCCTCCGAGTACGTCGACGGGGCCGCCGAGGTCGTCCGCCGTTTCCTGGTCCCGGCGGTCGCGGCACTGCCCCGCGTGGACGCGCACGCCGTGGAGGCGGCGTTCGCGCGGATCAAGGGTCATCCGATGGCGAAGGCCGCCGTGCACACCGCGGTCCTGGACGCCTGGTTGCGCGCCGCGGGGATGTCCTTCGGGGCCTTCCTCGGCGCGGTGCGCCCGGCGGTGCCGGCCGGGGTCTCGGTCGGCATCATGGACTCGATCCCCGAGCTGCTCGACGCGGTCGCGTCCTACCTGGACGCCGGGTACCTGCGGATCAAACTGAAGATCCAGCCGGGGTGGGACGTGGAGCCGGTGCGTGCGGTGCGTGAGCGCTTCGGTGACGACGTGCTGTTGCAGGTGGACGCGAACACCGCGTACACCCTCGGGGACGCCGGTCACCTGGCCCGGCTGGACCCGTTCGACCTGCTGCTCATCGAACAGCCGCTGGCCGAGGACGACCTGCGCGGGCACGCGACGCTGGCGAAGCTGATCCGGACCCCGGTCTGCCTGGACGAGTCCGTCACCAGCGCACGTGCCGCGGCCGACGCGATCGCGCTCGGCGCCTGCGCGATCGTGAACGTCAAGCCGGGCCGGGTGGGCGGCTACCTCGAAGCCCGACGGGTGCACGACGTGTGCGCGGCGCACGGCGTACCGGTGTGGGCCGGTGGGATGCTCGAGACCGGACTCGGCCGGGCGGCCAACGTGGCGCTCGCGGCGCTGCCCGGCTTCACCCTGCCCGGCGACACCTCCGCCTCGGACCGCTACTACGCCCGGGACATCAGCCGACCATTCACCCTGGTCGACGGGCACATAGCGGTGCCGACCGGTCCGGGCCTGGGCGTGGACCCAGACCCGGACATCCTGGCGGAGGTGACCACCGCGACCGAGTGGATCAACCTGGCCACGGCCGGCCGGTGAGGCCTCAGGACTCGAAGACCCCCGCCTCGACCAGGCGCTTCTCGGCGGTGTCCCAGCCGTGCCCGGGGTGGGCGGCGGCCAGTGCGACCAGTTCGGCGCGGACCTTGGCCCCGTGGCCGGCCGCCGCGAGGGTGCGAATCTCCTCGACGAACGCCTCGGAGTCGGTCTTCAGGTGCGCCGTCCTGCCGTTGGTGAGGTTGCGCACGTAGACGTGCTTGCCGTTGTTCAGCGGGATCAGGTACTTGAACTCGCCGAGCACGCTGAGCGCTCCGCCGGCGCCCTGGGCGGCGCGCACGGACGCGCGCGCGGTCTTGGACGTGCCTGCCACGGGGGACTCCTTGCAAAACAGACGGGATCGAAGACAGATCCCGCTAGGGAAATGGACAGGATGGGGGGTCGGACGTAGGCCGACCGGCAAAGTCTAGCTGACAGTTTCGAGCACCCGATCGGGTTGACCTAGGAGATTCTCGCGCCGCTTTTCCCGATTCTCTGGCGCATCACCGGTAACCGGGTCATCATGGGTATCGACCGTCAGGAGACCGAGGTCGTAGGGGAAGACGCCCTCGGTCCCCCTGGAGGTCACCGTGCCGACGCGTGGCGTTGTATATGTCCATTCCAGCCCGCTCGCCGTGTGCCCACACGTCGAGTGGGCGATCGCTCGTGTCATTGGCGCGCCCGTCAGCCTCGACTGGACCCACCAGCCGCTCGAACCCTCCGCGCGCCGGGCGGAGTGCTCCTGGAGCGGCGCGCCCGGCACCGGCGCCAAGCTCGCCGCCGCGCTCGGCCAGTGGCCGATGATCCGCTTCGAGGTGACCGAGGATCCGAGCCACGGTGTGGACGGCGAGCGGTTCATGCATGTGCCCGGCCGAGGGCTGTTTAGGGCGACGACGAGCGCCAACGGTGACCTCGTGGTCGGGGAAGCCCGGCTGCGGATGCTGCTCGCGTCGGCGCGCGGCCCGGAGAGCCTGGCGCACGCGCTCGACAACGAGCTGGGCACCGCGTGGGACGTCGAACTCGAGCCGTACCGGCACGCGGGGGAGGGCGCCCCGGTCAGCTACCTGCCGATGGTCGGCTGAGGCGCCCGCCCCGCGGAAGTCACCCCGCCTTAGGGCCGGCCGGCGGGTACGTCACAGCGGGATGTTGCCGTGCGCGCCACGGGCGGCGGGCGCGTTCGCGAGCGTCTCCGCGATGCGCCGCCGGGTCTCGACCGGCTTGATCACGTCGTCGACGACGCCGATCTCCAGCGCCCGGTGGACGCCACCGGCGACCCTGATCTGCTCCGCCACGAGCCGGGCCCGCAGCTCCTCCCGCTCCTCCGGCTTCGCCGCGGCGAGCTTCTTGCGGTGCAGCACGTTCACCGCCGCCGACGCGCCCATCACCGCGACCTCCGCGTCGGGCCACGCGTACACCGCGGTCGCGCCGAGCGCGCGGGAGTTCATCGCGATGTACGCGCCGCCGTACGCCTTGCGGGTCACCAGCGTCACCCGCGGCACCACCGCCTCGGCGAACGCGTGCAGCAGCTTCGCGCCCCGGCGTACCACGCCCTCCCACTCCTGGCCCACACCGGGCAGGTAGCCGGGTACGTCGACGAGCACGATCAGCGGCACGCCGAGCGAGTCGCACATCCGCACGAACCGGGCCGCCTTCTCCGCCGACGCCGCGTCCAGGCAGCCGCCCAGCCGCAACGGGTTGTTGGCGATGACCCCGACCGTGCGTCCCGCGAACCGGCCCAGGGTCGTCACGATGTTCGGCGCCCACTTGGCGTGCAGCTCCACCCCGGGCTCATCCAGCAGGGCCTTGACCAGCGGCTTGACATCGTAGGCACGCGAGGATTCGGCCGGCAGCAGGCTGGCCAGGTCCACGTCGTCGGCCACGTCGTCCGGGCTGACCCGGCCCTGGCGCCCGAGCAGCGCGGCCAGCCGCCGCGCCTCGGCCAGCGCGGCGGCGTCGTCCTTGGTGGTGATGTGCACCACGCCGGACCGCCGGCCGTGCGGCTCGGGGCCGCCGAGGCGCTCCATGTCCACCTGCTCGCCGGTCACCGAGCGCACCACCTCGGGCCCGGTCACGAAGATCCGCCCGCCGGCGCTCATGATGACCAGGTCGGTCAGTGCCGGGCCGTAGGCGGCGCCACCGGCGGCCGGGCCGAGGACGACCGAGATCTGGGGTACGCGGCCGGAGGCGCGGACCATCGCCGCGAAGACCTGACCGACGCCGTCGAGCGCCACCACGCCCTCGGGCAACCGCGCGCCGCCCGAGTGCCACAGCCCGATCACCGGGACCCGCTCGCGCACGGCCGTGTCGATGGCGTCGACGATGTGCCGGCAGCCGTCGATGCCCATGGCGCCACCCATCAGGGTGCCGTCGGTGGCGAACGCGACCGCCGGAGTGCCGTCGATCTCGCCCCGGGCGTACATGACGCCGGAGGTGTCGCGCGGGGCGATCAGGCGCAGCGAGCCGCTGTCGAACAGCGCGCGCAGGCGGACCTCCGGGTCACGGTGGTCCACGGTGGACTCGTCTACTGTTGCGGTGCTGGTCATGGTCACGAGGGCCTCCTAGGACCGGGTAGTGCGAGGGGCGTTGGTGTTCCCGCGCGCCTAGGCGCGCGTGAACACCAACGCCACGTTGTGTCCGCCGAAACCGAACGCGTTGTTCAGTGCGGCAGGGACGTCCATCCGGCGGGCCGTGTGCGCCGCCACCGACAGGTCCAACTCGTCGTCCGGGTCGTCGAGGTTGATCGTCGGCGGGACCACGCCGTCCCGCACGGCCAGGATGGTGGCGATCGACTCGACAGCGCCGGCCGCCCCGAGCAGGTGCCCGGTCATCGACTTGGTGGCGGTCAGCACCGGGTGGTCCCCGACCGCGGCGCGCACCGAGGCGACCTCCACCATGTCCCCGGTCGGCGTGGACGTGGCGTGCGTGTTGACGTGGGCGATGTCCCGACCGGACACGCCGGCGTCGGCGAGCGCCCGGCGCATCGCCCGGGTCTGGCCGTCGACGTGCGGCTGCACCATGTCGTACGCGTCGGAGGTGATCCCGGAGCCGGCCAGCCGCGCGTGCACCCTGGCACCCCGGGCCGCCGCGTGGTCGGCCCGCTCCAGGACGACCACCCCGGCGCCCTCGCCGAGCACGAAGCCGTCCCGGCCCTTGTCCCAGGGGCGTGAGGCGCGCTGCGGCTCGTCGTTGCGGGTGGACATGGCCCGCATCGCGGCGAACCCGGCGATCGGCAGCGGGGCGATGACGGACTCCGTCCCGCCGGCCACCACCACGTCGGCCCGGCCGGCCCGGATGAGGTCCAGCCCCAACGCGATCGCCTCGGCGCCGGTGGCGCAGGCACTCGCGACCGAGTGCACCCCGGCCTTCGCGCCGAGTTCGAGCCCCACCCACGCGGCCGGGCCGTTGGGCATCAGCATCGGCACGGTGTGCGGGGACACCCGCCGCGGTCCGCTGGACTCCAGGATGTCGTCCTGCTTGAGCAAGGTGACGGCCCCGCCGATGCCGGTACCGATGCTGACGGCGAGCCGCTCGGGATCCAGGCCGGCGTCGGCCAGCCCCGCGTCGCGCCACGCCTCCTGCGCGGCGACCAGCGCGATCGCCTCCGACCGGTCCAGCCGGCGCAGCTTCACGCGGTCGAGCACCTGCGCCGGGTCGACCGCGAGTTGCGCGGCGATCCGTACCGGCAACTGCTCGGCCCAGTCCTCGGTGAGCGCGCTCACCCCGGACCGACCGGCGAGCATGGCGTCCCAGGTCGATGCGACATCCCCGCCGAGCGGGGTCGTCGCGCCGAGCCCGGTGACCACAACATCGACGGGGGATGCCATCATCCTGCCTTTTCGATGTACGCGATCGCGTCGCCCACGGTCCGGAGGTTCTGCACCTCGTCGTCGGGGATCTTCACGCCGAACTTCTCCTCGGCCGCCACGACCACCTCGACCATCGACAGCGAGTCGACGTCCAGGTCCTCGGTGAACGACTTGTCCTCGGCGACGTCGTCCGGGTTCACCCCGGCGACCTCCTCGAGGATCTCGGCGAGACCGGACATGATCTCTTCACGGGTCATTGCGGACGGTCCTTTCATTCGACTGACGGCTCCAGACGCTTGCTGGGCCTTGACAGGTTACGGGCACCGGACGACCTGCCCGGCGTAGGTCAGGCCCCCGCCGAAGCCGAACAGCAGCACCGGGGCGCCCGAGGGCACCTCGCGTCGCTCGACGAGCTTCGACAGGGCGAGCGGGATGCTGGCGGCGGACGTGTTGCCGGACTCGACGATGTCCTTGGCGATCAGCGCCTGCGGCATGCCGAGCCGCTTGGCGATCCCGTCGATGATGCGGCCGTTGGCCTGGTGCGCCACGAAGGCGGCGATCTCCTCGGGCGCGACCCCCGCCCGTTCGCACGCCTGGCGGGCGATCGGGGCGAGCGCGGTGGTGGCCCACCGGAAGACCGCCTGCCCCTCCTGCTGGATGTACGGCCGCCAGCCCTCGATGCGCACCGCGTCGCCGCGTTCCGGTGCCGAGCCCCAGACCACGGGACCGATCTGCGGGTCGTCGGCCGCGGTCACCACGGCTGCCCCGGCACCGTCACCGAAGAGGATGCACGTGGCCCGGTCGGTCCAGTCGGTGACGTCGGACAGCTTCTCGGCGCCGACCACGATGACGTTGCGCGCCGCGCCGGCGCGGATGGCGTGGTCGGCGGTCGCCAGCGCGTACGAGAAGCCGGAGCAGGCGGTGTTGATGTCGTAGGCGCCGGGTGCCTGGATGTTCAGCCGCGCGGCGACCCGCGTGGACACGTTCGGGACCCGGTCCACCGCGGAGCAGGTCGCGACGATCACGAGGTCGACGTCGGAGGCGGTCAGGCCCGAGCCGGCGAGCGCCTTCTCCGCCGCCGCCGCGGCCATGTCCGCGACGGTCTCGCTGTCCGCGATGCGGCGGGTGACGATGCCCACCCGGTCGCGGATCCATTCGTCGCTGGTGTCGACCATCCGGGCGAGCTCGTCGTTGGTCAGCACCCGGGCCGGTTGGTAGTGGCCGAGCGCGAGGATGCGGGATCCGTTGGGCATTACCGGTGGCCTCCGATCCGGGCGAGGGGTTGGCCCGGGGCGACCGGGTCGTCGTGGTGGGCCAGCCATTCGGTGAGTACGCCGGCGTCGTGCGCGGTCACCTCGACCGGACCCTGCCGGGTGGCGACGTGCCCGATGACCTGGCCGGCGGCGACCTCGCTGCCCTCCGCTACGTCGGCGGGCTGGAAGGTGCCGGCGGCCGAGGCGACGACCACCCGGAAGTGCGGGGCGGGCTCGGCGGTGACCGCGACCCCGTGCCGGGCGATCAGGTCGCGGGCGCGCTCGAGGTCGTCCGGGGTGTTCAGGCTGAGGATCTCCACCCCGGCCAGGGCCCGCTTGGCCAGGCCGGCGAGCGTGCCGGCGGGCGGCAGTTCGATGACCGCGGTGACGCCGATGTCGGCGAGCGTGCGCATGCACAGGTCCCAGCGGACCGGGGCGGTGACCTGGCGGACGAGGCGCTGCAGCAGTTCGCGGCCGTGGCCGACCGCCGCACCGTCGAGATTGGACAGCAGGATCTTCGCCGGGTCGTTCGGGGTGACACCGGTGGCGATGGCGGCCAGCGCCTTCTCGGCCGGTGCCATGTACGGCGTGTGGAAGGCGCCGGCCACGGCGAGCGGTCTCACCCGGGCCTTCGCCGGCGGGTCGGCGACGAACTTCTCCAGCCGGTCCACGGCGCCCGCGGCGACGATCTGCCCGGCTCCGTTGCGGTTGGCCGGGTACAGCCCGTGCGCCTCGATCGCTTCGACGACCGCGGTCTCGTCGCCGCCGAGCACGGCCGCCATGCTGGTCGGCTCCAGCGCGCACGCCGCGGCCATCTCCCGGCCCCGGACGGCGGCGAGCGTGACCGCCGACTCGGCGGACAGCGCTCCGGCGATCGCCGCCGCGCCGAGTTCGCCGACGCTGTGCCCGGCGACCACCTGCACGTCGTACAGCGGCAGGTGCTCGGCGGCGAGCAGCGCGGCGGCGGTGAGCAGCGGCTGGGTCTTGGCGGTGTCCTTGATCTCGTCGGCGTCCGCCGCCGTGCCCAGATGCACCAGGTCCACGCCGGCCAGCGCGGACCACCAGCGGAGCCGAGCCTCGGCCCCGGGCAGCGCCAGCCACGGCGTGAGGAAGCCGGGTTTCTGGGAGCCCTGGCCGGGAGTCAGTAGTGCGAGCACGGTATGACTGTCCTTGATACTGGCGGGTCACGTGGTTGCCGGCAGGAACCAAACCCCACGAGTAGATTTGTGGGGACCCTACAAAGCGGTGGGTCGGCAGCGGCTAGCGGGCGCTGGTCGGGGCCGACGGATCGAGCCGGCCGATGGTCAACGCGACCCGCAGCGCGAACGCGTCGCGCGGGTCCGTCGGGGCGAAGCCGGTCACCTCGGTGATGCGGCGCAGGCGGTAGCGCACGGTGTTGGGGTGGACGTACAGGCTGCGGGCGGCGCTCTCCAGCACGCCGCCTGCGGCGAAGAAGGCGTCCAGCGTCTCCAGCAGTTCGCCGCCCGCGCGCACGAGCGCCGCGTACACGTCCTGACGCAGGATCCGCCGCGCCTCGGCGTCGCCGGCCAGGGCCCGTTCCGGCAGCAGCTGCGCGGCCGCCACCGGGCGCGGGGCCGACGGCCAGGCCGCGGCCGCCCGGTAGCCGGCGAGCGCCGCCCGCGCGGACTCCGTCGCCTCGTCCAGCGACGGTACGGCCGGCCCGACCACCACCGGCCCGTCGCCAAACCCGCCGACGAGCCGCGCCGCGACGGCGAGCGGGTCCTGCGCGCCGCCGATGACCACGACCAGCCGGTCGCCGTGCACGCCGCCGAGCACCTCCACCCCGATCCGTCGCGCGGTCCGGTACAGCGCGTGCACCACCGCCGCGGCCTCGCCGCCGGGGGAGCGGCCCACCGCGACCGCCACCGGCGGCGCGTCCGCCCAGCCCAGCGCCGCCGCCCGGCTGGCGAGCACATCGGAGGAGTCGCCGCGCAGCAGGGCGTCGACGAGCAACGCCTGCAACCGGGCGTCCCAGGCGCCGCGCGTCTCCGCCGCCCGCGCGTACACCCGCGCCGCCGCGAACGCCACCTCCCGGGAGAACTTCAGCACCGCCTCGCGCAGCGCGGCCTCCTCGCCGGGCGCGGCCAGATGCTCGACCTGCTCCTCGACCACGTCGATGGTCACCTTGATCAGCGCGACGGTCTGGGTCAGGCTGATCGACCGGGCCAGCGCCCGGGGTGCCGCATCGAAGATCTCGTCGGAGACCTCCCGCGACGCGCCGCTGTTCGCGCCCGCGCCGTTGGCGGTGCCGTTGCTGCGCAGCCACTCGACCAGCGACCGTACGCCCGTCTGTGCGACGATCATGACCCAGGCCCGCTGGTCGGCCGGCAGTTCACGGAACCACGGCAGCACCTCATCCATTCGGGCGACGCTGGCGGTGGCGAGCGCGCCCGCGGCCCGTTCGATGCGGCGCAGTGTCTCGTGCAGGTCCTCGCCGGGGGTCACGGCCCATAGCCTTACATGCTGTGCTGCCCTGCCCGCCGCTGGTCGCGCCGATCGCCGCCCTGGCCACGCTCGGCGCGCTCGCGGTGCCCGTGCTCGGTGGCTGGGCGCCGCTGGTCGGGTGGGACATCGCGGTGTCCGAGCGGGCGCGGGCGTTCGGCCACGACCACCCGGGCTGGGTGGGTACGCTGCGGATCGTCACCGACCTGGGCGCCACGGTCCCGTTTCTCGCCGTCGGCGTCACGCTCACCGTCGCGTTCCTGCTGCTTGCCCGGTACGGAACGGCCGTGGGCGTCGGGCTCGTGACAGCGCTCGTGCCCGCGGCCTGGGGCTCGGGGCACGTCCTGCTGCATCGGCCCCGACCGGTCGGCGGCTTCGTCACCACGCTCAGCAACGGCTTCCCGAGCGGCCACACCACCAACGCCGCGGCGCTCGCAATGCTCGGCGTACTGCTGCTGTGGTCGCGCCTGGGCCGTGCCGGCCGGCTCGCCGCGGTGGCCGGGGCGGTGCTGTTCGCCGGGACCGTCGGGGCCACCCGCGTCGCCCTGCTCGCGCACTGGCCGACCGACGTGCTGGGCGGCTGGCTGCTGGGCACGGCGCTGGTGCCGCTGTGCCTGGCGGCGGGTCAGCTCCTCGGCCGCAGTCCGGACTCCTGAGCCAGGATCGCCGCCTGCACCCGGCTGCGCAGGCCGAGCTTGGCCAGGATCCGGCTGACGTGCGTCTTCGCGGTGGCCTCAGTGATCGCCAGTCGCTCGGCGATCTCCAGGTTCGACAGCCCGGCGCCCAGGCAGGCGAGCACGTCGTGTTCACGCGGGGTGAGCGTGTCCAGGCTTGGCGGGCTGACCGTGGCGGGCGTCGCCGCGAACGCGGAGATCAGCCGGCGGGTGACGGCCGGCGCGACGATGCCCTCGCCGCGGGCGACGATGCGCACCGCCTCGATGAGACTGTCCGCGTCGGTGTCCTTGAGCAGGAAACCGGCGGCCCCGGCGCGCAGCGCCTCGTAGACGTACTCGTCCACGTCGAACGTGGTCAGCACGAGGACGTCGGTATGCGCCAGCGTGGCGATCTCGCCGGTCGCCCAGATGCCGTCGCGGCGGGGCATCCGCACGTCGAGCAGCGCCACGTCCGGGCGCAGTTCGCGGCAGCGTGCCACCGCCTCCTCGCCGTCAGCGGCCTGGCCCACGACCCGGATGTCCGGCGCCGAGTTGAGGATCAGGACGAGCCCGGCCCGCACCGCCTCCTGATCATCGGCGACCACCACGGTGATCGTCATCGTTCGGTCTCCTCCGTAGGCAGGTGCGCGCGGACCCGCCAGACCCCACCCTCGGGCCCGGCAGCGAAGGAACCACCCAGCAGGTCCGCGCGTTCGCGCATCCCGATCAGCCCGTGTCCGGGTCCGGGGCCCGCGCGGGGCTCATCCGCCCGGTCGGGCGGAAGCGGATTGGTGACGGTCAGCGAGACGCCGTCGGGCTCGTACGCGATGCCCACCCGGGCCTCGCCCGGACCGTGCTTGAGCGCGTTGGCGAGCGACTCCTGCAGGATCCGGTAGCCGGCGAAGTCGACGCTGACCGGCAGCGGCCGCGGCTGGCCGGTGATCGCGAGCTCGACCGCCAGGCCGGCGTCCCGTACCTGGGTCACCAGGCGTTCGGCCTCGGCCAGCCGGGCGTTGGTGGGGGAGTCGCGGTCCGCGTCGCCGCCGCCGCGCGGGTCGCGCAGCAGTTCCACCATCTGCCGCATCTCGGCCAGCCCCTGCACACCGTTCTCCCGGATCACCCGCAACGCCCGCTCGACCGTGTCCGGATCGAGGTTCTTGACCGACAACAGCGCGGACGCGTGGATCGCCACCGCGCTGAGCCGGTTGCCGATCACGTCGTGCAGTTCGCGCGCCATCCGGTTGCGCTCCGCGGTCACCGTCTGGCGGCGGTCCAGCTCGGCCAGCCGGGCCGTCTGCTCGGCCCGGGCCCGGTCCGCCGCGGCCTGGTCGCGGTACTGCCGGACGGTGACCGCGGTGATGGTGGGGAGCACGAAGACGAGCACGGGGACGACCGCCAGGCCCAGGCCCTGCCACTGTCCGAGGGCGAGCGGGCCGAGGATCGCGGACCCGACGGTCAGCGCGACCGAGACGCGCAGCACCCAGCGCCACAGCCAGGCCGGCCCGTACACGCACGTCTCGTACACCGCCTGGGTGAAGACGAGGATCGTGGCGAGCGAGCCGCCGAGCAGGACGTCGCCGAGGAGTCCGGCCAGCCCGAGCCCCAGCCCGGCCACCGGGGCCAGGCGGCGCAGCGCGATCCCGGCGCTGGTGACGGCGAGCGGCCCGGCCAGCAGGGCGCGGGGCGCGTCCTCGATGAGCCCGAGGACGTGTATGCCCCCGCTGACCGCGAGCAGCAGGAGCCCGCCGGCGAAGTACGCCGCCGCCACCTGCACGTCCCGGGCGGTCGTGCCCCGCGGTGCCACCAGTCGCACGTCCCTGATCACAGCACACGCCTCCAGGCCGGGCCTCCCGCGCGGCGGCGACGCGGGCGTACATCGAACGATGGACGACGGTTTCCGCACGCGCGACGACGCCCGGCCGCCGGCCGGCCACCATGCTTGAGCACATGCTGCTGGCGGTGATCGTGGGCTGCGAGATCGGGTTCTGGGTGCTGCTGGTGTCTGGCCTGGTCGCCCGCTACCTGTTGCGGCTTCGGCGCCTGTCGACGGTCCTGCTGGTCGCCACGCCCCTGGTCGACCTGGTGCTGCTCATCGCCTCCGTGCTCGACCTGCGCCGCGGCACCGTCGCCAACGTCACCCACGGGCTCGCCGCGGCGTACATCGGCTTCTCGATCGCCTTCGGACACAACATGATCCGCTGGGCCGACCAGCGCTTCGCGCACCGGTTCGCCGGCGGGCCGCCGCCGTGGAAGCCGCCGAAGCACGGCTGGGCCCGGGCGCGCTGGGAGTGGCGCGAATGGGGCAAGGGTCTCGCCGGGTGGGCCGTGGCCTGTGGCCTGCTCGGGGGCGCGATCCTCTGGGTCGGCGACTGGGCGCGCACCCAGGAGCTGGCGGCGTGGATCGGCCGGCTGTCGCTGGCGATGGTCATCTGGTTCGTGGTCGGGCCGCTGTGGGCCACCGTGTTCCGCAAACCCACGTAGCTGCGCCACTGGCGGGGTCACCCGACTGGTTGCTGTTGCTCTGCTCCGTGGACACGAGCAGAGCCAGGCTCCGTGTACGCGAGCAGAGTCAGCGGTCGTGGGTGAGCAGAGCGGCCGCGCCGAGCAGGAACAGCAGGACGAGCGCGCCGGCGCCGACGAGGAGCATGCCCCGGCGCCACTGCCGCAGCACCTCGTCCATACCGGCGACGGGCGTCGCGGCCGGGGAGACCGGCATCATGCCCGGCTCGCCCCGCTCGGTCACGTCGGCCGCGCCGTCCCCGGCAGTGACCGCAGCCTCTCCGGCCGACTGGCCACGGCCCAATTCCGTCGCCGATGGCGCCGCATGCCCGTTCGCCGCCGGCCGGCCGATGCGCCCGTCCGCGATCGGCCGGGTGCTGATCGGCAGGGGAAGCGGCACGCCGGCCTCGGTGAGGACGTCCGGCATCGACAGGCGGCCGAAGAACCAGGCTTCGGTCACCGGCCGTCCCGGCTGCGCGGCTGGTCGGAACACCCGCGGCCCGCCCACGGCCAGCGGATACAGGTCGTACCTCTGATCGGGCGTGCCGTCGACGAAAACCGTCAGCTGGTACCCCGGGCCGAGCGTCTCCACGCGGGGGGCCGGGGCGTCTCCGGGCCGGGTCGCGAGCCAGGCCACCTGTGAGATCAGATCCGTGAACAGCTCCGGGTCGTCTGCGATGTCCACGCTGAGACCGGGAGATCCGGGCCCGTCCAGGCGCACTGATGTCGGACCGGCGGCCGCGGCAGCCGACGGCAGCGTGCCGAGCACGGCAGCGGACAGTGCCGACAGCAGCAGAGTCCGCCACCGCATGGCCCACCTCCTTGTCCCAGGGCAGGGACAGGAAACCCGCGAGATCGAGTTGTGCCCTCGCTAGATAAGACGTCGCGATGACGCTTCGGGTTGCAGGGCGGTACGAATTGTGATCTGCGCGCCACGTTTCGGCGGCCATCTATCCGTCCAGCCCCACGGGGATCAGATCGCCCGTCGAACGGACCGCTACGCGGGCGGCTGCGCGGTGAGCCGGGCGAGCGCGCCGCGCAGCCGCGCCAGGGTACGGTCGCGGCCCAGCACGACGAGGGACTCGAACAGCGGCAGCCCGACCGAGCGGCCGGTGACCGCCACCCGGACCGGCGCCTGCGCCTTGCCCAGCTTGAGGCCACGGGCGGCGCCCACCGTCTCCAGCGCCTGCCGCAGCGACTCGGCGTCCCACGCGGGCAGCCCTTCGAAGGCGTCGACCGCGTCGCGCAGCAGGTCCGCCGCGCCCTCCTTCATCGCCTTGGCCCAGGACGCCTCGTCGTAGGCCGGCTCGTCGAGGAACAGGAAGTCCACGTTGGGCACGATCTCGGACAGCACGGCGATGCGGGTCTGGGCCAGCGGCGCGACCGCGGCGAAGGCGTCCGGGTCGAAGTCCGCCGGCTTCCACGGTGGCGCCGGGATGGTGTCCGTGCCGTGCAGCCACGGCTGGCACGCGGCGATGAAGTCGGCCACGCTGAGCGCCCGGATGTACTCGCCGTTGAACGCCCGCAGCTTCTTCTCGTCGAAGAACGCCGGCGAGGGGTTGACGTCCTCGAGCCGGAACTCCTCCTCGATCACCGACCAGGGCACGATCTCGCGGTCTCCGGAGGGCGCCCAGCCCAGCAGCATCAGGTAGTTGCGCATCGCGTCGGCCAGGTAGCCCTCGTCGCGGTACTGCTCCAGCGCCACCTTGTCGCGCCGCTTCGACAGCTTCTGCCGCTTCTCGTTCACCACGACGGGGACGTGGGCCCAGACCGGCGGCTGCCCGCCGAGCGCCTCCCACAGCAACTGCTGCTTGGGCGTGTTGGACAGGTGCTCCTCGGCCCGGATCACGTGCGTGATCTTCATGATCATGTCGTCGACGACGTTGGCCAGCAGGAACACCGCGGACCCGTCGGCGCGGGCGATGACGAAGTCCTCGATCTTGGAGTTCTCGAAGGTCGGCTCGCCCCGGATCAGGTCGCGCACCACCGTCACCCCCTCCTGCGGGGTGCGGAACCGCAGCGCGCGGCCGGGCCCCGGTCCGAGGCCACGGTCCCGGCAGAACCCGTCGTAACCGCCGTACTGCGAGCCGGTGCGGGCGGCGATCTGCTCGCGGGTGCAGTCGCAGTAGTAGGCGCGCCCCTCCTCGTACAGGCGGGTCGCCGCGGCGCGGTGCTCGGCGTCGTAGGACGACTGGAAGTACGGCCCCTCGTAGGTGCCGCGCCGGATGCCGATCCAGTCGAGCGCACTCAGGATCCCCTCGGTCCACTCGGGCCGGTTGCGCGCCACGTCGGTGTCCTCGATGCGCAGCACGAACACCCCGTCGTGCTGCCGGGCGAAGACCCAGTTCTGCAGAGCCGAGCGGGCACCACCGACGTGGAACATTCCAGTCGGGGATGGGGCGAAACGCACGCGTACCGTCACGTGGCAACCCTACGACAACGACGCGGGCCGGTATCAGCCGACGTCCGACCCGCCCGTCTCGTTCGCCGGCGCCGCGTTCACGTCCTGCAGCGCGTACTTCTTCGCCGCGTCCCCGGGCACGCTCGGCGGCACCTCGCCGCGGGCCGCGAGCTGGCGCAGGGTCGCCACCACGATCGATTCGGCGTCGACGTGGAAGTGCCGGCGCAGGGCGGCGCGCGTGTCGGACAGGCCGAAGCCGTCCGTGCCGAGCGAGGTGTAGTCGCCGGGCACCCACCGGGCGATCAGGTCGGGGACCGCGCGCATGAAGTCGCTGACCGCGACGACCGGTCCAGGGGCCTCACGCAGCGCCTGGGTGACGTACGGCACCTTCGGCTCCTCGCCCGGGTGGACCAGGTTGTGCTCCTCGCAGGCGACCGCGTCGCGGCGCAGCTCGGTCCAGCTCGTCGCCGACCAGACGTCCGCCGCGACGCCCCAGTCCTGGGCGAGCAGCTCCTGGGCGCGCAGCGCCCACTGCATCGCCGTCCCGGAGGCGAGGATCTGCGCCCGGGGCGCCCCGGCCGCCAGCGACGGCGCGGGCGAGTACCGGTACAGGCCCTTGAGCAGGCCGTCGACGTCCAGGTTCGCCGGCTCGGCCGGCTGGACGATCGGCTCGTTGTAGACGGTCAGGTAGTAGAAGATGTTCTCCGGGTTCTCGCCGAACATCCGCCGCAGCGCGTCCTCGGTGATGTACGCGAGCTCGTACGCGAACGCGGCGTCGTACGCCACGACGGCCGGGTTGGTCGCGGCCAGCAGCAGCGAGTGCCCGTCCTCGTGCTGCAGGCCCTCGCCGTTGAGGGTGGTCCGCCCGGCCGTGGCGCCGAGCAGGAACCCGCGCGCCATCTGGTCCGCCGCGGCCCACAGCTCGTCGCCGGTGCGCTGGAACCCGAACATCGAGTAGAAGATGTACAGCGGGATCATCGGCTCGCCGTGCGTGGCGTACGACGTGCCGGCCGCGGTGAAGGACGCCACCGAGCCCGCCTCGTTGATGCCCTCGTGCAGGATCTGCCCTGCGGTGGCCTCCCGGTAGGACAGGAATAGCTCCCGGTCGACCGGCGTGTAGTTCTGCCCGTGCGGCGAGTAGATCTTCGCGGTCGGGAACAGCGAGTCCATGCCGAACGTGCGCGCCTCGTCGGGGATGATCGGCACCCACCGGTGGCCGATGCCGCGCGGATCGCCCTTGCCCGCCTTCATCAGCTCCTTGAGCAGCCGGACGAACGCCATGGTGGTGGCGACCTTCTGCTTGCCCGAGCCGCGCTTGAGGTCCTGGTACACGTCCCGCGGTGGCAGGTTGAGCGGGATGGTGGTCGTCCGCCGGGCCGGCAGGTAACCGCCCAGCGCCCGGCGCCGCTCCTTCATGTACTCGATCTCCTCGGACTTCTCGTCCGGGAGGTAGTACGGCGGCAGGTAGGGGTTCTCCTCGAGCACCGAGTCCGGGATGTCCAGGTAGAGCCGGTCGCGGAAGGTCTTCAGGTCGGCGAGGGTGAGCTTCTTCATCTGGTGCGTGGCGTTGCGACCCTCGAATCCCGAGCCGAGCGTCCAGCCCTTGATGGTCTTGGCGAGGATGACGGTGGGCTGGCCGGTGTGCTCGACCGCCGCCTTGTACGCGGCATACAGCTTCCGGTAGTCGTGTCCGCCGCGCTTGAGGTGCCAGATCTCGTCGTCGGACAGGTGCTCGACCATCTTGCGGGTCCGCGGGTCGCGGCCGAAGAAGTGCTCGCGCACGTACGCCCCGGACTCGGCCTTGTAGGTCTGGTAGTCGCCGTCCGGGGTCGTGTTCATCAGGTTGACCAGGGCGCCGTCGGTGTCCGCGGCGAGCAGCGGGTCCCACTCCCGGCCCCAGATCACCTTGATCACGTTCCAGCCGGCGCCGCGGAAGAACGCCTCCAGCTCCTGGATGATCTTGCCGTTGCCGCGGACCGGGCCGTCCAGGCGCTGCAGGTTGCAGTTGACGACGAAGATGAGGTTGTCCAGTTCCTCCCGGGCGGCCAGCCCGATCGCGCCGAGCGTCTCCGGCTCGTCCATCTCGCCGTCGCCAAGGAAGGCCCACACCTTCTGCTGCGAGGTGTCCTTGATGCCCCGGTTGTGCAGGTAGCGGTTGAACCGCGCCTGGTAGATCGCGTTGAGCCCACCCAGGCCCATGGAAACAGTGGGGAACTCCCAGAAATCGGGCATCAGGCGGGGGTGCGGGTAGCTCGGCAGGCCGTACGGCGCCTGCGAGAGCTCCTGGCGGAAGCCGTCCAGGTGCCGTTCCGTGAGCCGCCCCTCCAGGAACGCCCGGGCGTAGATGCCCGGCGAGGCGTGCCCCTGGAAGAACACCTGGTCGCCGCCGCCCGGATGGTTGCGGCCCCGGAAGAAGTGGTTGAAGCCCACCTCGTACAGCGAGGCCGCGCTGGCGTACGTGGAGATGTGCCCACCCACGTTGATCTCCGGGCGCTGCGCCCGGTGCACGATCATCGCCGCGTTCCACCGGATGTACGCGCGGATGCGCCGCTCGACGTGCTCGTCACCCGGGAACCACGGCTCCCGCTCGGGCGGGATCGTGTTGATGTAGTCCGTCGTCGTCAACGGCGGCACGCCCACCTGGCGCTCCCGTGCGCGCTCGAGCAGGCGCAGCATGACGTACCGGGCGCGTTTGGCGCCCCGCTCGTCGATCACCCCGTCGAGTGCCTCGATCCACTCGGCGGTCTCTTCCGGGTCGATGTCAGGAAGCTGGCTGGGTAGGCCGTCACTGATCACCGGGCGCTTGCGTTCCGTGGCCACAGGCGTTCCTTTGTCCATGGATGGGATCTTTCTCTTCCCATCCTGCCCCCTCGACTTCGAATCGTCACCTCTACCCGACACTGAACACCTCCCCGATCCGCGTACCGATCGGTAATCTCGCCGCTGTGGACTCCAAGGTCATAACCATCCGTACCGGCACTCGCCCTACCGTCCGGGACATAACGGATGAGGTTGCCCGTTTCGTCGCGGGTCGCGGCGACGGACTGCTGCATGTCTTCGTCCCGCACGCCACCGCAGGTATCGCGATCGTGGAGACCGGGTCCGGGTCGGAGGAGGACCTGCTCGCCGCGCTCGACGATCTCCTGCCGCCCGACGACCGGTGGCGCCACCGGCACGGTGCGCCGGGGCACGGACGCGACCATGTGATGCCCGCGTTCGTGGCCCCGTACGCGTCGGTGCCCGTGCTCGACGGCAGGATCGCGCTCGGCACCTGGCAGTCGATCTGCCTGGTCGACCCGAACGGCGACAACCCGTCCCGCGAGGTGCGGCTGTCCTTCCTCCCGGGTTAGCGCAGACTCCC
>VSCG01000057.1:0-18147 GCA_047459115.1 Micromonosporaceae bacterium
CGCAACGTGATCGGCGGGTACGAGTTGCCGTGGGAGGTGGTCCGGTCGCTGCGGTTCGACCACGGCGCGGCCTGGGCCAGCCTGGAGCTCGTCGACGACGACCTCGTACCGGTGATGGCCATCCAGCGGGCGGACAAGGAGCGGGCGGTGGCGGCGGCGCGGGCGCTGCGCGGCCTGCTCGAGCGGTACGGTCCGGCCGCGGCGGCGCGACCGGCCGAGGTCGGCGCGGACCCGGCGGGGGCGGGTACGGATGAGGCCGAGGTGGGCGCGCACCGCCGACTTGGTTAGCGGGCGGCGGGGCGAGCCTGATAGCCTTGGCAGGTCGACCATGCCGGTCACTGCTGCGCTGGGTACGCCCAGCCGGGTACCGGCACCGAAGCGGAGCGCCTGCTCCCACCCGTGTTGCCGGGGAACCGCGCGGCCGGGTCCGGTCCACGACGGGCGAACGCCCTGCGTACGTGCACCCCGCTGTGCACGCGGACCGGTCGAGCGGGCCCCGGTGTGCGCCGGGGCCTTCTGCGTTCGGGCGGTCGGTGGCGGACGTGCCCCCGCACTGGGCACGAGCCGGACAGGCAGTTGACCGACAGACAGTGGAACGGACTCGAGGAGGCCCCATCAGCGTCGAACCACGCGTAAACGAGCAGATCCGGGCGCGTGAGGTCCGGCTGGTCGGCCCGGAGGGCGAACAGGTGGGCATCGTCCCGCTGGAGCGCGCCCTGCAGCTGGCCGCGGACGTGGACCTGGACCTGGTCGAGGTGGCGCCCATGGCGCGCCCGCCCGTGTGCAAGCTCATGGACTACGGCAAGTACAAGTACGAGAGCGCACTGAAGGCGCGGGAGGCCCGGCGCAACCAGCAACAGACCGTCATCAAGGAGATGAAGCTCCGGCCGAAGATCGACTCGCACGACTACGAGACCAAGAAGGGCCACGTCGTGCGCTTCCTCAAGGCCGGGGACAAGGTCAAGGTCACAATCATGTTCCGTGGCCGTGAGCAGAGCCGCCCCGAGCTCGGGTACCGGCTCCTGCGCCGGCTCGAGGCCGAGGTCGCGGACCTGGGGTATGTCGAGGCCGCGCCGAAGCAGGACGGCCGCAACATGATCATGGTCTTGGCTCCGCACCGCGCGACGAAGGCGGCCGCGTCGGCGGCCCGGGGCGGCGCGCCGAGGAACCGCTCCGGCGATGGCCGGGGGCCGGACGCGGAGCGCACCGGCGCGCAGGAGACCGCCGGGGAGGTCGCCGGGTCCGCCGGCGAGTAGGTACAGGGAGATACGTCGGATGCCGAAGATGAAGAGCCATACCGGCATGGGCAAACGGGCCCGCCTGACCGGGCGCGGCAAGGTCGTTATCCAGCAGGCCGGCTTGCGCCACAACCTGGAGAAGAAGCCCTCCAGGCGGACCCGGCGGCTGACCGGCAGGGTCGAGGCCGCCAAGGTGGACGTGAAGCGGATCAAGAGGCTGCTGGGCCGCTGAGGCGCCGTCGCGATAGGACATAGCGGGCCGTCCGTGGGTGGGGCGAAGACCCAGCCCACGGCCACGCGACCCGCCTGACGAGGCAATAGGAGTCATCGACGTGGCACGCGTCAAGCGGGCGGTCAACGCCCACAAGAAGCGCAGGAGCATTCTCGAGGCCGCGAGCGGGTACCGCGGGCAGCGCTCGCGCCTGTACCGCAAGGCCAAGGAGCAGATGCTCCGCTCGCTCAACTAC
The DNA here is from genome assembly GCA_047459115.1 of Micromonosporaceae bacterium. Classification (GTDB taxonomy): domain Bacteria; phylum Actinomycetota; class Actinomycetes; order Mycobacteriales; family Micromonosporaceae; genus VSCG01. The sequence continues at coordinate 1,706 of VSCG01000057.1, forward strand.
GCCTATCGGGACCGCCGGGACCGCAAGGGCGACTTCCGCCAGTTGTGGATCACCCGCATCAACGCTGCGGCCCGCGCGAACGGCATGACGTACAACCGGCTCATCCAGGGCCTGCGCCTGGCCGGGGTCGAGGTCGACCGCAAGATCCTCGCCGACCTCGCGGTCAACGACGCGGCGACCTTCGCGTCGCTGGTCGAAATCGCCCGCACGTCCGTGGCGGCCGCCAGTCAGCAGACGCAGGCGGCCCGGGCGGAGGCGGCCTGATCCCACCGGCCACCTGAGCAGGTTGGCGACGCCACCACGACGACCCGGGGCACCGGGCCCGTACACCGCCCGGACGCCCCGGGTCGTCGCTGCCCGGCGCCTGCACCGACGGCGCGACCGGGACGAGACCGGGTTGTTCCTCGCCGAGGGGCCGCAGGCCGTGCGTGAGGCCGACCTGCCGGTGGAGCTGTTCGGCACCCCCGAGGCGCTGGACCGCCACCACGACCTGGTCGCGGTCGTCCAGGCGCGCGGCGCGCGGATCTCGCCGGTCACCGCCGACGGTCTCGCCGCGCTCGCCGAGACCGTGCACCCGCAGGGCCTGGTCGCCGTCTGCCGCCACCGGCACGTCACCCGGCTCGCCGATCTGGCCCCGCCCCGGCTCGCCGTCGTGCTCGCCGGCATCGCCGACCCGGGCAACGCCGGCACGGTGCTGCGTACCGCCGACGCCGCGGGTGCGGACGCCGTGGTGTTCCCGCACGGCGCCGTCGACCCGTACAACGGCAAGTGCGTGCGTGCGTCGGCGGGCAGCCTGTTCCACGTCGGCCTGGTGCGCGGCGGCGACCCCGCCGCCGTCGTGGCCGAGGCGCGCGCCGCCGGGCTGTGCGTGCTCGCCGCCGACGCGCACGGCGAGGTCGAGCTGGACGCGCTGGTCGACACTGGCGAGCTGGCCCGGCCGACGGCCTGGGTGTTCGGCGCCGAGGCGCACGGGCTGGCGCCGGCGGTGGCCGCGGCGGCGGACGTTCGGGTGCGGGTGCCGATCTACGGGCGGGCGGAGAGTCTGAACCTGGCCGCCGCGGCGGCGGTGTGCCTGTACGCCTCCGCGGGGGCTCAGCGGACCGTCAGCGGGCGTAGCGGAGCGTAGCGCCGCATTCATGCGGTCCGCTTCGGCAAACTCGGCAGCGCCCGTACACTGACACGACGTGAGCGAGGTTCGTCCGTGAGCTACCGCAACGACCCGTACGACCCCAAGCAGGCGGCGCTGCTGTCTCAGGGGGTCCTCGACGACGCCGTCGCCGCGGCGGAGAAGGCGTTCGCCGAGGCCGTCGACCTCGACGCGCTGGCCGCCGTGCGCCACCAGCACCTCGGCGACCGGGCCACCGTATCGCTCGCCCGCCGCGAGATCGGGACACTGCCGCCCGCGGCGCGCTCCGAGGCCGGCAAGCGGGTCAACGCGGCGCGCACTGCGATCCAGGACGCGTACGCCAACCGGGAGGCGCAGCTTCGGGTCGAGCAGGAGCGGCGGGTGCTCGCCGAGGAGACCGTCGACGTCACGCTGCCGTGGGACCGCCGCCCGCGCGGCGCCCGCCATCCGCTGAGCACGCTGATGGAGCGGATCGGCGACCTGTTCGTCGGCATGGGGTACGAGATCGCCGAGGGCCCCGAGGTCGAGCTGGAGTGGTACAACTTCGACGCGCTCAACATCGCTCCGGACCACCCGTCCCGCACGATGATGGACACGTTCTTCATCGACGTGCCCGGTCTGGTGCTGCGCACGCACACCTCGCCGGTGCAGGCGCGCACGATGCTCGCCCGCAAGCCTCCGATCTACGTGGTCTGCCCTGGGCGGGTCTACCGCACCGATGAGCTGGACGCCACGCACACCCCGGTGTTCCACCAGGTCGAAGGGCTCGTCGTCGACCAGGGCATCACCATGGCCCACCTGCGCGGCACGCTCGACCACTTCGCCAGGGCCATGTTCGGGCCGGACGCGAAGACCCGGTTCCGGCCGTCGTACTTCCCGTTCACCGAGCCCTCGGCGGAGTTCGACCTGTGGTTCCCGCAGCACCGGGACGGCCCACGGTGGATCGAGTGGGGCGGCTGCGGCATGGTCAACCCGCGGGTGCTGCGCGCCTGCGGCGTGGATCCGGAGGTCTACAGCGGCTTCGCGTTCGGCATGGGCATCGAACGCACGCTGATGTTCCGTCACGGCATACGGGACATGCGCGACATCGTGGAGGGTGACGCCCGGTTCTCCTGCGCCTTCGGCGTCGAGGTGTAGCGGTGCGGGTGGCCCGACCGGCCGGCTAGCGGAGTTGGTGGAGTATGCGTTTTCCGTTGTCCTGGGTGCGTGAGTACGTCGACGCGCCCGCCGACCCGGCCGTGCTGGAGCGGGCGCTCGTCGGGGTCGGCCTCGAAGTGGAGTCCATCGTAGACCTACGGGCGACGGTGACCGGACCGCTGGTCGTCGGCCGGGTGCTCGAGTTCGAGGAGCTGCGCGGGCTGAAGAAGCCGATCCGCTGGTGTCAGGTGGAGGTGGGCGAGGCGCAGCCGCGCGGCATCATCTGCGGTGCCACCAACTTCGTCGCCGGCGACCTGGTGGTCGTGGCGCTGCCGGGCACCGTGCTGCCCGGCGGCTTCGCCATCACCGCCCGCAAGACGTACGGGCACGTCTCCGACGGGATGATCTGCTCCGCGCGGGAGCTCGGCATCGGCGACGACCACAGCGGCATCATCGTGCTGCCGCCGGATCGCGCCGCGGCGCCCGGTGCGGACGCCCGCCCGGTCGTCGGGCTGGACGACGTCGTGGTGGAGCTCGCGGTCACGCCGGACCGCGGCTACTGCCTGTCGATCCGGGGGATCGCCCGCGAGCTGTCCCACGCGCTCGGGCTGCCGTTCACCGACCCCGCCGCGATCTCCGCGCCGGCCCGCACCTCCGAGCCCGCCTACCCAGTGACCGTCGACGACCCCAGCGGCTGCGACCGGTTCGCCACGCGGGTCGTGCGTGACTTCGACCCGGCCGCGGAGAGCCCGCCGTGGATGAAGACGCGGCTGGCGCACGCCGGCATGCGCCCGATCTCGCTCGCCGTGGACATCACCAACTACGTGATGATCGAGTTCGGGCAGCCGATGCACGCCTTCGACCTGGACAAGCTGCGCGGGCCGTTGGTGGTGCGCCGGGCCCGGCCCGGTGAGCGGCTGGTCACCCTGGACGATGTCGACCGCGCCCTGGACCCGGAGGACATGGTCATCTGCGACGACACCGGGCCGATCTCGCTGGCCGCGGTGATGGGCGGCGCGTCGAGCGAGGTGTCGGCGACGACGTCCAGCCTGCTGTTCGAGGCGGCGCACTGGGACGCGGTCATGGTGGCCCGGACGGCCCGCCGGCACAAGCTGTTCAGCGAGGCGGCCAAGCGCTGGGAGCGGGGCGTCGACCCGGCACTGCCGCTGCGGGCCCTGCAGCGCGCGGTGGACCTGCTGGTCGAGCACGCCGGGGGCAGCGTCGACCCGCGGGTGCTCGACATCGACACGGTGCTGCCGCCCCGTCCGGTCCGGGTGGCTGCGAGCCTGCCCGCCCGCGTCGCCGGGGTGCCGTACACCCGGGACCGGGTGGTCGCGCGGCTGCGCGAGGTCGGCTGCACGGTCGAGGCGGACGGCGACGTGCTGTCGGTGACCCCGCCGACCTGGCGGCCGGATCTCACCGACCCCGCCGACTTCGTGGAGGAGGTCGTCCGGCTGGAGGGCTACGACCGGGTGCCGAGCGTGCTGCCGGGCGCCCCGCCCGGCAGCGGCCTGACCGACCGCCAGCGCCGCCGCCGTTCGGTGGCCCGGGCGCTCGCCGAGGCCGGGTACGTGGAGGTGCTGTCGTACCCGTTCGTCGGTCCCGCGGCCCTGGACGCCCTCGGGCTGCCGTCCGATGATCCGCGCCGCGACGGGGTGCGGCTGGCCAACCCGCTCTCCGACGAGGAGCCGATGCTGCGCACAACGCTGCTGCCGCCGCTGCTCGCGACGCTGCGCCGCAACCTCGGTCGGGGCCTGCGTGATCTGGCGCTGTTCGAGATGGGCCTGGTGTTCCACCCGCAGCCGGCCGAAGGCCCGCCCCCCCGGATGGGCGTGTCCACCCGGCCGTCCGACGCCGAGCTCGCCGCTGCCGACGCGCACGTACCGGTGCAGCCCTGGCACGTCGGCGTGGTGCTGGCCGGCGACATCGCGCCCGCCGGCTGGTGGGGACCGGGCCGGTCCGCCGGTTGGGCGGATGCCATCGCCGCCGCCCGACTGGTCGTCGACGCCGCCCGCGTCGCGCCCGACCGGGTCGAGGTCCGGCGCGGCAACCTCGCGCCGTGGCACCCCGGCCGGTGCGCGGAGATCCTCGTGGACGGGGCGGTGGTCGGCCACGCCGGCGAACTGCACCCCGCGGTGTGCGCCGCGCTGGACCTGCCCAAGCGCACCTGCGCGGCCGAGGTGGTGCTCGACGCGCTGCCCCTGCCGGGCGTGACGCCGGCGCCGATGGTCTCCGCCTTCCCACCCGCGCACCTCGATGTCGCCTTGGTCGTGCCGGCCGCGACGCCGGCGGCCACGGTGGAGCGGGCGCTCGTCGCGGGCGCCGGCGGGCTGTTGGAGTCGATCCGGCTGTTCGACGTCTATGAGTCGCCGCAGCTCGGTGAGGGCCGTAAGTCGCTGGCGTACAAGCTGACCTTCCGGGCGGCCGACCGCACCCTCACCTCGGAGGAGGCGATCGCCGCCCGGGACGCCGCGGTGGCCGCGGCGGCCGCGGAGGTCGGCGCGGTCCTGCGCGGCTGATCCGCCGCCGCGGCCGCGCTGGTCCGCCGCCCCGGCCGCCCGAGCGTGCGGTTGCGCCTGTCGCCGGTTACGGCAGGATCGGACGGCCCGTGTCGTCGAGCGGCCAGCCCGGGTTGTGCGCGACCTCCCACAGGTGGCCGTCCGGGTCGGCGAAGTAGCCCGAGTAGCCACCCCAGTCGGTCGGTCGGGCCGCCTTGACCAGGCGGCCACCCGCGGCGACGGCGGCATCGAGCGCGGCGTCCACCTCGGCCGGACCGCCGAGGTTGATGGCGAGCGTGACACCGCGGAACACGGGCGGTTCGTCCGCGGGCACGGTCGCGTCGGCGGCGAGGTCCTGGTGTCCGTAGAGGGCGAGCAGCCCGCCCACGGTATGGAAGAAGCTCACCTCGCCGGGGACCGACGAGCGGGACAGCCGCCAGCCCAGCGCGGTGTAGAAGGCGGTCGAACGCGCGACGTCGGCGACACCCAGGGTGATCAGGCTCAGGCGGGCGGGAACGGTCACGTTGCCAACCTAGCGAGGGGGTGCGACGCCCGCCCGAAGCTGTGATCGCCCGCCGCGTGAACTACCGCGTCGTGTCGAACCACGGGTCGGCCTGGTCCCGCTTGACCGCGTTGTAGAGCGCCGCGGCCCGCTGCTGGTCGGGGAGCACCACGCTCTGCCCGGCCACCCGGCCGGTCCCGCGTGACGGGCTGGTCAGGAACTGCACGTCCTCGCCGCCGAGGTGCCGCAGTTCCGCGGCCATCTGAAAGATGGACAGCGCCGTGTCCACGGTGACCGCCTTCGCCACGGCGCGCAGGAACGCGTCCAACCGGGGCGGATCGGTGAGCAGCCCGCTGGTGCTGGCCTCGTTGAGCACAGCTCTGATCACTGCCTGCTGGTTGCGGATCCGGGAGAAGTCACCGTCGGGGAACTGCTGGCGCTGTCGGGCGAAGTCCAGCGCCGCTGCGCCGTCCATCCGCTGTACCCCCGCCCGGAACGTACGGAACGGCGCGGCGATCGAGGTGAATGACCGGTCCACCTGGACATCGACGCCCCCGAGCGCGTCAATGATCTCTTCGAAACCGCCGAAGTCGATCAGCACCACATGGTCGACGCGCACGCCGATGAAGCTCTCGACGGTCCGCACCATCAGTGGAGTGCCGCCCCAGGCGAGCGCAGCGTTGATCTTCGCGTTGGTACCGCCGTGTTGGCCGTCGGCCGATTTCGGGATGTGCACCCAGGTATCCCGCGGGATCGAGATCAGCTGTGCCTTCCGGCGATCCGCTGTCAGGTGGGCAAGGATGATGGTGTCCGCCCGTGACTTGGCCGGGTCGCCGCCCCGTGCGTCGCTGCCGAGGATGAGCAGATTGACCGCTTTCTTCACGACGGGCTGTGGCCGCTCGGCCGCCGGCACCTCGGCGAACGCGTCGACGCGTGCCACATCGCGCTCGATGGACCGGTAGTACAGCCATCCGCCGACACCGACGCCGCTGGTCACGAGTACGGCAAGGCCCACCAGGAGGGTGCCGAGGCGCACCAGGCGAGGCCGGAATCGACGTCCGGCGCCGCCCGGGCGGGAGGCGGAGTCCGGGGATGGCGCCTCGACGTCCGAGTCGATTGGGTCGGTTGACTCGGGCAAACCAGCACTCTTCACAGCAGCCCAGACTAGCGAGGACTAAACGGGATAGAGCTTGAATAAGGGCACAACACCCATTGGTTGGTATGTGCCCTGACCGGACGGGCAGGTGGGCGACGGCTGCGACAGCTCAGTCCGTGGGGCCGCCACCCAACCCACCGGACGTTCCCCGGACCCGACCGGCCGCCGTCATCCACAGCCGGACCCCGTGATCGACACCGGATGCCGGTATCTCGCGGTATCGGCGGGGCGCGAGATGCAGGAAACCGTGCTGACCGGGTTCGCCGAGCGCGCGAGATCCTGCAAGTCGCGCCCTCGACCGGGCGCGGACACCGCGAGATCCCAGTAAACCGAGTCGATCAACGCGGCGGACACCGCGACATCCTGCAAACCGCGGCCCCGCGCCCGACCCGGACACCCCGACATTCCGAAACCGCGACGATCATGAGCACCCGCGCCGGCTGGGGCGGGACGCGCTGGGGGGCGAAGTAGACATGTCGTCGGGTCTACCCGGTCAACTCACCAAGCCGGCGCTCGCCAGGACGGCCCGGTCCACGCCCGGTCGGCGGTGTCTGCGCTGTCAGCCCCGAAGGTCCGACGCCGACCGCCGCGCCCTGGCGCGGCGGTCGGCGATCCGGTTAGCTGTGCGCCATGTCGCAGCGAATCGAAGCCAATCTGCTGATCCCCGGGCGCGGTGAGCCGGTCCGCAACGCGGTCGTCGTGCTGGACGGAACGACGATCAGCTACGCCGGCCCGGCCGCTGTCGCGCCGGACACCCCCCGCGCCGAGGTGGTGCACGCCGAGACGGTCATGCCGGGCCTGTGGGACTGCCACGGGCATCTGATGGGCGTGCGCACGATGGACCTCAGCCGCTCGCCGCTCGAGCCGATGGCGCTGCGCGGCGCGCGTGTGGTGGGCGACCTGCGGGCCGCGCTCGACGCCGGGGTGACATCCATCCGCGACGTGGGCGGCCTCGGCGTCTACCTCGCCACCGCGATCGAGGAGGGGACGGTGGTGGGCCCGAGCGTGTACGGGGCGGGCGCGGTGCTGTCGACCACGGGCGGGCACGGCGACCTGCACAGCTATCCGGTGCCGTGGGTGGTCGACTACGGTCACGCGGGCGGCGACCTGCGGCTGGCCGACGGGCCGGCCGAGTGCGCGCGGGCCGTGCGCGAGCAGTTGCGGCGCAACGCCAAGGTCATCAAGATCTGCGCCTCGGGTGGCGTGCTCTCCGAAGTGGACCACCCGATCCACCAGCAGTTCACCGCCGCCGAGCTGCGGGCGATCGTCGAGGTCGCCGGCCTGGCCGAGCGGGCCGTGGCCGCACACTGCCACGGCAAGCCGGGCATGATGGCGGCGCTGGAGGCCGGCGTGCGCACGATCGAACACGGCACGTACCTCGACGAGGAGGTCGCCGTCGCGATGCGGGAGACCGGGGCGATCCTCGTGCCCACGCGCACGATCATCCAGGAGATCCTCGACAGCCGGGCGGTCCCGCCCTACGCCATGCGCAAGCTGGAGGAGATCGCCGACCGGCACGCGGAGGCGCTGGCGCTGGCCCGCGAGCTGGGGGTGACGGTGGCGATGGGCACCGACATCGCGCTGTCCGGTACGCATCTGCCCAACTCCTGGGGGCGCAACGGCCGGGAGCTGTCGCTGCTCGTCGACAGCGGCTTCGCTCCGCTGGAGGCGATCGAGGCGGCCACCGCCAACGGCCCGGCCACCCTGGGCCCGCAGGCGCCGCGCTCCGGTCAGCTCGTGGCCGGGTACGACGCGGATGTGCTGATTCTCGACGCCGACCCGCTCGCCGACATCGGCGTCCTGTCGAAACCGGAGCACGTCACCGGGGTGTGGAAGGCGGGTCGACGCGTGAAGTGACCCGACCGGGACCGGCGAGACCCGAACGGGGGACCGCCGGTCCCGACGCCTCGATCCCGGTTGCGCGGCGTGACTGCATGATGATACGGTCGAGCGCATGATGATACGGGGGCGGTCGTGCGCGTCGCGGTAGCGGGCGCGACCGGATACGCGGGGGGCGAGCTGCTGCGGCTGCTCGCCGGCCACCCGTCGATGAAGATCCACGCGGTGACCGGGCACAGCCAGGCGGGCTCGCCCCTGGCCGCCGCTCATCCGCACCTGGGGTCGCTGGCGGACCTGACCGTCGCGCCGACGACGCCCGCCGTGCTCGCCGACGCGGACCTGGTGTTCCTGGCTCTGCCGCACGGCGAGTCGGCCGCGCTCGCCGCGGCGCTGCCGGCCACCGTCAAGGTCGTCGATCTCGGCGCCGACCACCGGTTGCGCGACGCGCAGGCGTGGCGCCGGTACTACGGCGGCGAGCACGCCGGTACCTGGACCTACGGCCTGCCCGAACTACCCGGCCAGCGGGCCGCCGTCGCCGCCGCCGACCGGGTCGCCAACACCGGCTGCTACGCGGTCGCGACGATCCTCGCCCTGGCGCCGCTGATCCGCTCCGGGCTCGCCGCGCCGGACGACGTGGTGGTCGTCGCGGCCTCCGGCACCTCCGGCGCCGGCCGCTCGCTCAAGCCGCACCTGCTCGCCTCCGAGGTGATGTCGGCGCTGTCGCCCTACAAGGTCGGCGCCCACCAGCACGTGCCGGAGATCAAGCAGGCGACCGGGGCGGCCACGCTCTCGTTCACCCCGGTGCTCGCGCCCATGCCACGCGGCATCCTCGCCACGGTGACCGCCCGCCCGGCGCGCGCCGCTGTGACGCCCGCCGATGTGCGCGAGGCCCTCGCGCAGGCGTACGCCGATGAGCCGTTCGTGCGGGTGCTGCCCGAGGGGGCCTGGCCGCACACCGGCGCCACGCTGGGGTCGAACGCCGCCCACCTGCAGGGCACGGTCGACATCGACTCCGGGCGGATCATCGTGGTGAGCGCGATCGACAACCTCGGCAAGGGCGCGGCCGGGCAGGCGGTGCAGTGCGCCAACCTCATGCTCGGCCTGCCGGAGACGGCCGGCCTGACCAGCAACGGAGTCGCGCCATGAGCGTCACGGTGCCCGCGGGTTTCCGGGCGGCCGGAGTCGCCGCCGGGATCAAGGCCTCCGGCAGGCCAGACCTCGCCCTGGTCGTCAACGACGGCCCGCACGCCACGGCGGCGGGCGTGTTCACCCGCAACCGGGTCAAGGCCGCGCCGGTGCTGTGGAGCGAGCAGGTGCTGCGCGGCGGCGTGGTGCGGGCCGTGGTGCTCAACTCCGGTGGCGCCAACGCGTGCACCGGGCCGGCCGGGTTCGCCGACACCCACGCCACGGCCGAGCACGCCGCCGCGGTGCTCGGGGGCGGCGGGCCGGAGCCGACGATGGGCGCCGGGGAGGTCGCCGTCTGCTCCACCGGGCTCATCGGCGAGCGGCTGCCGATGCCCGCGCTGCTCGCCGGGGTCGAGGCCGCCGCGCGGGCGCTGTCGTCCAACGGGGGCGACGCGGCTGCCGAGGCGATCATGACCACGGACACCCGGCCGAAGACCGCGGTGGTGGCGGGCCAGGGCTACACGGTCGGGGGCATGGCCAAAGGGGCCGGGATGCTCGCGCCGTCGCTGGCGACCATGCTGTGCGTGCTCACCACCGACGCGGTCGCCTCCTCGGCGACGCTGGACGCGGCGCTGCGCGAGGCGTGCCGGGTCACCTTCGACCGGCTCGACTCCGACGGGTGCACCTCCACCAACGACACGGTCCTGCTGCTGGCCAGCGGTGCCTCCGGCGTGGAGCCGGCGTCCGCCGAGCTGACCGCCACGGTCACCGAGGCCTGCCGGGCGCTGGCCCGGGCGCTGCTCGCCGACGCCGAGGGGTCCACAAAGGACGTCGCGGTCGAGGTCGTCGGCGCGGCCAGCGAGGACGACGCGGTCGAGGTGGGCCGGGCCGTGGCCCGCAACAACCTGGTCAAGACGGCCCTGTACGGCAACGACCCCAACTGGGGACGCATCCTCGCCGCAGTCGGCACCACGGACGCGGTATTCGCGCCCGACGAGGTCGACGTGGCCGTCAACGGCATCTGGGTCTGCCGGGGCGGCGCCGCCGCCGAAGACCGGTCCAAGGTGGACCTGACCGGCCGGGACGTGACGATCACGATCGACCTGAACGCCGGCGGCGAGCAGGCCACGATCTGGACCAACGATCTGTCCGTCGCGTACGTGCACGAGAACTCGGCGTATTCGACATGAGCACCGAGCTAGCCCTCGACGCCGGGCCTTCGGCCTCGGCCGACTCCGACGCGAGCACCCTGGCCCGCGACCTCGCCGCCGCGCAGGCCAAGGCCGCCACGCTCATCGAGGCGCTGCCGTGGCTGGCGCGCTTCCACGGCGCCACGGTCGTCATCAAGTACGGCGGCCACGCGATGGCCTCGCCCGAGCTGCGTCGGGCGTTCGCGGCGGACATGGTCTTCCTGCGCTACGCCGGGCTGCGGCCGGTCGTGGTGCACGGTGGCGGTCCACAGATCTCGGCGATGCTCGACCGCCTCGGCATCCCCAGCGAGTTCCGTGGCGGCCTGCGCGTGACCACGCCCGAGGCGATGGACGTGGTCCGCATGGTGCTGGTCGGGCAGGTGGGCCGCGAACTCGTGGGGCTGATCAACGAGCACGGCCCGTTCGCGGTCGGGCTCTCCGGCGAGGACGCCGGGCTGTTCACCGCGGTGCGCCGCCCCGCGCTCGTCGACGGTGAGCCGGTCGACGTGGGCCAGGTCGGCGACGTGGCCAAGGTGTCCACCGCCGCCGTCGACGACCTGATCGCTGCCGGGCGGATCCCGGTCATCTCGACCGTCGCCCCGGACGCCGCCGGCGTGCTGCACAACCTCAACGCCGACACCGCCGCCGCGGCGCTCGCCGTGGCGCTGCGGGCGCGCAAGCTCGTGGTGCTGACCGATGTACCCGGCCTCTACGCCGACTGGCCAGACCCGGACAGCCTGGTCTCCCAGATCAACGCCAACGACCTGGAGAAGCTGCTGCCCAGGCTGGAGGCGGGCATGGTGCCCAAGATGGAGGCGTGCCTGCGCGCGGTACGCGGCGGCGTGCCGGCGGCGCACGTCGTCGACGGCCGGATGGCGCACTCGACCCTGCTGGAGATCTTCACCTCGGAAGGATTCGGGACGATGGTGGTGCCCGCATGAACGGCCTGATCACCCGCTGGCAGCAGGCCATGATGGACAACTACGGCACCCCGCCGCTGGCGCTCGTGCGCGGCGACGGCGCGGTGGTGGTCGACGAGGCCGGCAAGTCCTATGTGGACATGTTGTCCGGGCTCGCGGTCAACGCGCTGGGCCACAACCACCCGGCGGTGGTCGCGGCGGTCGCCCAGCAGGTCGCCACCCTCGGGCACGTGTCCAACCTCTACGTCGCCGAGCCGCCCGTCGCGCTCGCCGAACTGCTGCTGGCCCTGTCCGGCCGGCGCGGCCGGGTGTTCCTGTGCAACTCGGGCGCGGAGGCCAACGAGGCGGCGTTCAAACTGTCCCGGCGCACCGGCCGCACCGAGGTCGTCGCCGCCGTGGGCGGGTTCCACGGGCGCACCATGGGCGCACTCGCGCTCACCGGCCAGCCCGCCAAGGCGGACCCGTTCCGCCCGCTGCCGGGTGAGGTCACGCATGTGCCGTACGGCTCGGTGGCCGCCCTCGAGCAGGCCGTCACCGACCGGACCGCGATGGTGATCCTGGAGCCGATCCAGGGCGAGGCCGGCGTGGTCGTCCCGCCACCCGGCTACCTCGCCGCCGCGCGGGAGATCACCGCCCGCCACGGCGCGCTGCTCGCGATCGACGAGGTGCAGACCGGCATCGGACGCACCGGGCACTGGTTCGCCCACCAGGCCGAGGGCATCACCCCGGACATCGTCACGCTCGCCAAGGGCCTCGGCGGCGGTCTTCCGCTCGGCGCCTGCATCGCCTTCGACGCCGCCGCGGACCTGCTCGAGCCCGGCAGCCACGGCAGCACCTTCGGCGGCAACCCGGTCTGCTGCGCGGCCGGGCTGGCGGTGCTGCGCACGATCGCCGGCGAAGGGCTGCTCGACCACGTCAAGCGCGTCGGCGAGCAGCTGCGCCGGGGGATCGAGGCGCTCGGCCACGACCTGGTGCGCGAGGTGCGCGGCGCCGGGCTGCTGCTCGGCGTGGTGCTCACCGCGCCGGCCGCGCCGACCGTGGTGACCGCGCTGCGCGACGCCGGGTTCCTCGCCAACGCGGCCCAGCCCGACGTGGTGCGCCTGGCCCCGCCGCTGATCCTCTCGACCGCGCAGGCCGACGCGTTCCTCGCCGCCCTGCCCGCCGCGCTCGACGCGGCCCTACGCACCCCCGCGGAGACCACCGGATGATCCAACACTTCCTGCGAGACGACGATCTCAGCCCTCAGACGCAGGCCGACGTGCTCGACCTGGCCGCCGCAGGCAAGGCCGAGCCGCTCGGAGCCCGGCCGCTGGCCGGGCGCTCGGTCGCGGTGATCTTCGAGAAGCAGTCGCTGCGCACCCGGGTCTCCTTCGAGGTGGGCATCGCGCAGCTCGGCGGCCATCCGGTCGTCATCGACGCGCAGACCACCCACCTCGCCCGAGGAGAGTCCATTCAGGACGCTGCGCGGGTGCTGTCGCGGTACGTGGACGCCATCGTCATCCGCACCTACGACGACGGCCGGCTCGCCGAGCTCGCCGCCGCCGCGACCGTGCCGGTGGTCAACGCGCTGACCGACGGGTTCCACCCCTGTCAGCTCCTCGCCGACCTGCTCACCATCCGCGAGCGGCTCGGCGGCACCGCTGGCCGTACCCTCGCCTACGTCGGGGACGCGGGCAACAACATGGCCCACTCCTACCTGCTCGCCGGCGCGACCGCGGGCCTGCACGTACGCGTGGCCGGGCCGGCGGGGCACGACCCCGACCCGGCGGTGGTGGCCCGGGCGGCCGGGATCGCCGCGACCACCGGCGGCAGCGTCGAGGTGCTGCGTGACCCGACCGCCGCCGTCAGCGGCGCGGACGTCGTCGCCACCGACGCGTGGACGTCGATGGGCCAGGAGCACGACGGGCGCGACCGGGTCACGCCGTTCCGGGCGTACCAGGTCAACGCCGGGCTGCTGGCGGAGGCGAAGCCGCACGCGATCGTGCTGCACTGCCTGCCGGCGCACCGCGGCCAGGAGATCACCGACGAGGTGCTCGACGGGCCGCAGAGCGCTGTGTTCGACCAGGCCGCCAACCGCGTGCACGCGCAGAAGGCGCTGCTGCGCTGGCTGCTGGGAGCGGCGGCATGACCCGGCACGGTACGGCCGGCCGGCCACGCGGATGGGCGGGCGACCGGAGGGGAGCCTGATGGCCGGGCCGGTCACGAAGGCCGCCCGGCATGCGCGCATCGTCGAGCTGATCCGCGACCGGGCGGTGCGCTCGCAGACCGAGCTGGCCGAGCTGCTCGCCGCCGACGGCATCCAGGTCACCCAGGCCACGCTGTCGCGGGACCTGGAGGAGCTCGGCGCGGTGAAGGTGCGCGGCACCGACGGACAGCCCCCCGCGTACCTGATCCCGGAGGAGGGTCGGCCGCCGCTGCGCCCCGCCGCGCAGGCACCCGCCCGGCTCGTCCGGTTGCTGCGGGAGCTGCTGACTAGCACCGACCACAGCGGCAACCTCGTCGTGCTGCGCACCCCGCCCGGGGCGGCGCAGTTCCTCGCCAGCGCGCTGGACCGCTCGGGCCTGCCGGAGGTCGTCGGCACCATCGCCGGCGACGACACCATTCTCGTCGTCGCCCGGGAATCGGTGGGCGGCGCGGAGCTGGCAGCTCGCCTGGCCGCCTGGGCGGACACCGCGGACACCGCGGACACGACGGACGTCATGCAATAAAGCGAACACCATGCATAAAGAGGAAACCTCAGAAGGGACGACGATATGACCGAGCGGGTGGTGCTCGCCTACTCCGGCGGCCTGGACACCTCGGTGGCGATTCCGTACCTGGCCGAGCAGACCGGCGCCGAGGTTATCGCGGTGGCCGTCGATGTCGGCCAGGGCGGCGAGGACATGGAGACGATCCGGCAGCGGGCGATCGCCTGCGGCGCGGTGGAGGCCGAGGTGGTGGACGCGCGTGACGAGTTCGCCACGGACTTCTGCCTGCCGGCCCTGCGCGCCAACGCGCTGTACATGGACCGCTACCCGTTGGTGTCGGCGCTGTCCCGGCCGCTGATCGTCAAGCACCTGGTGGCGGCCGCGCGCAAGCACGGCGGCACAATCGTGTCGCACGGCTGTACCGGCAAGGGCAACGACCAGGTGCGCTTCGAGGTGGGCCTGGGGGCCCTCGCGCCGGACCTGAAGGTGATCGCGCCGGCCCGGGACTTCGCCTGGACGCGCGACAAGGCGATCGCGTACGCCGAGGAGAAGGGCCTGCCGATCGACGTGACGAGCAAGTCGCCGTACTCGATCGACCAGAACCTGTGGGGCCGGGCGATCGAGACCGGGTTCCTCGAGGACATCTGGAACGGGCCGATCGAGGACATCTACTCCTACACCGCCGACCCGACCGAGCCGCGCGACCCGGACGAGGTCGTGATCACTTTCGAGGCGGGCGTGCCGGTGGCGATCGACGGCGAGACGGTCAGCCCGTACCAGGCGATCACCGAGCTGAACCGCCGCGCCGGCGCACACGGCGTGGGCCGGCTGGACATGGTCGAGGACCGCCTGGTGGGCATCAAGAGCCGCGAGGTGTACGAGGCGCCGGGTGCGATCGCGCTGATCACCGCGCACCAGGAGCTGGAGAACGTGACCGTCGAGCGGGACCTGGCCCGGTTCAAGCGCGGCGTCGACCAACGCTGGGCCGAGCTGGTCTACGACGGCCTGTGGTTCTCCCCGCTCAAGCGGGCGCTCGACGCGTTCATCGACTCGGCGCAGCAGCACGTCTCCGGCGACGTGCGCATGGTGCTGCACGGCGGCCGCGCGGTGGTCACCGGCCGGCGCTCGGACGCCTCGCTGTACGACTTCGGCCTGGCGACCTATGACACCGGCGACACCTTCGACCAGTCGCTGGCCCGGGGCTTCGTCGAGCTGTGGGGCCTGCCGAGCCGGCTCGCCGCCGTCCGCGACGCACGGCTGTCCCACCCCCCGACCGCCTAGCCCTCGACCTCGCATCTTCAGGGAAGATGCCGCCGTGGCAAGATCAAAGACAGCATTTTCCGGGAAGGTGCGGGGAGGGTTGAGCGCGTGAGCGAAGGAATGCGGCTGTGGGGCGGCCGGTTCGCCGGCGGCCCCACCGAGGCGCTGGCGCGCCTGTCGGTCAGCGTGCAGTTCGACTGGCGGCTGGCGCCCTACGACATCGCGGCCTCCCGGGCGCACGCCCGGGTGCTCGCCGACGCCGGCCTGCTCGACCCCGACGAGCTGGGTCGGCTGCTCGCCGCGCTCGACGACCTGGAGTCGGCCTGCGCCACCGGCGAGTTCCGGCCCAGCGTCGACGACGAGGATGTGCACACCGCGCTCGAACGGGGTCTGCTGGAGCGCCTCGGCACGCTCGGCGGCAAGCTACGCGCCGGCCGCTCGCGCAACGACCAGGTCGCCACCGACCTGCGGCTGTACCTGCGCGACCACGCCCGCGGGATCGCCGGGCGGCTGGTCGAGCTGTGCGACGCGCTGGTCGGCCAGGCCGCCGCGCACGTGGACACCCCCGCGCCCGGCTTCACCCACCTGCAGCCCGCGCAGCCGATCACCTTCGGGCACCAACTGCTCGCCCACGTCCAGGCGCTGCTGCGCGACCTGGACCGGCTGCGCGACTGGGACGCGCGCGCCGCGGTCTGCCCGCTCGGGGCGGGCGCGCTCGCCGGTTCGTCGCTGCCGCTGGATCCGGTCCGGGTCGCCCGCGAGCTGGGCTTCGACGCGCCAGCGGCGAACTCCATCGACGCCGTCTCCGACCGGGACTTCGTCGCCGAGTTCCTGTTCGTCGCCGCGCTGATCGGGGTGCACCTGTCCCGCCTCGGGGAGGAGGTGGTGCTGTGGACCAACCCCGCGTTCGGCTGGGTGGAGCTCGACGACTCCTTCGCCACCGGCTCGTCGATCATGCCGCAGAAGAAGAACCCGGACATCGCCGAACTCGCCCGGGGCAAG
>VSCG01000058.1:0-18110 GCA_047459115.1 Micromonosporaceae bacterium
TGGCCAGCGCGGCGGCTGGTACTTCGCCACGTTCTGGAAGACCACCGCCGGCTGCTCCGACATTTCCCGGGCGGCCCTGGCCGCCGCACACCGGCGGACGGCCCGCGCCGGTGAACATGGCCGACGCCGCGGCAACGGTCGGCCTCAGGCGGCCCGTGAGCCGCCCGGATCCACGTCGAGATGGGGGTCCGCTTCGCGCCGCTCCTGCAGACTGGTCAGCGGCACCGTGTCCACGGCCGTGCCCGCACCCTCGGCGCAGCGGTACCTGACCAGCGCCGCCCCGAAGGAGGCGCCCACGATCAGCCCAGGGCGCCAGTCCGCGCCGCGGCGCACCCACACCCGGTCTCCCCGGTCGTAGCCGCTTGGCCGGCGGCGTTGGGCGGGCATCACCACCAACTCGACGTAGCGCCGCCCGTCCGCACCGACCGGCCACGGGCCGCTGTCGCACTCGACCACGTCATCGACGAAGGCCGGGGCCGAGGGAGCGCCCCCCGCCGCGTGCCACTGCCGCTTGGCCCGGTACATCGCCGCGTCGGCCTGGCGGATCAGCTCGTCGACGGGGGTGACGTGGTCGGACGCTACGACACCGACCGATGCGGTGACCGTGAGCGTCTCGTCTGCGACGCGTATCGGCGCCGCGATCGCCTGGCACAGTTTCGTCACGGCGGGCCGCCACCATTGGCCCTGGCTGTCGGAACGCGGGCAGGTGAGGACGGCGACGAACTCGTCACCGCCCAATCTGGCCACCAGGTCGTCGCCGACGCACGCCGCGAGCCGCTGCGCGACGATGCGCAGCACCTGGTCCCCGGTCTCGTGGCCGAGCGTGTCGTTGATCGGCTTGAAGCCGTTGAGGTCGAGGACGACGAGCACCGCCGACAGCGTGCTCCGGTGCAGCCGCAGCGGAGCGAGCGTGTGGAACAGTCGCCGGTTGGCCAGGCCGGTGAGGTCGTCGTGGCCGGCCGCCCACCGCAGTGCCGATCGTTCGGCTTCCAGCTGGGCCAGAGCCGCCTCGAGCTGGTCCACATAGGCCCGGAGTCTGGCGACCTCCGCCTCGGCCAGCTCTACACTGCTGTCCGCGTTCCCGGCCTTGGCGGGGCTGGCGGTCTCCATGCCCGTGCCTCCCGCGTCTGCGTTGGACTGTCCCGACCTTCAGCGTCCGTTTGGCTACGTCGCCGTATGGGTAAGCATCTCAGTGAGCGGTTGCCTGATGCAAGATTTCACGGCGACAAAAGTTTGGAGGGGTATCCTGCATGCGAGCCGGTTTCGGCTACGCTACGTATGCCCTGCTTTCGTGATGAAAGATGAGGGCTCGGGGAGGAGGTGAAGGTGTGCTGGTCACGGGCGAGTGACGTGGCATACCGGCCGCAAATCACCGCCGATCCGATTACGCACAGTAACAGGCACGTACTCGCGCGTGGTGTATCCGGAAACCTGAGGCGATCGCCGACGAGGACCGGCGGAGGTCGCCGGGGACCGGAACACCGTCCAACCATCAGCGTGGATGCCCTGTCCGCAAAGGAGCACCGATGAAGAGAGAAACTGGCTGGATCATGTCCAGCAGGTCAGCCGGGAACGGCGGGAGCTGCGTGGAGGCCCGCCGCTACGACGGCCTCATCGAGGTCCGCAACAGCAAGAACCCGGCCGCCGGCACGGTGCGATTCACCCCCGAGGAATGGGACTCGTTCCTCTACGGGGTCAAGCGAGGCGAGTTCGACCAACTCCTCGATGACTGACGTTCGGCCGGACCCGGCCGGACACTGACCGCGCCAGGGCGGGACAGACGATGACAGCGAAACCTGATGCCGGCCGGCCGGCCGGCATCAGGTGACAACAGGCCGGCACGGCAGGAGGCTGCGGCCAGCGCGGCAAGGGGCTGTCGCAGGGGGCTAGGGCTATCGCAGGGGCTACGGCAGCCGTCTGCGTGCCGCCATCACCGCTTCGCGGCGACCCATTCCTCGATCGGGACCGAGTCCTTGCTGATCAGCTGGAAGATCCGCCGGTACGCCTCGATCTCGGCCGGCTCCTCCAGGTACAGCGCGCCCACATGGGACTCCAGGTACACCACGTCCGGGTCCTCAGGGTCCTCGAAGTCCAGGATCCGAAACGCCCCGGCCATGGCCGCGTGCGCGCCCACCGCGAACGGCAGCACCCGGATGTCCACATTGTCGCGCCGAGCGACCTGCCGCAGGTGCTCGATCTGCGCCGCGATCACCGCTTCGCCGCCGACCGGGCGGACCAGGACCCCTTCGCCGAGCACGGTCAACAGCCGGGGCGCGGGGTCACGGGCGAAGAGCGTGCGCTGCCGCTGCATCCGCAGCGCGACGTGCCGTTCGGCGGCTTCCGTGTCCGGCGACTGCACGACGTCGAACACGGCTCGGGCGTACTCGGCGGTCTGCAGCTCGCCGGGCACCACCTCGCCGTCGTAGCTGCAGATCTGGATGGCGCTGGCCTCGAGCCCGACATAGAGCTTGAACCAGTCGGGGATCACCGGGTTCGCGTCCCACCACTCAGGTTGCGAAGTGCCCAGGGCCATCTCGGCCAACGCGTCCGTGATGCTCTGGTCCACGCCGTACAGCCAGCACAGGGCACGGACGTTCGCCGGCGTCACGGGTGTCTTGCCGGTCTCGATCCGGTGCAGCGTCGGCTCGGATATCCCGAGCTTCGCCTCGGCGACCTCACGCCGGCTCTTGCCCGTCGCGATGCGCAGTCTGGTGAGGCGGCGACCCAATGCCCGGCGTACCACCCGCTGGCCGGTGACCGGCACTCCCCGCACCTCCTCTCGGACCGGCTGCACGCAGGGCGCGGCGCGAACCGGACGCAGATACCGTACCGGCAATGAGAGGTTGCCCATAGTCCCGGAATCAAGGATCTGAGGCAAGCGCGGTCCTGATTTATATGGCTATAGCCCGATATGATGCCGGCAGCAGCCATGTCCACGATCTTTGCGGACCGGCCGGGCGCGTGCGCCGGGGCATTGTCCCAAAGGGTCAGTCGTGGTCCCAGGTGAGGTCGCCCACCGCTTCGACCAGGTCGGGCAGGTCCTCGTACTCCTTCTTCTTCAGCCGCTCCAGCACCCCGGTCACCCGGCCCGGCGCCTTGTTGCGGCGCGCCCGCGCGAGCACCGCGTTCTTGTCCGCCGGGAAGCCCAGCCCTCGCAGGTAGCGGTCCGCCAACTCGATCGGGTTGGTGGGCGGCGGCGCGACACCCTCCGGCGGCGGCAGGCTGGCGGTCCGTTCGCCGGTGATCGCGTGCCACGCCTTGCGGTAGTCCCAGTCGAACGGGACCTTCCGGTCGCGCAACCCCTCGATGTCGTGGATGAGCGCGGGCACCTCGGCCTTGGCGAAGTCGGCGTCGCGCTCCGCCGGGCCCTTCAGGTACCGCAGCACGTCGTCCCAACTGCGGGCCCAGCCGCCCGTGTTGTCCATGAGTTCCTTGAGATCCGAAGAGTCGTACGGTCGCTTGCCAGCCATCGGACCCTCCCCGTCGTCGCGGTCCCACCCATCGCGGTACCCCCGCCCAAGTGCTCTGACGCCTGCGCACACGCTCACTACGCTGGCCGGATGGTGGTCAGCAGGGAGCAGGAACTCGTCGAGCTGGTCGACGCGGACGGTCGAGCGGTCGGCACGGCCACGGTCGAGGAGGCCCACCGGCCCCCCGGCCGGTTGCACCGGGCGTTCTCGGTCCTGCTGATCGACCCCGCCGGGCGGCTGCTCATGCAGCAGCGCGCGGCGGTCAAGACCCGGTTCCCCCTGCGCTGGGCCAACGCGTGCTGCGGGCACCCCGCGCCCGGCGAGTCCCCCACCGCGGCAGCCACCCGGCGGCTCGTCGACGAGATCGGTTTGAGCGGAATCGCGCTCACCGAGATCGGGGTGTGCGTCTACCGGGCGGACGATCCCGACACCGGGCGGGTCGAGCACGAGTACGACCACGTGCTGCTCGGCCGCGTGGCGCCTACCCCGCAGCTGCGCCCCGACCCGACCGAAGTGGCCGCCGTCCGGTGGGTCACGCCGAACGAGCTGCACGCGGATCTGCTCGCGCGGCCGAAGTCCTACGCGCCGTGGCTGGCCGGTGTGGCGCGAAGGCTTCCCGGCTGGCCCGGGGTCTAATCGCTGGGTGATCCAGCTCCCTCCCGGCAGTGACGCCCTTGGCCGCGTCCAGGTGAGCCGCGATAATCACGCGACACACCGGGGAGGAATCATGGCGGGATGGCGGCTGCGCGCTGCCGCGGTCGTGGCGGCCGGAGCGGCTCTGCTACTGACAGCCACCGGTTGCGGCACCGCCTCTGTGGCGCGCGAACCGGCACAGTTCGTCTACCCGGTGGCGGCCGGACCCTCGCCGATGCCGCCCATCGAATCGCCGAGCGCATCGCCCAGCCCGCCGACCCCGACCGTCGCCGCCACCACCGCGCGCCCGAGCGCACCGGCCGCCAGCCGGTCACCGGCTCCGCCGACGCCCAAGCCGTCCGGGCCGCGGTACCCGTACGGCGCCCGCGGCACCACAGGCAACGCCACGGTGGCGCTGACCTTCGACGACGGGCCGAGCTGGACGTGGACCGAGCAGCTGCTGGCGGTGTTGCGCGAGCACGACGTGAAGGCGACCTTCTGCGTGCTGGGCAAGATGGCGCGCACCTATCCGGAGCGGATCCGCCAGATCGCTGCCGACGGACACACCCTGTGCAACCACACATACGATCACAATCTGGATCTCGGCAAACTCTCCGAGGCCAAGATCCGGGCGGACCTCCAGGCGACCAACGACGCGATCCGCGCGGCCGTACCCGGTGCCCGGATCTCCTACTTCCGCCACCCGGGCGGCGCGTGGACGCCGCTCGCGGTCAAGGTGGCCGCCGAGATGGGGATGACCTCGCTGCACTGGAACGTTGACCCAAGGGACTACCGCCGACCGGGCGCCCAGGCCATCGCCGATTATGTGACAAGTCGCACAAAGGCCGGGTCGATCGTGCTGATGCACGACGGCGGCGGTGACCGGTCCCAGACCGTCGAGGCCTGCCGGCTGATGCTGCCAACCCTGAAGGCCCAGTTCACGCTGGCCGCGCTGCCGCCACGCCCGGCGCCGTAACTCCCTTTGTCGCGGGGCGGCGAATCGCGTATGCTTGCCGAGCCTCCGGCGGTTCTGGGGGATGGGGAGCAACGCCGCGGTGACCGCCATGTGCGATGATGGCGGAGCCGCCCCCATCGTCTAGCGGCCTAGGACGCCGCCCTTTCAAGGCGGTAGCACGGGTTCGAATCCCGTTGGGGGCACAGCCGGTCGTTGAGCCGGGTAGGGTCCTGTGGAGCAGTCGGAGTGCTCGCCGCCCTGTCAAGGCGGAGGTCGCGGGTTCAAGTCCCGTCAGGACCGCCAGCGCCGCGGGCGCTAGGGCCAGGTAGCTCAGTTGGTACGAGCGTCCGCCTGAAAAGCGGAAGGTCGGCGGTTCGATCCCGCCCCTGGCCACCAGCAGCCACCTCGAAATTGATCATGAGGTGTGCAGCACGACACGCCGAAGGATCCGCTGCCAGTCCCATGATCAACCGGCCAGTGCCATGATCAATGGGGGCAGCTCCACGATCAGCGGGGGCAGGGCCCGGCCCATGTAGCGCGGCGGCGCAGCGTGGCGACCACCGAACCGGCGAGGGTGAGCAGGCAGTCGGGCAGGTAGCCGTCCTCGACGGCCGCGCCGAACAGCGCCGCGCCGGTCGACGCGTCGGCGTTGACGTACGCGGACACGAACCGGGCCACCCAGCGCGCGTCGTAGCCGGCTTCATCGATACCTGGGAAGTCCAGCGTCCACGGGCCTCGCGGCACGTCGCCGCCGACCATCGTCGCGGCCAGGCACCACGCCACGTCGTACACCGCTGCCAGGCCGGCGCGATCCACCACCGAGTCGAACGTCGCGACCACACGGTCGCAGTCCCCGGCCAGCGCGGCCCGCAGGACGAGCGCCGCGTCCGCGTACACCTGCCGGGGAAGGCTCACGTGCGGCAGCGTAGGCACGTGGGTCAAGCCTCGCTCAAGCGCCGCGCACCAGGCACGTCAGGCGCGCCGTGCAGACCCGCTCCCCGCCCTCGTCGGTGATCACCACCTCGTACGAGGCGACCGTCCGCCCGAGCCGCAGGGGCGTCGCCACACCGGTCACCGTGCCGCTGCGGACAGCCTTGTGGTGGGTGGCGTTGAGATCCACCCCGACGACGAACCCGCCCGAGGTCTGCGCGGCGTGCAGCGCCGCGCCGATCGACCCGAGCGTCTCCGCGAGCGCGGCCGATGCCCCGCCGTGCAGCAGGCCGAGCGGCTGGGTGTTGCCCGCCACCGGCATCGTCCCGACCACCCGCTCGGCTGACGCCTCCACGAGCTGGATCCCCAGCCTCTCCGCGAGCCCGCCGAGCCCGTCGAACGCCTCGGGCAGGGATTCCATCGCAGCCACCATGACGCGCAAGGCTACCGTCACGGGGACTGCCGTACGCGAGCGGCACCACACGAGCGTTAAGGTGCTGAAACGCGATAATCCCCGGGGAGGAACGAATACCCATGGACTTCTCCGCGTTGCGCCTCGCCGCCGCGACCGTGGCTGTCGGGTTGCTGGCCGCCGGCTGTGCTGGGGACGCTCAGGTACCGACAGGGGAGAACACCCCCACGGTCCGCCTCTACGGATCTGACGGCAACATGAGCAACAGCCTCGGCGCAAGCCTGGAGGACCACCCCGGCGTGCTGGCCAGCATGAAGGGCACCGCGCCGCTCGCGCCGCTCACCGAGGACTTCGTGGCCCGATTGCGCTCCGTGCAGCCCGGCCTCGACAACTTCAGCTACGCCGCCCACGCGTACGACGCGGTCGTCCTCGCCGCGCTGGCCGCGGAGACCGCGCGCACGTCCAATCCCCGCGAGGTCGCCAGGTACCTGCCCGGCATGACGGCCGGCGGCACCGAGTGCAGCGAGGTGGCCGACTGCCTCAAGCTGGCGCGCCAGGGCACGGACATCCAGTACCGCGGGGTGTCGCTGAGCCGCGGCGGGTTCACCGACGCGGGCGAACCGGCCACCGCCACCTACGGCACCGTGCACTTCAACCGCAACAACCGGGTCGACGACGCCAAGACCGAGTACGTCGGCGCGGGGAACGTGGCGGACACGACGCAGGCGGCGCAGCCGGCCCCGCCACAGCGCCGCCGGCCCGAAGGGGCGCCGCTGATCATCGGTGGGCTGCTGCCCCAGACCGGCCAGCTCGCCGGCATGTACCCGCCGATGGCCGCCGGCGTACACCTGGCGATCAAGGAGATCAACGCGGCGGGCGGGGTGCTCGGTCAGGATGTCGTGTTCATCGACGGCGACGACGGTACGGACCCCGAGGTCGCCAGGAGCACGGTCGACCGGCTGCTCGCGGCCAAGGTGCACGTGATCATCGGGGCCGCCGCGTCGGGCGTGACCAAGGCGGTGATCCCGCAGGTGACCGGCGCCGGCGTGCTGCTGATCTCGCCGTCGGCCACCGCCGACGAGCTGAGCACGGCCGAAGACGACGGGCTGTTCTTCCGCACCGCGCCGCCCGACCGGCTGCAGGCGCGGGCGCTGGCCGACATCATCCTGCGCGACGGCGTGCGCAAGGTGTTCATGGTGGTGCGGGACGACTCCTGGGGGCAGGGTCTGCTCACGAACCTGCGCACGCACCTGACCTCGGCCGGCGTCCGCGAGGACGACATCGATGTCCTGACCTACCAGCCGGGCGCCACGGCCCAGGACGCCCCGGTCCTGACCGGCCTGGCCGACCGGGTCAAGGAGTTCGCACCCGAAGGCGTCGTCATCCTCGGATTCGACGAGTCCAGCCACGTGATCACCACGCTGATCGACGGCGGGATCAAGATGCAGGACTGACGACGCTGAGCCCTCGGGCTGCGCGCGTACCCGCTCGTGCCGCCCGCTAGCGCTTGCGGGACAGGAACTCGGTCATCCGGCGGCGCTTCTCCTCGTCCTCGAACAGCACCGCCTGGCTGACCAGGTCGACCTGCGGGTGCGCGGCGGCTGGCGCGTCCACGGCCAGCTTCGTCAGCCGTAGCGCCAGTGGTGACGCCCGGGCGATCTCGTCGAGCAGCGCGTGCGCGGCGGGCAGCAGCTCCGCCGGCTCGGCCACCACCCGGTTGACCAGCCCGATCCGCAGCGCCTCCTCGGCGTCCACCCGCCGCCCGGTGAACAGCAGCTCCTTGGCCCGCGCCTCACCGATCAACGCCGGCAGCCGGTAGGTGGCCCCGGCGCCGGCGATGATGCCCAGCCGCACCTCCGGCTGGCCGAAGAACGCACGCGCGGTGCACACGCGCAGGTCGCACGCGTACGCGAGCTCCGCGCCACCGCCGAGCGCCGGCCCGTCGATCGCGGCGACGGTCGGCAGTGGCAGGGCCCGGATCCGCGCGAAGACGCCCTGGTTGATCGCGGCCAGGGCGTCGTCGCGGCCCCGCTCGCGCAGCTGCGCGATGTCCGCGCCGGCGGCGAAGATGCCGTCGGTCCCACCGGTGAGCAGCAGCAGCTTCGGCTCGCGCTCCAACGCCGCGCACACCGCGTGCAGTTCCTCGACCGTGCCGGCGTCGATGGCGTTGCGCTTGGCCGGCCGCGAAAGCCTGACGACGAGCCGGTCCGCCCGCTCCTCGATGATCAGCGCATCTCCCACCGGTAGAACCCCTCGCCCGACTTCCTGCCCAGCTTGCCTGCCGCCACCATCTCCTCGAGCAGACGCGGCGGCGTGAACCGCTCCCCGTACGCGGCCGCCAGGGTGCGGGCGATGTCCAGCCGCACGTCGAGGCCGACCAGATCGGACAGTTCCAGCGGTCCCATCGGGTGCCGGTAGCCCAGCTTCATCGCCTTGTCGATGTCCTCCGCGCTGGCCACCCCGTCCTCGACCATGCGGATGGCTTCCAGCCCGAGCGCCACGCCCAGCCGGGACGTCGCGAACCCGGGCATGTCCTTGACCACGATCGGATCCTTGCCCAACCGGGCGGCGAGCGTGCGGGCGGCGGCCACGGTCGCCTCGCTCGTAGCCGCGCCGACCACGATCTCCAGCAGCGCCATCGACCAGACGGGGTTGAAGAAGTGCAGCCCCAGGAAGCGCTCCGGTGCGGCCAGCGGCTCGGCGAGGGTGCCGATCGAGATGCTGGACGTGTTGCTGGCCAGCAGCGCGGGGCGGCGCGCCTCCGCCGCGGCAAGCACGCGCCGCTTGAGATCCACCCGCTCCGGCACGGCCTCCACGACGACGTCCGGCCCTTCCGCTAGCTGCGCGACATCCGTCTGGAAACAGACCCGGGTACGGGCCGCGTCGGCCTCCGCGGCGGACATCCGGCCGCGCTCGACCGCCTTGTCCCACAGGTTGTGCAGGGTCCATTGGGCGCTCTCGGCCCGCGACGGGTCGACCTCGACGATCTCGACCTGGTATCCCGCGCCGGCCGCGACGTACCCGATGCCGGTCCCCATCGTGCCGGCACCGATGACGACGAAGCGTTCGCTCACGGCTCGCACCCTAGTCGTGGGTCGCGCGGGGCAGAGACCGTGGCCTACTGTGGCCGGTCAGGAACGACATCGGCGAGGAGGATCACGCGATGAGCGAGCAGATCGAGACGCGCGGCGATGGCCGTACCGACCTGGTCGTCGGGGACGCCAACCAGGACGGCAGGCCTGACGTGTGGGTGTCCGACACGGACGGCGACGGCAAGCCTGATCTGTTCCAGTTCGACACCGACGGCGACGGGACGGTTGACATCACGGTGACCGACCGGGACCAGGATGGTCTGCCGGACCAGGTGGTCGACGGCGACGGCGGCCTCGCCCCGCGGGCCTGACCGCCCGCGTCGCAGTCCCGGACCGCGATCAGACGCGATGACGCGGGTACGGCGAGGAAGCGGACATCACGCTTCCTCGCCGTACCCGCGTCGTCACTCCCCCTGCCGCTGCTGAGGAATCTGACCCTGCAGCAGGGCACGTACCTCCGACTCCCGGTAACGACGGTGGCCGCCGAGGGTACGGATCGCGCTCAGCTTCCCCGCCTTCGCCCATCGGGTGACGGTCTTCGGGTCGACACGGAACATCGACGCAACCTCGGCCGGCGTCAGTAGCGGCTCTGGTTCGTGCGTACGCGATGCCATCGGTCACTCCTCCACAGGTACCTGCGAACGTCGGCCAGGGTCCCGCTAGCCGACGTCCACCCATGGTCCGGCTAGTCCGCGATGTCCGACATGGGCCGAACGGCCGAAGGTCCCTGTCTGCACGGATGATGCCGGCCCGGATTTTCCTGATTTACTAGCCCGGTTACGCCCAATGTCGGCGCAATAGTCACGGTCAGTTTGACCATGACTACAGGTGATATTTGGAGTTGTTGCACTGCTCGTCCCATATTACACCAAATACATCAGTTAGCACGCTCAAGAAGCTGAATGTTCCGCCAGCGCGCGACCAGCTCCTCGTACGCCCGGGTGGCGCCCTCGACGTCCCCGGTGCCGAGGCTGGCCAGACCGGCGGCCACGAGGCGCGGAGAGTCGTCTGACCGCAACGCGTCGTCGCCGAGCAGCTCCACCAGGCCCCCGTAGTCGATCTCCACAACGGACCGCGGATGGAAGTCCTCCAGCCACCGGGCGCCCTCCTCCACGGCGGCGGTGATCGGGGTGTCGCCGATGGAGCGGCGCAGCACGGCAAGCGCCCGGTGCGCCCGCCGCCGCGCCCGCGAGATCTCGGTACGGTAGCGCAGCACCCGCCGCTGCGGGCGGAGCACCAACTCCCGCTCGTCCAGCTCGACGAAGACGAACCAGCGCAGTGGCACCCCCCACGTGGCCACCTGCTCGTGCACCCGGGGCGCGCCGCGCTCCAGCAGCGCAGCACGGGCCCGCCAGTCGTCCACGACCGCCTTCGCCTGCCCGGCCAACGCCGGCGGCACGAGGGCGTCCGCGATCACCGCGGGCACCCCGTCACGGGCGGACAACGCGGCCTCGGCGACCCGCAGCCGCAAGCTCCACGGACAGATCAGCAACGTGTCGTCGGCCTGGAGCACGTAGGCCTCGTCGGGCAGGTCCGGCAGCCGCGACCAACCCGCGCCGAGCGCGTCGATGACCAGCTCGCGCTGCCGCCCGGGGCCCTCAGCGGGCCCGACCGCCCGACCCTCCTTGACGTACTGGCGCCAGTAGTGCTGGCGTTCCCGGCCGAACGCGCTGAGCGGCTCGTACACCCGAAGGTATGCGGCGAAGAGTGGCGGCACGTTCGCGATCCTCGCATGCGCGGATGGGCTCGGCGGAGCGCGGCGGGCACCTCCGAAGACTGGCGCGGCAGCGCGCCCCCACTACGCTCAGGCCAGAGCGAGCGAGCCCGCTGGCTCGGCCGGGGCAACCCCGCCGGCGAAGCCGGTGACCGCTCCACAAGGGCGGTCGCCACCGTCTAAGGAGTGGGACATGGGCGTCTTCTCTTCCCAGACCGGCCACGAGCAGGTCGTCTTCTGTCAGGACAAGCAGACCGGCCTGCGGGCCATCATCGGCATCTACTCGACCGCGCTGGGGCCGGCGCTCGGCGGCACGCGGTTCTACCCGTACGCCTCCGAGGATGAGGCGCTGCACGACGTGCTCGAGCTGTCGCGGGCCATGGCGTACAAGAGCGCGCTGGCCGGGCTGGACCTGGGCGGCGGCAAGGCGGTCATCTGGGGCGACCCGGACAAGATCAAGACCGAGCCGCTGCTGCGGGCGTACGGGCGGTTCGTCGAGTCGCTCGGCGGTCGTTACTACACCGCGTGCGACGTGGGCACGTACGTCACGGACATGGACATCATCGCCCGGGAGACCAGGTACGTGACGGGCCGGTCGGTCGAGCACGGGGGCGCGGGCGACTCATCGGTCCTTACCGCCTGGGGCGTCTTCCAGGGCATGCGCGCGGCCGTGGAACACGTCTTCGGCACCCCGTCCCTGCGCGGGCGGCGCGTCGGCGTGGCCGGGCTGGGCAAGGTCGGTCGTTACCTGGTGCCGCACCTGCTCGAGGACGGCGCCTCGGTGGTCGCCACCGACGTGAACCCCCAGGCGCTGGAGTGGGCGCGCACGAACCACCCGCAGGTGGACCTGGTGGCGGACACCTCGGCCCTGATCACCTCGGACATCGACGTGTACGCCCCGTGCGCGCTCGGCGGGGTGCTCAACGACGAGACCGTGCCGGTGCTGCGCGCCAAGATCGTCGCCGGCGCCGCCAACAACCAGCTCGCGCATTCGGGCATCGAGAAGCTGCTCGCCGACCGGGGCATCCTCTACGCGCCCGACTACGTGATCAACGCCGGGGGCGTGATCCAGGTCGCGGACGAGATCGAGGGCTTCAACTTCGAGCGCGCCAAGCTGCGCGCCACCCGGATCTACGACACGACCAGGCAGATCCTCGCCCTGGCCGACGCCGAGGGGGTGCCGCCCGCGGTCGCCGCGGACCGCCTCGCGGAGCGTCGGATGGCCGAGGTCGCGCGGCTACGGGCGATCCACCTCTGACCTGCCGGTCCTGACCACGGGACTGCTGACTGCGGGACTCATACCTGCGGACGCGGGACACGACCCGGGTGACCGGTGCCGATCGTGGCGGTTGTCACACCTTGCAAAAGTGGCGACCGCCACGATCTACCCAAAGTAGGGGTGCCGGTAAGGACCCGAGGTGCCGAACCCGGCTTGCTCCATGTACCGTAGGAGCCACGAGAGATACCTAACGTCATCGGGGCCCGCCTGGGTGCTGCCCCGTCTTTTCGTGCGAGGGGGTCGAGCCATGGGGCGCGGCCGTGCTAAGGCCAAGCAGACAAAGGTGGCGCGGGAGCTTAAGTACCACTCCCCGAACACTGACCTCGCCGCCCTGCAGCGCGAGCTTTCCGGGAAGAAGTCGGACGACGAGTTCGACCAGTACGACCCGTACCGCGAGTACCTCGACGACGAGGACGACGACCCCGAGCCTGGGGTCGCGCATCGACGCTGAGTCGCGGCACAGGGTCGAGCCGCCCGTGGGTGCAGCGCATCGCCGCCCACCGGCAAGCGGACCGATTCGGAGGTGCTGAGCACGCGGTACACCCGCGTGCTCAGCGGTGCTACCTCGCGATCCGGACCGCTGGCACCATCGCCTACGTCCACTGGCGGCCCGGAAGCTCACGCCCTCAGCGGGGCGGCCGGTTGGTGAACTGGTAGAAGGTCGGGAAGGCGTCCTCGAACGGACGCCATCCCGGTCGCCCGGCGCGGGCGAGCGGATCCCGCCCGGACCGCCCGGAGTCGGCACCGACGTGCCCGGCCGCCCGGGAGCGCCAGACCGCCTCCGCCTCGGCCAGCAGTGGCCGGAGGCCGGCGGTGGTCAGCACCCGCTGGGTGACCGGATCGACGTCACGCGTGGGCTCGCGCATGGTCCAGCACTCCCTCCAGTAGGCGGATCTTGCTGTTACGGCAGTGCTCGGTCACCGTGCCGTCGAACCGCCCGTGCTCGAAGTAGCGGTTCGCGGCGTGAGCTCCACCGCAGAATCCGAAGTACGGGCAGCTCTCCCGGCACGCCTCCACGCCCGTCAGGTACTCGGCGATCCACCCGGCCGGCGCGGCCGATACCGCCGCGACGATCTCGTCGAGCGGCGTCTCGAGCACGTTGCCCGAGGTGAAGTCGCCGTAGCCCGGGTCGGAGAAACCGGCCAGCTCCGGGGAGAGCAGCACCACCCGCCCGTCGTAGGCGATGGTCGGGATCGGGTCGTGCTGACGGGGCAGCAACTCGTCGGCGGCGCCGGCGAGGGTCGCCCCGGCGTACCGCAGGGCCCACTCGACCTCGCGCAACTCGATGCGCGGGTCGGCCCGCCAGGCCTCGGTCAGCTCGGCCCAGAAGGCCCGTACCGCCTCGTCGGCGTGCGCGTTGGACCGGCGGTTGACACCCTCGCGCTCCTCCACGTTGACGCCGAGCGCGTAGCAGCCCAGCTCGGTGAAGAACTCGTACAGCCGGGTGGCCAGGCCCGGCCGCGGATCGGAGACCACGCACAACGCCGCGAAGGGCACCTCGTGACGACGCAGCGCCTCGATCCCCCGCATGATCCGGTCGTACGCCGGCCGGCCGCCGCGGGTCACCCGCTGACTGGTCAGGTCCGCTGGGCCATCGACGCTGACGCCGACCCGCACCCCGTGCTCGGCGAAGAACGCGCACCAGGCGTCGTCGATGTGGGTGGCGTTGGTCTGGACGTGGTGTTCGACGCCCCGGAACGGGGCCATCAGCGCGGCCAGGTGCTCGCGGCCGGCCGCAAGCGGCTCGCCGCCGTGCCACACCACCGAGAACCGGGGGACGTCCGCCGCCCAGGCGTTGACGGTTGCGGCGACCGCACGCGCCACCGCCACCGGCATGCGTCGGTCCGCCGCACGCAGCGGGAGATAGCAGTACGCGCAGTCCAGGTTGCACAGCGTGGTGGGCTGGAGGATCACGTACGACGGGACGGACGCCAACCCACGCATGCCGGTCCAGCGTGGTGGTGTCGGCTCGCCCGTGGGCACGGTCTCTCCTCTCTCCCGCTCCCGCGACGTGTCGTAACAGGCTAGGCCGGATGTCCAGTCGGGTGAAGGCCTGATCAACCATCCATACGCATTACGCAACGCCGATCTACGCGTCACGGACGGTTGCTCGCACTCGGCGTCCGTCAACAACGGGGCGACCTGCGGGCGAAACGACGACGGACCGAGCGGAACCGGTAGGCGGTGGCGGCCGCCGGGAGCGCATGGCGATCAGCCGCTGGTGTGCGACCCCAGCATCCGCACCTCGCCCGTGCCGTCGAGAATCTCGCCCACCTGCCAGGCGTCGATGCCACGCCCGCGCAGGAACGCCAGCGCCCGGTCGCAGTCGGTCGGCGCGACGATCGCGAGCATCCCGATGCCCATGTTGAACGTGGACTCCATCTCGGTGTCGTCGATGCGCCCCTTGCGCTGCACCAGTTCGAAGATCGGAGCCGGGCGCCAGGTCGAGCGGTCCACCACCGCGTCCAGGTGCTCGGGCAGCACCCGCACCAGGTTGCCGGGGATCCCACCACCGGTCACGTGGGCAAGGGCGCGGACCTCACATTCCTTGATCAGGTCGAGGCATTCCTTCGTGTAGATCCGCGTGGGGGTCAACAGCTCCTCGCCGAGCGTGCGCTGGCGGCCGAGGTCCTCGACCACCGACTCCAGCCGCATCCGCCCGGCCCCGAGCAGCACGTGGCGCACCAGCGAGTACCCGTTGGAGTGCAGGCCCGACGAGGGCATGGCGATCACCACGTCGCCGGCCTCGACCCGGTCGCGGCCCAGGATCTGGTCCTCCTCCACCACGCCCACACCGGTCGCGGACAGGTCGTACTCGTGCGGGCGCAGCACCCCCGGGTGCTCGGCGGTCTCGCCGCCGATGAGCGCGCAGCCCGCGGTACGGCAGCCGTCGGCGATCCCAGCCGCGATCTCGGCCACCCGCTCCGGGACGACCTCCCCGCACGCGATGTAGTCCTGCAGGAAGAGCGGCTCCGCGCCGCACGTGACGATGTCGTCGACCACCATCGCGACCAGGTCGACACCGACCGTGTCGTGCACGTCCATCTGCTGCGCGATCACCAGCTTGGTGCCGACGCCGTCGGTGGACGAGGCCAGGATCGGGTTGCGGTACTTGCCCACGTCGAGCCGGAACAGCGCGGCGAACCCGCCGATGTCGCCGATGACCTCTGGCCGCAGGGTGCGGTGCACCTTGTTCTTGAGCAGTTCGACCGCCTGCTCGCCCGCGTGGATCGAGACACCGGCGTCCGCGTACGTCACCGTGCGCTTCCGCCCGCCCCGACCGTTGCCCGCGGTCCACGGCTGGTAGTCGCTGCTGTTGCTGCTCCGCTCGGTAACGTGCGTCACGCTCTTCCCCTCACTACCGGGAACGGGTTGGTCTCGGGTGCCCTCACGGACGCCGGATGGCGTCGGCACCCCCTTGCCACGCGGCGACCGGTACGGGGTCACCGGGTGGCACGTCCGGCTGTCCGCCGACCGCGGCGGTCTCCTGCCCCGCGCGGGCCTCCTGCCCGGCACGGGTCTCCTGCTCCACGCGCCGGCCGACACCTTCGAGCACGTGCTTTCCGATCATCGTGCCGGTGGGCAACCCGATCGGATACTCCCCGTCGAAGCAGGCCCGGCACAGGCGCGTCTTCGGCTGCTCGGTCGCCGCGATCAGCCCCGCCAGCGACACGTACCCGAGTGAATCCGCCCCGATCGAGCGACGGATGCCCTCGGTGTCCAGGCCACCGGCGATGAGCTCGGCGCGGGTGGCGAAGTCGATGCCGTAGAAGCACGGCCAGCGGACCGGCGGCGAGGAGATGCGCACGTGCACCTCGATCGCGCCCGCCTCGCGCAGCATGCGCACGATGGCGCGCTGCGTGTTGCCCCGCACGATCGAGTCGTCGACGACCACCACCCGCTTGCCACGCACGTTGTCACGCAGCGGGTTCAACTTCAGCCGGATGCCGAGCTGCCGGATGGTCTGCGACGGCTGGATGAAGGTCCGTCCGACGTACGCGTTCTTGACCAGGCCCGCGCCGTACGGGATGCCGGACGCCGCCGCGTACCCGATCGCGGCCGGGGTACCCGACTCCGGCACCGGGATCACCAGATCGGCCTCGGCGGGCTGCTCCTGGGCCAGCCGCCGGCCGATCGCCACCCGGGCGCCGTAGACGTTGCGGCCGGCGATCGTCGAGTCCGGGCGGGCGAGGTAGACGTACTCGAAGACGCAGCCCTTGGGGTCGGGGCTGGCGAAGCGGGCCGAGCGCAGCCCGTCCTCGTCGATCGCGAGCAGTTCGCCGGGCTCCACCTCGCGGACCACGCTGGCGCCGACGATGTCCAGCGCGGCGGTCTCGCTCGCCACGACCCAGCCCCGCTCCAGACGGCCCAGCACCAGCGGCCGTACGCCCTGCGGGTCGCGCGCCGCGTACAGAGTGGTCTCGTCCATGAACACGAAGCTGTACGCGCCCTTGAGGGTCGGCAGGGTCTCGAGTGCCGCGGCCTCGACGGACAAATCGGGCCGGGCGGCGAGCAGCGCGGTGACCACCGAGGTGTCGGAGGTCTCCCCGGCCGCGTCCAGCCCGTGCCCGGCAACCTGCCGGGCCAGCTCCGCGGTGTTGACGAGGTTGCCGTTGTGCGCCAGCGCGATGGTCGTGCCGGCGTCCGTGGCCCGGATGGTCGGCTGCGCGTTCTCCCAGGTGCTCGCACCCGTCGTGGAGTAGCGGGTGTGCCCGATCGCCAGGTGCCCGCGCAGGCTGGCCAGGGTCGGCTCGTCGAACACCTGTGCGACCAGGCCGAGGTCCTTGTAGACCACCACCCCGGACCCGTCGCTGACCGCGATGCCCGCGGCCTCCTGGCCGCGGTGCTGCAGGGCGTAGAGCCCGAAGTAGGTCAGCTTGGCGACCTCCTCGCCCGGCGCCCAGACCCCGAAGACACCGCAGGCATCCTGCGGGCCGGGCCGCTGGGGATCGAGTTCGTGGCTCAACCGCCCGTCGCCTCCGGGCACCTGCCGCTCCTCGCTACCGGGGGACTGCCGTTCCGCGGACAGTCTACGTGACGCACCGCTTTTTACAGAGAGCCAGATTTCGTATGCGCATTGTCACCGATGTACGGCATCGTGGAGTCATGAAGGGCGACCGGGTCGAGATCGTCGTGGATCCGGGCGCGGCCGGTAAACCGCTGCGCTACGAGGTCGTAGCCACCCGGGCGGGCCGCCGGGTCGAGATCACGATCGGGCGCGGCGTGGTCGAGGTCACCGAGGTCACCAGGGGCGGTACGCCGGTCCGTACCGCCCGGTTCATGGCCAGCCGCGTGCTGGCACTGGTCGAGCATCCGGCCGATCGCGGCACGCGCCCGGACGACGAGGAGGCGCGCCCGCCGACCCCGTGATCCGCTGCCTCGGCGACCGGCACCTCGATCGACTCGGGCGTGCGCCGGCCGTCATCGACTTCATTTCCTGGACCCGGTCCTTGATCGACTCGGTTTCCTGAGTCCCGCGGTGTCGCGGTCGGGCACGAACGCACGATTTCCTGCACTTCGCGGCCTTGCGGCCGGTGATCGACTCCGTTTCCGGGCATCCCGCGGTGTCGCCCAACCATGATTCGCGCGACTTCCTGCATCTCGCGCGCCCCCGGCTCGCGTACA